>NZ_JANGBP010000110.1:0-429 GCF_024462535.1 Adlercreutzia sp. DFI.6.23
AACACCGCCGGCACCACCACGCACGCGGACACGAGCCCCGCGATGGTGTCGAAGATGGCGACGTTCTTCGCCGCGTCTACCACGTCCACGTCTCGCTTCAGGTAGCTGCCGTACACCAGCGTGCCGCAGCCGGCCAACGACAGGCTGAAGAATGCCTGGCCGAGCGCGTACACCCAGGTAGTGGGATTCAGCAGCGCCTCCCAGCGGGGCACGAGCAGGTACAGATAGCCCGCTTCCGCCCCCGGCAGCGTGGCCACGCGCATGGCGATGATGACGAACAGCACGAAGAAGGTGGGCATGAGCACCTTGTTCGCCTTCTCGATGCCCCGGGACACGCCGAGGATCATGATGCCGAAGGTGATAGCCAGCCCCAGCAAGTGGAAACCCACGTTACCGAAGTCCGACGCCATGGCTCCGAAGAAGGCGCCC
>NZ_JANGBP010000111.1:0-429 GCF_024462535.1 Adlercreutzia sp. DFI.6.23
CCCGAAGATCTTCGGTAGCCCGGATATGTTCTTCGAGGCGGCCTACGCGGCCATGGGTCAGGCCTTCTTCACCCTGTCCATCGGCATGGGCTCCATGACCATTTTCGGCAGCTACATTGACAAGCACCGCTCGCTCATGGGCGAGGCGGCCACGATCGGCGTGCTCGACACCGGCGTTGCCCTGGCCACGGGGCTCATCATCTTCCCAGCCTGCTTCGCCTTCGGCGTGGCGCCGGACTCGGGCCCCGGGCTTGCGTTCATCACGCTGCCGAGCGTGTTCGAACAGATGTGGGGAGGACAGGTGTGGGGCACGCTGTTCTTCGTGTTCATGTCATTTGCGGCGCTTTCCACGGTCATCGCCGTGTTCGAGGGCATTCTGAGGTTCTCGATGGACCAATGGGGATGATCGCGCAAGCGGGCCGTCACGGT
>NZ_JANGBP010000112.1:0-428 GCF_024462535.1 Adlercreutzia sp. DFI.6.23
CGCTTCTTCTTCGGTTACCCCATCACGCCCCAGACCGAGGTGGCCGCCTATATGGCGAAGATGATGCCGAAAGTGGGGGCACCTACCTTCAGGCGGAGTCCGAAGTGGCGGCCATCAACATGGTCTACGGCGCGTCGGCGGCCGGTGCCCGCGTGATGACCTCCTCGTCGTCCCCGGGAATCTCGCTGAAGAGCGAGGGCATCTCGTATATGGCCGGCGCCGATCTGCCCGGCGTCATCGTCAACGTACAGCGCGGCGGCCCGGGTCTGGGCTCCATCCAGCCCTCCCAGGCCGACTACTGGCAGGCCACCAAGGCCACCGGCCACGGCGACTTCCACATCGTCGTGTACGCGCCCTCCACGGTGCAGGAGATGGCCGACTACACCTTCAAGGCCTTCGACACGGCCGACAAGTACCGTGTGCCGGTC
>NZ_JANGBP010000113.1:0-428 GCF_024462535.1 Adlercreutzia sp. DFI.6.23
TTCAGGGCGTCCTTCAGCAGCGCGGCCATGGCGCCTTCGGCCTTCAGATCGTGGGCCGTGACCGGTTTGTCGTCGTAGGTGTAGCCCACCACGATGTGGCCCAGGCGCTCCTTCAGGTCGGTGATGGAGGTGGCCAGACAGAAGATGGCCATGACCTCCGAGGCCACGGTGATGTCGAAGCCGTCTTCGCGGGGCACGCCGTGGGCTTTGCCGCCGAGGCCGTCCACGATGTGGCGCAGCTGGCGGTCGTTCATGTCGACCACGCGTTTCCAGGTGATCTTGCGCACATCGATGCCGAGCTCGTTGCCGTTCTGGATGTGCGCGTCAAGAAGCGCCGCGAGAAGGTTGTTGGCTGCGCCGATGGCGTGGAAGTCGCCGGTGAAATGCAGGTTGATGTCTTCCATGGGAATAACCTGGGCGTAGCCGCC
>NZ_JANGBP010000114.1:0-428 GCF_024462535.1 Adlercreutzia sp. DFI.6.23
GTCAGAGCCTTAACTGGGCAGCGCTCCACCAGCTTCTTGCCACACGTTATGAAGAACTGGGCTTCGCTGCGACGGGCCGAATGGGCGACGAGATAGCCCCTTCCGTACCTCTCTTCCCTTCAGAACCCAAAATAAGAGAAGGAATAAGTGAATAAGGGAAGAAATAGGGAAATAAGGGAAAAAATAGGTGAAATACAGAGAAGCCTCAATCAGCCCTACGGCATCATTTCGCAAAATAGCGAACCCTTGCGGTAGATGTGCTGCTCTGCAACGCGGCCCACACTCTTCCCGGTGCGAGCCGCGCGAAAGCACGAACCTTTACCCCAGCAGGGCTGTCACCTTCCCGAGCAAAGGCTCGAAGGAGACGCCGCGGTCTTCGGAATTGGGCTGCTTGGCGGAGATGAGCATGGCGTCGGCCGTGAAGTCGG
>NZ_JANGBP010000115.1:0-428 GCF_024462535.1 Adlercreutzia sp. DFI.6.23
CCGGAATGCGGTATCGAACTTCTGGCGGCCAATGCCGGCAAGGTGCTGCTGTCAATAGAGGAGTACCGCGATGAGGGGGTCACCCCCGCTTTCGTTGAGATGCTCTACGCCAGGCTGGTGGCCGGCATCGAGGCGGTTCCCGAGGACGTTTCCGCTCGAGTCGAGGGACTCGAGCTGCTCTGCGCGTTCATCAATGGGGACACCGGCCCCCTCAAGGGCCAGTGCGGCGACCATCGCCTTATTGTGGCGCTGACGGCTCTGTTCTTCGTGAGCGCATCGGGTATGTTCCCTGTGGGCAATGCCCCGTTCGCCTACCTGCTGTACTTGCTGCTCCTTCATCGCTCGGGCTACCATTTCTCGGCCCATGTTCCCGTTAAGCGCTTGCTCTACGGTACCGACAGCGCCCTGTGCGCCCAAGAGCGCGGGCG
>NZ_JANGBP010000116.1:0-427 GCF_024462535.1 Adlercreutzia sp. DFI.6.23
CGCCTGTTCCTGCGTACGCTATAATGTCGCAGGTGCAGGCGCTAAGCGAGGGGGCCTTCTTTAGGCTACCGAGGCCAACGTATTCGGCGAAGCGGCTTGAACGACCCCGAGCAGACCGCCGGCGAGATCGGCCAGAAGGCCATAATAGGTCGCCCCCTCCTTGTGCAGCGCCGCTGCAAATTGCCCGAACCACGGAACCAAATCGGCCTCGACGAACGACGTCAGCAAAGCTGCCTCCTCCGCCTTTGCAAGGCCGTTCGAGGTCGCCCGCTGCGCGAGCGCGCTGCAGTAGAGGAGCTCGATACCGATATGGTCGGCATACTGGTTGTTCTCGTTCGACACCTCGAGCCCCGCATCGCGAAGGCGCTCCTGCATGCGAAACGTCGGCTCACCGAACCCGTTCGTCACACCTTCCTGCACATAAAAC
>NZ_JANGBP010000117.1:0-427 GCF_024462535.1 Adlercreutzia sp. DFI.6.23
CGACTTCGACAGCCAGATCAACCGCACCCAGGCCGTGGCCAACCTCATGCGCGTATACCTGCTCAAGCGCCTGGAGAGCTCCATCGACGCGTTCAGAATCTCGCTTGAGCGCATCTACGAGGGCAACCTCGCCACCAAGCAGATGCTCGATAAGGCGGAGCGGCTGGTCGCCCAGCGTGACATGGTGCAGATTGACGCGGCCATGTTCGACGACGAGGACGATTTCGCGGAGTACCGCGCTTCGTCGAAGGTGCACGTGGATCCCGCCGATCTCGACCGGCTGAAGCTCGGCCAGGACATCGACTACGATATAAGCGTGCTTGAGCAGTTGCTTGGCTACGCCCGCGAGATCACGCCCGAGCGCGATGAGAAGCTCCGCGTCCTGCGCGTGCTCATCGAGCAAAAGGCCGCCAGCCCCTTCAACGGC
>NZ_JANGBP010000118.1:0-427 GCF_024462535.1 Adlercreutzia sp. DFI.6.23
TCCAGTCTGGAGGTATCGTAGCACATCCCGCAAGCCGGGATCAGCAGCTGTCTCCCACGCTGTGGCATTGAGCACCACCCAGGGAGAGATGGGGCGCTTGCCGGCGACGGCCCACAGCATGAAGGGAACAATGACGCAGTAAGTGGCCGTAAGGAAGGCGTTCTTGCCCGGCGTGGTGTCGGCGAGCCCCACCGTCTGCACCCAGAACGCGACCAAGGTCACGACGGCCAGCACGAGCCCCGCCTTAAGGCACGGCCCGTTCAGCGCGCCCTTAAGCGACCGATGGAACACAGCGGCCATGAGCAGTCCCGTCAGGAAGAAGCGCACGCCGATGAGCTGGGCCGGGGGCAGCACGTCGTCGGCGTCCTTCATCACCACGAAGGCGAACCCCCAAATAATTGTGGCCGCCAGCAGCATGAGCTTGTAC
>NZ_JANGBP010000119.1:0-427 GCF_024462535.1 Adlercreutzia sp. DFI.6.23
GATGGAAAGTGCGCTGCCTACGACCGCGACGCCGTGGCCCTTCGCCGTGATTTAGACGTGGAAGACGACTGGCCGTGGTGCCACGACACCTTGTCCTGTGGCCAGCAAAAGCGGCTGCAGGTAGCTTGCGCGCTCTGGCAGCGTCCCGATCTGCTTGTTATGGACGAGCCCACAAATCACGTCGATGTCCCCACCCGCGAGGCCGTCACGGCGGCTCTTGCGCGCTTCAAGGGCGTGGGCCTGCTGATCTCCCATGACCGCGCCCTGCTGGATGCGCTGTGCTCCCAGTGCTTGTTCATGGCGGCCGGTCAGGTGACGGCGCGGCCCGGCGGCTACAGCCAGGGGCGCGGGCAGGAGCAGCTCGCGCGGGAAACGGCCGTCCGCCGGCGCGATCAGGCGAAGCGCGAGAGAAAGCGCCTCGCGGGGG
>NZ_JANGBP010000012.1:0-82630 GCF_024462535.1 Adlercreutzia sp. DFI.6.23
AAGAACGGCACCAAGAGCTTCTTCGACTGGGACGGGCGCGCCCTCACCGGCTGGCGCAGCTTCAACGGCGTCAAGTACTACTTCGACCCTTCCACGGCCATGAGCCTGCGCTGGAGCCAGAAGCTGGATGGTCGCTGGTACTACTTCGACTCTGCTTCTCGAATGACGAAGGGCATCGTCACCTGGAAAGATGGCACGAAAAGCTACTACGATTCCCAGGGTCGGGAGACAGGGGGCTGGATTCAGTCCGACGGTGCTTGGTATTACTTCGCTTGGTCTGATGGTAAGGCGGTTCGCTGGCATCAAAAGATCGATGGCCACTGGTATTATTTTGACTCGGACTGTCGGATGCATACAGGCTGGCTAAAGTGGAGCGGCGTACAGAAGTGGTCGTACTTTTACAGCAATGGCCAGCAAGCTTTTGGAACCCAGATCATCGGCGGTTGCCGCTATGTATTTGATAGCAATGGGGAGACGAGCACGAAGCCCGTCACTCTGCCCGCCGGTCAGCTGGCTATGTGGAACAAGGCTCAGAACTATTACAGCAACACCAATTACATCATCTTGGTTAATAGCCGCACGCACAAGGTTGGTGTCTTCCGTGGGAGTAGCTATAACTGGGAGCCGATATGGTATTGGGATTGCACAACGGGCGCCCCTGGTTCCCCGACTGTTAAGGGAACCTTTACCGTAGGGTCGCGCGGTAAGTCTTTCGGTTCTGGCTATACCTGCTGGTACTGGACACAGTTCTATGGCAACTACCTGTTCCATTCAGTGCTGTACCAACCGGGGAGCATGTCGCGCATTCAGGATGGTCGTCTGGGCATCTCTGCCTCTCATGGGTGTGTGCGTCTTGACATCGAATGCGCGCGATGGATATACAACAACATCCCTCGCGGTACACGAGTGGTATCCTATTAACATTCTTCCAGAAAGGTGAAGGCATCGATAAAGCCCGGGAGGTCGACGTCGATCTCCCGGACTTTTTTCTGGTGCTTCTAAGATAATGAAGGACGGTTGGTTTCATGATCGAGCGAACGACCGACGATCGCTATGGCAAAAAAAACTATTTCGGCTACTCCCTTGCTGAGACGACTCGCAAGGGACGTTATGCTCTCGTCCTTTTGGGTGTATGCGCGGTCGCCTTTGCAGGCGTGACGCTAACGCTTATCGTGTCAGGTCGTTCGCTTGTCTGGGATACTGACGGACGTCTGCTGTATTTCCCCTTCATGGTTGCGGAAGGAGAGTGGCTGCGAGATATTGCCGTTTCGCTTTTAGCGGGCGATCTGGCGATTCCGCTGTACTCGTTCGATATCGGCTTTGGGGCAGACTGGCTTATTGCCGCATCGGGAAATTCCAACGAGCCGATTAACCTCCTGGCGGCTTTGTGCCCGCCGGAGGCGTCTGAGTGGCTCTACGATGCCCTCGTGTTCTTAAGATTCTATCTGGCGGCTCTCGCTTTCTCTTTCTATTGTTTTAGTCGCGGCAAGGGCAAAGGGGCAACGCTCGTGGGCGCGCTTTGCTACGTGCTGTGTGGGTATATATTGTTCTGGGGTGTTTTGCGCCATCCGAACTTCATTGATTTCGCTGTGTTTCTTCCGTTTGTGTTCATGGGTGCCGACAAGCTGTTCGTGGGCAAGAATCCGCTTTTGCTTATTGTTTCCATGGCGGGTATTTTCGTGTACTCCATTTATTTTGCTTACATGACGTGCCTTTTCTTGCTCATGTACTGCCTTATAACTTATTTTGCTTACCCTCGCGAGCGTTCCATGGGAGATTTCGCTTTACTGGCGGGCAAGTTTGCCCTCTGCCTCCTCGCCGCATTTGCATTGGTCGGATTTTCAACGATACCGATGTTCATCACTCTTACCTCCATGGGTCGCGTTGGCATCGTACGGGATATCGCCTTCTTCCAGACGGCGGATTTTTATGAGAGCTTTGCCAGTGTGCTTTTGGGCAACCACGAGGCCCAAAGCGCTTCGGTGTTGGGGGCGATTCCGGTTATCGCGATTTTGGCTCTTTTTGTCGCGCGGGACTCGATGGATGAACGCGAGCGACGGGCATGGGGGTGCGGGATCGCCCTGTGCCTCATCGGTGCTCTTATCGCGAAGGTTGGCTCGGTTTTCAACGGCTTTGGCTACCCCACGGATCGATGGGAAGTTATTCTCGGCTTTTGCGCAGCGTACGCGGCGGTGCTCTTGGTGCCCGCAATCCCTCGCTTTTCGGCGCTTCAATGGAGGCGACTTACCGCGCTTGTTGCCGTAGTGGCTGTTTGGGCCTTGGTTTATGCGTTCAAAGAGGGGACACTGCTGGGGTTTGCTACGGTGGTCATGTTTGCTGGCATTTACGGAGCATTGGCCCTGTGGGCCTTTTTCCGTCGACGTGCTGCGGGTTCCCCCTCGTCGTCCTTGCCTCGGGTTTTGACTGAACGCTGCTTGTGTGCTCTGCTTATTCTTGCCGTCGTTGCCAATGCTACGGTTCACGTCGGTCTTTTCATGAGTCCACTTGGTAGCTCCTATTGCAAGGAATTCATTCGTGCCGGACATGTGTGGGGCACGCGAGAGCAGCTGGATCTCTCTTCTGTCCTTGAGCAACTTGACGATACCTATCGCATAAATCGAACGGACACTACTTACGGACGCAACGGCAGCTTTGTGCATGGTTATAAAGGTTTTGACTTTTATTCGAGTTTTTACAATCAGGCCGTCGATGATTTTCGCCAGTCTATGGGACTGTCAGACGATGTGAAAAGCACGATGTTCGACGGAACGCGCCAGCGAGCTGCCCTCGATTATGTGCTCGGGGCCAAATACTATATCTCGTCTACCGAAGCCGCCAATTTGATCCCGGGCGGCTATGTGAAGATAGCCGAGCTAGGGGAGGCCCATAACGGATTGTCTTACGAGCTATACGAGACTGATAGGGCTCTTCCTCTTGTTTTTACGTACGGTTCGGCTGTTACCCAGCAAGCCTATGAGGAGCTCGATTTGGTTCAACGCCAGGAACTCCTTACTCGAGCGCTTGTCCTGGCAGTGGACAAGGCCGAAGGTACGGTTCCGCGGTTCGATACGCAGCGGGAACAACTTGGTGTCGTGGAAGTCGATGGGGCCACGGTTCAGGGGGGTCGCATTCTAGTCACGAAGAAGAACGCCTCGGTGACGTTTTCTCTCAGCGGACGTGCTGGTTGCGAGACCTACCTATGCTTCGAAGGGCTGCGTTTCCGCTCGTTGCCCGTTTCGGATGCGGAGCGTCTTGCCGATGAGCCGCAGCTTGCTTCCGATGACCTTGCCGTGAATCCCTCCTTCACTCCGGCGAAGACGTGTTGGGTCACGGTTTCAGATGGAGCTCGGGAAAGCTCTTTCGAAATATCCACAAGCGCCAGTCCCAAATATGCGGGAAAGGAAGATTGGGCCGTGAACCTTGGCGTTAGCGAGGATCCTGTCACGTCGATTACGGTGACGTTTGGCGGCGTAGGTATCTATGAGTTTGCTGAACTCTATGGCGCGACTCAATCCGTCGAAGTTATTCGCGAGAATGCGGAGCGTCTGCAAGAAGGAAATGCCGCATCAGTGGCGTTCGGAAACAATGCTATGACGGTTTCCGTGGAAGCCGTCGATTCGACCGCTGCTGGGGAGAATCGGGAGAAATCCCGCTACGTATTCGTGTCTGTCCCGTACTCAGAGGGGTGGAGTGCTACGATGGATGGGGAATCGGTTGAGATACTGAAAGCGAACGTCGGCTTCATGGCTGTCGAGGTAGATGGCGAAAGCCACAAGCTTCGGTTCTCTTATGTAACACCAGGACTCGATTTGGGATTGGCGTGTACGGGAATTGCTGTCGTGTTGCTGAGCGTCTTCGAGTTGAGATGGGTTCGTCATCGGCGGACGATGGCGGACCGAAGAGGGATATCTGAAAAGGAGCCTATCCGATGATTGACTTCAATGTTCCGCCCTATATCGGTACGGAAATGGAGTATGTGCGGCAGTCGGCCGAAGACAACCATAAGATATGCGGCGACGGCCCTTTCACAAAACGCTGCCAATCGTGGCTTGAGGAACGTTTTCGTGCCGATAAGGTTTTGCTGACCACTAGCGGAACGACGGCGCTTGAGATGGCTGCCATGCTTTGCGATCTTGAGCCGGGAGACGAAGTGATCTTGCCGAGCTTTACCTTTTCGAGTACGGCGACGGCTTTTGTTCTCATGGGGGCGAAGCTCGTGTTCGTCGATATTCTGCCCGATACGAAGAACATCGATCCTGCTGCCATTGAGGCTGCTATTACCGAAAGGACTCGAGTGATCGTGCCCGTCCATTATGCGGGAGTGGCCTGCGACATGGACGAAATCATGGCCATTGCCAAGGCCCATGATTTGTTGGTAGTGGAAGATGCCGCCCAAGGCGCTATGAGTGCCTACAAGGGTAAAGCGCTCGGCACCATCGGCGACTTCGGGTGCTATTCGTTCCACGAGACGAAAAACTATTCTATGGGGGAGGGCGGTGCTGTGCTCATCAATAATCCGGCATATTGCGAGAGGGCCGAGATTATTCGCGAGAAAGGAACGAACCGTTCGAACTTCCTGCGCGGCCAGGTAGATAAGTATACGTGGGTCGATAAGGGGTCGAGCTATCTGCCCAGTGACATGAATGCTGCTTATCTCTGGGGTCAGCTTGAGGCGGCTCAGACCATATACGATGACCGTATGGCTACTTGGGATGCCTATAACAATGCTTTTGCCGATTTGGCAGAAGAAGGTCTCGTTGAACCGCCGGTCGTTCCGGACGATCGCGTTCAGAATGCCCACATGTACTATCTTCTGCTTCCGACGCTTGAGGATCGAACGAGTTTCATCAGCTTTCTCAAAGAGGGCGGCGTGCAGGCCTGCTTTCATTATGTCCCTCTGCACAGCGCGCCAGCAGGGGAGCGGTTCGGGTCGTTCCACGGTAAAGACGTGTATACGACGGAAGTGAGCGAGCGTCTGGTCCGTCTTCCACTCTACTACGGAATGAGCGTCGCAGACCGTGCCCGGGTTATCGAGGTGGTGCGGGCGTACTTTGGCAGGTAGTTCGATGGCGGGCAGGCGTTGGTTCAAAGCATCAGCGATTGCGGGCCGCCAGCTAAGGGAAACATAGAGGTGATCGGAGAATCAATTCTCTCTGGGGCTTTCCGTCTCCGCTAACCACTGGTTCGCTTTCTGTAGGGGCCCTGCGAAGCGCCGCTCCAGCCACCCCATTATGGGCTGTTCCAAAAGCCTTATCCTCGCGAGATCGATGGCGGCGCCGACGGCGTACACCGCCACACCTGACAGCACGCCCACGGCGAGGATCGCTGCAGGGCCCAGTGCGTACGTCCGCGCCAGATGGGGCCAGAGCCAGGCGCGGGTGATGGGGTTGTCGTGGATGAGATAGACGCCGAGCGCGCCCTTCGCGGCGGTGTTGATCCAGCGGATGGGCGGCAGCTCCCAGGAGGCGAACAGGCCGAACAGGCCCAGCGACGCGGCGAAGGTCGGCACCATGTACTGCCAGATGAAATAGTCGGGCAGCACGTAGTCGAACCCGAAGGCGCGCTGCGCCCAGCCGATCGCGGCCATCGAAGCCCATACGAACAGCACGCCGGCCGCGAGGGCGCAGGCATTGCCGCGACGCGTCCATAGCGGGCGGTCGCGCAGCCAGCCGCCCACGAGGTACAGGTAGAAGAACCACACGAGATCGCTGCCGATGGGGTTGTAGGTGGTGATCGTCGGGATGGCGGATAGCACTACGAAGCCGATGATCGCAAGGCGTCTGCGCCCGTCGTCGGTGAGATGCCGGTACAGCACGTTCAGAAACGGGCTCGTCACTATAAGCGCCAAATAGCACGTGATGAACCAGTATTCTCCCGAGGTGATGGGCGTCACGGCCTTGCGCAGGCGATCGGATGTGACGAGGTCGGGTTGGGCAATAGCGAATATCGCGAGAATCGCGAACGAGTAGAACCACGTCTGCAGCACCACGCGCAGCGGCGATTGCACCTTCAGACGCCCGTGCACCATGAAATACCCCGTGATGAGCATGAAGCAGTTCACGCCGAGCTTGCCCCCGAAGCTCAGCATTTCCACGGCCGTATCGGAGGAGAGCGGGCCGTCTTCCGGCCATGCACCGTGCACGCTGAAATGGAACATGACGATAAGCACCATGCTCACGATGCGCAGAAGTTCGATGTTTGAGTTACGCATAGGTCTCCTTGGGCGGTTTGTCGGCGAGACGAAGTATAATCGAGCGAGTCATTGCATCCAACGCTCTTGGGGTCTGGTCTCACGGAATCCAGTCCTCGGGCCTGCAGAAAGGACCTTTTATGATTGACCGCAAGGCATTTCGCTCTCTGTCTTCGGGGCTCTATCTCATCACGGCCAAGGCGGGCGAGCGCCGCTGCGGCTGTGTGGTGAACACGCTTGTCCAGGTGGCGAGCGAGCCGGCCACGTTGTCGGTGTCGCTCAACAAGGAGAACGCCACCACCGCCGCCATCCTGGAGACGGGCCGTTTCGCCGCCACGGTGCTCGCCGAGGACGCGCCCATGGAGCTCATCGGCACCTTCGGCTTCCATACCTCCGCCGACACCGATAAGTTCGCCGCGTGCACGAGTGCGGTCGACGGCGCGGAGGTGCCCTACGTGACCGAGCACGGCCTGGCGCGCTTCTCCGTCTCCGTCACCGAGACCATCGATGTGGGCAGCCACTACCTGTTCGTGGGCGTTGTGGAAGAGGCCGAGGTGCTTGCCTCCGGCGACCCGCTCACCTATGCCTACTACCACGCCGTGAAGGGCGGCAAGACCCCGCCGAAGGCCGCCACCTACAACGGGGGCGACGAAGCGGCGGTTCCCGGGGTTACCGAGACGGCCGCCGGCGCGCCCGATGCCGGCAAGAGGATCGCCTGGCGCTGCACCATCTGCGGCCACATCGAGGAAGGCTATCCCGACGGCCTGCCCGAGGGCTACATGTGCCCCATCTGCGGCGCTCCCCGCGAGATGTTCGAGCGCGTGGAGCTGTAGTTCCGGGTCTCGAACCGAAAAAGCCCCCCGACGATTTGCGCCGGGGGGCTTTCGTTTGTCGGGGATTGCGCCGCGCCTACAGCGTGCCGCTGCGCCAGTCTTCCAAACCTTCGATAACGAGCGCATGGGTGCGCTCCACTTCCGGGAGGTGCTTCTCGGCGGCGTCGTACTCGCCGGCGTACAGCGCGTCGGAGACGAGCGTCGCGCAGTCGTAAAGATCCTTGAACGACAGGTTGCCCGCCACGCCCTTCAGCGCATGGGCCTGGCTGTAGCCCTCGGAGTAGTCCTTGGCCTCCATAGCGGCCTGAAGCGCTACGAGGTGCCCGTCGTCCAGATACTTCAACGCCAAGCGCTCGTACAACTCGGCGTTGTCGCCGAAGCGATCCATGGCATCCACGTAATCGATGCCGAAGGGGCGAAGCTTGTCTGCGAGCTGAGCGGTCATGATCGATCCTTTCCCGTGCTATTCCGGCGCCCGCGGCCCTCTTTCCTCTTCTTTGGACGGCAGTCGCGTTAAGTAAAACTGCTGCTCAGTGTAGCCCCGCGCCACGAAGCTGTCAGCGTACCAGGCTACTCGTTTACGTTTCGTAGCCAGCTGTCAGCAAACTGTAATCTTGGCTTCGATGGATTATCGCCAAAGCGTGAATGAGGCGCGATGTTGGCGCCTGTCAATAGCGATTCCCGACGTCAGGTACGTGATACCCTAGTAGTCCGCCGCTGCGTCGCTTTCCATCCACTGCTCGTAGAACTCCTCGTAGGCGTCGGCAAGCACGGCCTCCCGGGCGCGGCGCATGAGGTCCAGCAGGAAATGCAGGTTGTGCACCGACAGCAAGATGGCGCCGAGCATCTCGTTCTGCTTCACGAGGTGGCGGATGTAGGCGCGCGTGTGGTTTTTGCAGGTGGGGCAGTCGCAGGTGGGGTCGAGCGGCGTGAAGTCGCGGGCGTACTTGGCGTTGCGCATGTTCATGCGGCCGGCGCTGGAAAACGCGGTGCCCATGCGGGCCGTGCGGGTGGGCAGCACGCAGTCGAACATGTCGACGCCCTCGCGCACCGCGCGCACGAGTGTGGTGGGGTTGCCGACGCCCATAAGGTAGCGCGGCCGATCGTCCGGACAGGCCCGGGCCACCTCGCCGAGCGTCTCGAACATGACCTCGTGATCCTCGCCCACGGAATAGCCGCCGATGCCGTAGCCGCCGAAGCGCCGACCGCCCGTGGCCAGCGACTCGTCCTCGATCTCGCGCAGCCGCCGCACGCTTTCCAAGCGCAAATCCAGGTGCATGCCGCCCTGCACGATACCGAAGAGCGTCTGGTCGGGCCGTTTGTGGGCGGCCAGGCAGCGGCGCGCCCAGGCGCTGGAGTAGTCCACGGCGCGCGCCACGAACTCGCGGGTGGCGGGATACGGCGCGCACTGATCCAGCTGCATGGCGATGTCGGCGCCGATGAGCTCCTGGATGCGCATGTTCTCCTCGGGCGTCCAGTGGATCTTGCTGCCGTCGTAGATAGATTGGAAGGTGACCCCGTCGTCGGAGAGCTTCACGGTATCGGCCAGCGAGAACACCTGGAAGCCGCCGGAATCGGTGAGCATGGGGCCGTCGTAGTTCATGAAGCGGTGGATGCCGCCGGCCTCGGCCACCAGGTCGGCCCCGGGGCGCATGGCCAAGTGGTACGTGTTCGCGAGCACCACCTGGCTGCCCAGCTCGGCCAGCTGGGTCGTCGTGATGCCCTTCACCGTGGCGGAGGTGCCCACGGGCATGAACATGGGGGTGCGGAAATCGCCGTGGGCGGTGGTGTAGGTGAGCGCGCGGGCGTGCCCGCTTACGGCATCGCATGTGCAATCGAACAGTGCCAAAATCGTTCCTTCTATCCGTGAAATACCGGTAGAGCCGGAGGCCGAGGGGGTGCTCGCAGACCTCTGATCGCCCCCCGGAGAACGCGATCGTTAAGAATCAGCTTCCACTTCAGCAGCAGCGATGCCGGGATGGTACCCGCCTATGTGCGTCATCTTCGCTGATTCTTTTATCGCGTTCGGAGGGGGATAAAGCGATCAGCGGGCTGCGAGCACCCCCTCGGCCTCCGGCCCCCGCGAGTTGAGGTAGGTCATGGTAGTATAGCGCCTGCATGCATTCAAAGGAGCGCTTTTCATGAGAACCGATGATTTCGACTACAACTTGCCCGAAGAGCTTATCGCTCAGGAGCCGGCGGCCGTGCGCGACGAGTGCCGGCTGCTCGTGATGGACCGCAAAAGCGGGGAAGTGGAAGATCGCATCTTCAAGGACATCATCGAGTACCTGCGGCCGGGCGACCTGCTCGTGGCCAACGAGACGCGGGTCATGCCGGCGCGCCTGCTCGGCGCCAAGCGGGGCACGGGCGGGGCGGCCGAGGTGTTTCTGCTGCGCGAGTGCGGAGGCCCCGAGCCGCGGACGAACCGCGTGGCCTTCTGGGAGGTGCTCGTGCGGCCGGGCAAGCGCCTGAAGCCGGGCGCCGGGGCCGTGGTGGATTTCACCGATGCTGCAGGTGAGGTGGCGCTCTCCGCCGAGATCATCGATTGGGCCCGGGACGGCCAGCGCGGCGAACGCGTCGCGCGGCTTTCCACGACGCTGCCGTCGCTTGACGAGGCCCTGCATGCCGTGGGGCACACGCCGCTGCCTCCCTACATACGCGACTACGCCGGCGACGAGGAGCTGTACCAGACGGTGTACTCGCGCCGGGAAAGCTCGGCGGCCGCTCCCACAGCCGGGCTGCACTTCACGCCCGAGCTCATCGAGCGTTTGCGCGCGCGCGGCATCGGTTGGGCCACAGTGGAGCTGGAAGTGGGTCTGGACACCTTCCGCGTGGTGGACGAGGACGACCCGGAGAAGCACCACATCCACACCGAGTTCTACACGGTGACCCAGGCCACCGTGGACGCCGTGAACGCGACCCATGCCGCAGGCGGCCGCGTTATCGCCGTGGGCACCACGAGCGTCCGCAGCTTGGAAAGCGCCTGGGATCCCGAGGCCGACGACGGCCGGGGCGCTCTTGTCGCCCGCGATCGCGAGGCCACGAGCCTCTATATCTTGCCGGGCTATGAGTTCCACGTGGTCGATGCCCTCATCACCAACTTCCACGTGCCGCGTTCCACGCTCATGATGCTCGTCTCCGCCTTCAGCACCCGCGAGAACATCCTAGCCGCCTACCAGCACGCCATCGACGAGCGCTACCGCCTCCTCTCCTTCGGCGACGCCATGTTCTTGCATTAAACGCGTTTGCAGCTCGCCTGTTCATGTCGAGCGGTTCCCTGTTTCCCTTTGTCTGGCTTGCAAAATGCGATTTTAGGGACGGCCGTCCTTCGGCGAGGCGACCGCCCTCCTTCGGCGATGTCGCGTTGTGTGCAAATCCGCGGGTCCCTTCCCCCACCACGCGGGGCATCTCGACCTCTTGCTTGCGTTGGCGCGCAAAACTGCGGGCGCTGCTTGCTGAAATGGCTTGAAAATCACGAAACATCGGCGTCGGAGGCGAAAAACGCGTTTCGTTGTAATACGCCACCTGGGAAAACTCTGCGAATCGAGACATCACCGTTCTTTTTGGGACGCCAACTGCCGATCTTTCGTGTTTTTCAAGCCATTTCAAGCGATTGAAGCGCCGATTTTCTTCTGCATTCCGATCTTTCGTCATTTTCAAGCCATCATGCCAGCTTCGCGCGGAGAAGGTGGCGTATGGGCGACGCGGGGGCTCTGTGTCGGCAGCAGGGCACCCGCTCGGCAAAAGATGATACATTTGCTTTCAGCAGAGGATATTTCATGTACTGCGCTATTCTGAGAACGAGTGGCGAGTATTAGCTTTAGAATGCCGCGAATGCGGTTGATCCTCTTTGGCATATCGGCTTTCTCCTACTGGCTTTGCGCGCCGTCGGCGCCCGATGCCTCGTGCAAGGTGTCGGCGAAAATTCTGAAGAATTGCGAGCCCGTCCTTGAAGCACTGCGCCATTTGGAAGGAATCTTCCCGTTCCTGCCCCGGCCGCATCATGTCTCTACGACGTCTCATACCAAAAGGCCGTTGTCGGAAGCGATCTGCCATCTTGTGGTTCGCATGCCGAAGGGAAAGGATTTCTGCCGCGTGGAAAGCGGCGTGTTCGTCTCCTGTCCCGAGCTCTGTTTCGTGCAGCTTGCGCAGTCGCTTCCTTTTCACGAGCTCGTTCGCGCGGGCAATGTGCTTTGCGGCCGCTTCTACCTCGACGCAGGGAAGAGTGGTGAGCTTGGGCAACGTGAGCCTCTTACCTCGAAGCGGCGCATCGAGGCCTTCATCCGCGCCAACCCTGGAATTAAAGGTGTGAAGGAGGCTCGCCGGGCGCTCCCGTGGGTTACGGAAGGTGCGGCCTCTCCTCCAGAGGCGTTTCTCGCCATGGTGTTTGGGCTGCCTTACCGCTATGGCGGCTTTCAGCTCTCAGACCTTGCGGTAAACCGGCGGTTGCGGCCGAGCCACAAGGCTCAGCAGATAGCGCGGCGCACCACGCTCGTCCCTGATATCCTCTTTGCTGATGCTCGCCTTGCGATCGAGTACGACTCGACGGCCGAGCACACCAGCTCTTCGCAGCTGACGAGGGACGCCCAGAAGCGCCTGGCGCTGGAGACGGACGGCTACAAGGTCGTCACCGTGACGGCGGGGCAGATTGGCAGCTCGGGCGAAATGCGGCGCATTGCCGAGCAGTGCTATCGCCGGCGGGGCAAAAGATTTCGCCCCCAAAGCAAGGAATTCGCGAATCAGCAAGCTATCCTGTTCCGCATGGGCTGGTCGTTGGAGGATTACTGTCTCAAAGAGCAGCCTCGCTAGGTGCTTTTCAAGAAAATAGTTTTCCCAGTTCAGAGTAAAGGATTAGGGAAAAGATTACGAGAATAATCTTTTTCTCGCTCGCTTTCCGATGCGCGATGGCGCGGCGGCGTCCATAGTGAGGATCGTCACGGGGCGCCGAGCCCGCACACCAGTTGAAGGTTGTCGCGGGGTGCCGTACTCGGGCGGCAGCTGGAAGGCTGCCCGAGTGCGAGAGCGGCGGTGAAGGCCGCGGTCGTGGTTCCCCGGACGGCATCTGTCAAGGAGGGCGCGCGGCGCCCGACAAAGCGCAGGGCGCGAAGGAGCGCCCGGCGCAAGGAGAGGCACGAGGGCGCATGAGAGGCGTCCCGCGCAACGGAAAGAGAGGGAGTTCACCATGACCACCACCGTTACTCGTCGCGATCTGTTCAAGTTCGGCGGCCTGGCCGCGCTCGGCGTGGCCGGCGCCAGCACGCTCGCCGGCTGCGGCCAGCCCAAGACCGTCGCCGAGGCCGCCGCCGAGAAGGGCCTGGCCGACACGGGCGCCGCTGCCGGCCCCGCGTTCCTCGCGCCCCAGGAGCCCATCACCGACTTCGCCGAGACCCACGAGTACGACATCGTCGTGGTCGGCGCCGGCGAGTCGGGCCTGTCCGCCGTGCACACCGCGCTCGAGGCCGGGGCGCGCGTGGCCTGCGTGCAGAACATCAACGCCGCCCAGACCACCGGCAACATGGCCGCCTCCATCGACCTCACCCAGACCGACGAGGCCGCCGTCCAGGCCTGCGTGAGCTTCATCAACTGGAAGAGCGACTACCGCTCCAACCGCGACCTCGTGAACATCTGGGCCCACAATTCCCAGGAGGCGCTGGCCTGGTGGGCCGAGGAGGCGGCGAAGGGCGGCGTGGAAAGCAAGCCCCACGACGCGGTGCTCTCCTACAACGGCTACGACATCCACCTGCACGCCAACACCTACTTCCACGTGGAGGGCAACCACAACGCCGCCGCCACGGTGATCGCCGAGAATCTGGCCGCTGCCGGCGCCGAGTTCTTCTACAACATGCCCTGCAAGCAGCTGGCCACTGACGAGTCCGGCGCGGTCACGGGCGCCATCTGCGAGGATGCCGACGGGGCGCACCACCTGTTCACGGCGACCAAGGGCGTCATTCTGGCCTGCGGCGACTACTCCTCCAACCAGGAGATGCTCGATTACTACGCGCCGGACACCAAGGGCTTCTCGCTGTTCACCGACTTCCGCGACGGCAGCGCGCTTGTGGCCGGCATGAACGCCGGGGCCATCATGACGCCGCACACCCACACCAAGATGATCCACGGCGAGCCGGCGGCTGTGCGCCTGGAGATGCCCTTCCTCTTCGTCGACCAGGAGGGCAACCGCTTCATGGACGAGACCTGCTGCCGCATGGGCTACATGAATAACTTCGCCCGCCCGTACTTGGCGAAGGCTGGCTTCACCGACTCCACGGCAGCGAAGTTCTTCAGCCTGGTGCCCGCGAACTGGGAGAGTTTCTACGAGGAGTGGAAGGCCGCCAGCCCCTACGACATCTCCCAGTACAACGGCGACAACAAGGTGAACCCCGAGAAGTGGATCACCGCAGACACCATCGAGGGCCTGGCCGAGGCCATGAACGCCTACGCCGCCGAGAACGATTGGAAGCTCACGAACATCGACGCCGCCGCGCTGGCCGACACCGTGGCCCGCTACAACGAGCTGTGCGCCGCCGGCCGCGACGAGGACTTCGGCAAGGCCGCCAAGTATCTCGTGCCCATCGAGGGCGGCCCCTACTACGCCATCCCCCGCGGCTCCAACAAGCTGCCGGCCATTCTGGGAGGCCTTGTGGTCGATAGCAACCACCAGTGCCTGAACGGGGAGTTCGAGCCCATCAGTGGTCTGTACGCCGTGGGCAACGCCTCGGGCCAGTTCTTCGGCGGCGTGGATTACCCCATGGACATCGAGGGGCTCTCCATCGGCCGCGCCATCACCTCGGGCTACTACACCGGTCGCTTGGTGGCGAGCCTGTAGGCCACCCGCCGTCTCACCCTCCCGTGCCCGGCCGACGCTCCCTCCCCGTCGGCCGGGCTTTTGTTTGTGCGTTCGCGTCCCCTTGCGGTCCTCGAGTTTCTTTGCGGCCCCTTGCCCTCGATGTCGCAAGGCCCGGAACGCACCGACCTCCCCGCCAGCCGGTCCTGCCACCTGCTATAATGGCCGCCATGGGGAACCTGTTGAAGGACATACGGAAGGGGAGGGAAGACCGCTCCCTGTACCTGCGGGGCATCCTGCCCTATCTGTTCGCGCTCGGCTGCGCCCGCGCCTGGGTGACGCTGGCCGTGGCGGCGCCGGCCCTCGCGCTGCCGGCCGCCTTCGATCTGCACGACGTCTTCGATTACGCGTTCTGCCTGATCTCCATTGCAGTGGCGCTCGCCGCGCGCCGCCTTTTGCCCTTGAACGCCACGAGGCGCATGCGCGCAGCGTCGGCGGCGCTGATGGTCGCGGCGTCGCTCTGCCTCATCGCGGCCGGCACCGGCCTGGTCGCAGAGCCGGCGGCCATTGCGCTGGTGGCCGCGGGCGCGGCGGCGGGAGGCGCGGGCTTCGGCCTCTTTTTGCTTCTGTGGGCCGAGGTCTTAAGCTGCATTTCGCTCATCCGCATTTTCCTGTACACGACGGCCTCCCAGCTGGTGGCCGTTGTCTGCGTGTTCTTCTGCGACGGCCTGGACGATCTGCGCGTGGCCTGCGCTTTGGTGATCCTGCCGCCGGTGGCGTTGCTTTGCCTGCGCCGGGCGTTCTCGGCGCTGCCCGCTGCCGATCGCCCCTCGCCGGTCATCCCGAAGTTCACCTACCCGTGGAAGATCTTCGTGCTCCTGGCCCTGTACTCCTTCGCCTACGGGCTGCGCCAGCACCAGCTGGCCGCCGGCGCTGGTATGCACTCGTCGGTCTCGACGGCCATCGTCATGGCAGTGCTGTTCGCGAGCGCCTACTTCTTCTCGAACCGCTTCAACATCGGGACGCTGTACCGCTCGCCGCTCGTGCTCATCGTGTGCGGCTTTCTGCTCGTGCCCGTCGAGGGCGTCTTCGGCACGGCGGTGTCCAGCTACCTTATCTCCATGAGCTACTCGCTCGTGGGCATCATCGTGGCGCTGCTTCTGTACGACATCGCCAAGCGCCTCGGGGTCACGGTCGTCATCTTCGCCGCCATCAAAGGCGCCGAGCAGGTGTTCGTCATCTGGGGCAAGGGAGTCGCCGAGGCCATGGCCGCCGCCGGCATGAACGCCGGCGCCCAGGACGCGATCATCGCGGTTGCGGTGGTGGCCATGATGCTGGCGGCTACGCTCATCCTGCTGTCCGAGAAGGAGCTGGCGAGCCGCTGGGGCGTGCGCATTCTGGACGCGGGGGGTCTCGTGGAGAAGACCCCGGAAGAGCTGCGACGCGACGAGCGGGCGGTCGAGCTGGCCGAGCATGCTCGCCTCACCCCGCGGGAGACTGAGATCCTGTCCCTGGTGGCCCAGGGCAAAAACGGCCCGGCCATCATGCAGGAGCTGTTCATCGCCGAGGGCACCTTCAAGGCCCACATGAGCCACATCTACGAGAAGTGCGGCGTCGCGAACCGCCGCGAGCTCGTGGCGCTGTTGGGTGCGTGATAGGGCGTCATCGCCGCAACCTGCCGGCCCTCGGATGGCTTGGAAATCACGAAACATCGGGTTTAGGGGCAAAAGCGCATGTGCTCAGCCTTCAAATGGCTTGGAAATCACGAAACATCGGCGCTAAAAGCGAAAAAGGCGTTTCGTTGTAATACGTCACCTGGGGAAACTTCAGAAAAATGAAGGAAATAGCCTGCCGAGAGGCGCCAATCGCCGATGTTTCGTGATTTCCAAGCCATTTTGGACGATCGTAGGGTTCGTTTCCCTCTGTATTCCGATGTTTCGTGATTTCCAAGCCAATTTCCAAGCCAGATTGATAGCTTGCGGCCTTGAGGCGAAGGCGGGTGTATTCGTTTGGCGCGCTCGTCGCCGGGTGGAGGGGTCTTCTGGCGTTGGAGCACGCTCGTTTCACGGGTTCGCCGCCGAGCGGAGGAGCGTTGTCACGTTGGGGCGCGCCCCTGAGGCTCCCGAGGCGCTCCCGATTATGTCGCATTAGTTGTCGTGATGTCAGAATCAGGCGTTGACCTTCGGTTCATTTGTGGCACAATAGGCAAGTTACTGTGAAAGCGCCGCTTCGGGGGAGGCTGGGGCGCTTATCGCGCGAGAAGAACCACCGCGCGAGAAAAGAACGGAAGCGCGCTAAGAGAACCAGGGCGCGCAGGAGAACGGAACGCGAAAGAAGAAGGTCGCATCCCATGGCATTGGAACGCAACGTCAAGAAGAAGCCGGCCCGCACGGCGGATCGCCGCAATGTGTGGCTGCTCATCCTCACCACTCTGCTCATCGTTGTGTCGGTGGTGCTGTTCACCCCGCCCAACGAGAAGATCAACCAGGGCCTGGACATCCAGGGCGGTCTGTCGGTGGTGCTCACGGCGAAGTCCACGGATGGCCAGTCGGTCACCCCCGAGGACATGGAGAAGTCCCGCGCCATCATCGAGAGCCGCGTGAACGCGCTGGGCGCCTCGGAGGCCACCGTGCAGGAGCAGGGAAGCGACCAGATTCTCGTGCAGATCCCCGGCTTGGCCGATACGGAAGAGGCGCTCGCCACCATCGGGCGCACCGGCTCGCTGGAGTTCGCCCGCCTGGATTCGTTCACCGATGAGGACGTGAAGAACGCCATCGACTCCGGCCAGACCTCCGGCGAGGGCACGGTGACCGACGAGTTCGGCAACGCCTTCCCCTCGGGCCAGGTTGAGCACATGGCCGTGGAGGCCGGCACCTACACGCCCATCGTCACCGGCGCCGACATCACCAACGTCACCATCGGCCGCGAGAGCGAGGGCAGCACCTACTACAGCGTGAACATCACGTTGAACTCCCAGGGCGCCAAAGCCTTCGCCGACGCCTCGCGCGATTTGGTGGCCGACCACGGCAAGATTGTCATCATCTTGGACGGCGAGGTGCAGTCCGCCCCGGCCGTGCAGTCCGAAATCCCCAACGGCGAGGTGTCCATCACCGGCCAGTACTCTTTGGAAGACGCCAAGGCGCTGCAGACCATCCTGGAGTCCGGCTCGCTGCCGGTGTCCTTCGAGTACGCCCAGTCCCAGGTCGTCGGCCCCACCCTCGGCCAGGACGCGCTCGTCTCCGGCGTCGTGGTGGCGCTGATCGGCCTTGCGGTCGTCATGCTGTACCTGCTGTTCTTCTACAAGGGCCTCGGTATCATCACCGCCGCGGCCATGGCCGTGTTCGCCGTGCTCTACCTCGGCATCCTGGCGGCCCTTTCCGCCTTCCACCTGTTCAGTCTGTCGCTGGCGGGCATCGCCGGCATCGTGCTGACCATCGGTATGGCTGCCGACTCCTCCATCCTCACGGTGGAGCGCTTCCGCGAGGAGATCCGCATGGGCCGCTCCGTGAAGGCGGCCTCCATCACCGGCGTGAAGCACGCCATCTTCACCTCCATCGACGCCGACCTCGTGACCATGGTCTCGGCGCTGTGCCTGTTCTTCCTCGCCGCCGCCTCCGTCAAGGGCTTCGGTATGACGCTGGCCTTGGGCATCATCTGCGACATCGCCATGATGCTCATCTTCAAGGCACCGCTTATCCGCCTGCTCGCGCCGAAGGTCATTGCGAAGCACCCCGGCTTCTGGGGCATTAAGGACTCCATCGACGCATCGCGCGGCTATGCCGAGCTGGCCGCCGCCGAGGGCGTGCCTGAGGCTGAGGCCGAGGCCGGCGCCCAGATGAACGCCGCCGAGACCCGCGTCATCGCCGAGGGCGAGGGCGAGCCGGGCTCGGTCGCCGTCACCGCCGTGCGCAAGATCAAGGGCCGCTTCATCAAGCACGACATCAACTTCCTCGGCTACCGCAAGGTGTTCCTCACCGTGGCCGCCGTGGCCATGGTGGCCTGCCTTGCCATCGTGGGCTTCCGCGGCCTGAACTTCGGCATCGAGTTCGTCGGCGGTACGTCGGTGGCCTTCCACGGCACCGGCGACATCACCACCGAGCAGATGCGCGAGGCCTTCAACGACGCCGGCGAGCCGGATGCCGTCATCCAGACCACCGAGACCGGCGGCGAGCCCGGCTTCCTCGTGCGCACCACCACCACCTCGGCCGAGGACGCCACGGCCCATGCCAACCAGGTGGCCGAGGCCCTCGGCATGACCTCGAGCGACTTCGAAGTGACCACCATCGGCCCCGACTGGGGCGCGAGCGTCATCCAAAGCTCGCTCATCGCCTTCCTCGTGTCCATCCTGCTCATCATCGTCTACATCGCCATCCGCTTCGAGTACAAGATGGGCGTCATGGCCATCGTCGCGTTGTTCCACGATCTCATCTTGGTGGTGGGCATCTACGCACTGGTGGGTCGGGAAGTGAACCCGAACACCATCGCCGCCCTGCTCACGATTCTCGGCTACTCGCTTTACGACACCGTGGTCGTGTTCCACCGCATCAACGACAACATGAAGGGCGAGGACATCCGCTGCACCTTCATGACCATGGCCAACCACTCCATGAACCAGGTGTTCATCCGCACCATCAACACGACGCTCACCTCGTTCATCCCGGTGTTCGCCATGCTCTTGTTCGGCGGCGAGACGCTGAAGGACTTCGCCTTCGCCATGGCCATCGGCCTCATCGCCGGCTCCTACTCGTCCATCGCCATCGCCTGCCCGCTCTACTGCATGTGGAAGACCCGCGAGCCGAAGTTCGCGAAGCTGCAGAAGAAGTACGGCACGGAAGTAGGC
The DNA here is from genome assembly GCF_024462535.1 of Adlercreutzia sp. DFI.6.23. Taxonomy (NCBI): domain Bacteria; kingdom Bacillati; phylum Actinomycetota; class Coriobacteriia; order Eggerthellales; family Eggerthellaceae; genus Adlercreutzia; species Adlercreutzia sp. DFI.6.23. Next base: position 18,645 of record NZ_JANGBP010000012.1, read on the forward strand.
CTGTTCGAGTTCGACCACTCTGCCTCCACCGGCATCGCCCAGGTGCCGCTGGCGCGTCTTGAGGCCAACGCCCGCGCCGAGGCCTACGTGGCCGAGCAGACCGAGGCGACCGGTGAGGCGCCCGACGCCGCGGCGGTGGCGGCGGCCGTCAAGCCCAAACCGGTGAACAACAAGAAAAAGAAGCACCGCCACGGAAGGGCGCAATAGCAGCTCTCCCGGGATCGGGCCACGGGGTACTGCTCAGTCGCTCAGACAGTCCTCGCTCGGCGAAACAGCCCACTGGGCTGTTTCGTTCGCTGCGGAACTCGCTTGGTGAGCAGCACCCCGTGTCCCTCTACGCTCTTCCACGCTTGAGAGAAAGGCGCGAACATGGTTCGTGAAGGTTCGGCTCCTAACTTTTGCCCGCCTACCGAAGAGGGCATCACCATCACGCTCGTCGATGAGAAGGGCGAACAGGTGGAACTGGAGTTCCTCGGGCTCGTGCTGAAGGGGGAGAGCTCGTTCGGGTTCTTCTTCCCGGTGGATGACGAGCATCCGGCTACCTCCTCTGGTGAAGTGGTGGTCTTGGAAGTGACCGAGGTGGACGCCGACGGCCAGCCCTGCTCCTTCGAGTTGGTGGATGACGAGGTCATCGCCGCCGAGGCCTATGCGGACTTCCAGGAAGCCGCCAAGGATCTGTACGACTTCGCCTAAGGGCGCGGCTCGAAGGACGCACGATGATCTTCGTCGCCGACCCTGCCTCCGCGTTCACCTTGCGCGAGCAGCAGATTCTCTATTACATCGCCGGCGGTCTCTCGAACAAGGAGATCGCCGGGCGGCTTTCCCTCTCTGAGCAGACGGTGAAGGCGCACCTGTCCCACATGACCACCAAGTGCGGTCGTGCGAACCGCGCGGCGCTGGTGGCCTACGGCTTCGAGACCGGCCTGCTGCGCCGCCGCTGATTAGCCCGAACGGGGGATGGCGGGAAAGGCGCCCTCGGATAGACTTGAACCCTCAGGCTGGGAGGATAGCGCGCTCATGACCCTGTTCGTCTTCGAAATACTCTGCATCCTGCTCTACGGCGCGGCGAGCGCCTTGGGGGCGTTCGGCCTCAGGCGCGGTCACCGTCGGGCCGCGCGGGCGGCCAAGGGCGTTTATCTGACCGCCGTGGCGGCGCATTCCGCAGTCATCGGTATGGAATCGGTGAGCACCTCGGGCACGTTGCTCTCGGGCCCCAACATCGTCATGCTGGCCTCGTGGGTGCTGGCAGTGGTGACGGCGGTGGGGCTGCTCGTCACCCGCCGTGGGCTGGCCTTCTCCACCGTCTCCGCGCCGGTGGTGGCGCTTCTGATCCTCGTGTCCCAGTGGCTGCGCATCCTCGACCCCGCGGGCGCCGACAACATGGCCTTCTACCACTGGCCGCTGCTCGTGCCCCATATCGTGCTCGTGTTCGTCGCCCTGGCCTGTTTCGCCACCTCGGCCGTCTCGGCTGCGCTCGACTGGTACCAGCGCCGGCTTATGACGGCCCGCAGCGCCAAGGTGCTCGAGCTGAACACGCCGGCGCTGGATACGCTCGCCCTCATCTCGCGCTTGGCGGGGCTGGTGGGCCTTGCGGTGCTCATCGCCGCCATGCTCATCGGGTTCACGCACCTGGTGGCGCTCTACGCGGCCATGGCGCAGATCGGCACCGAGGGCAACCTGGGCTATCTGGTGCCGCGTGTGGCGCTTTCCCTGGCGACGACGGCCGTGTGGTCGGTGTTCTGCGCCCTGTCGTTTCTGGCACCCTGGGCCGCGTCGGCGAGAACCCGCGACGCTTTGGCCATTGCCGGCCTTGCGGCGGCAGTGCTGCTCATCGCGGTGTCGGCGGGGTAGGGCCATGGGTCTGTTCGTTGCGGGCGTGAACCCGCGCCGCCCGGTGTTCCCATCGGCGAGCCAGCATTTGGCCGACGCTGCCGCCCGCCGCGCGCTGCTCGGCGCCGTCTCGGGGCACCGGAGCCTGAGCGAGGGACTCCTCGTGGCCGCGGACGGCCGGCTGGAGCTGTACGCTGTGGCCGACGAGGGCTGCGACGCCTACGATATCGCCGCCGGACTTTTCGGCGCTGTGGCCGAGGGGGAGGTGGCCGGCGCGCTCTATTTCGCCGAGGGGATCGACGTGGCCTCTCACTTGTTCGCCGCCTTGTGCGGCCTGGACGAGTTCGCTCGGGGATCCCGGGAAGGCGCGTTGCTTCCCGGGGAATGCGACGGGCTTGCCGCTGCGGGAGAGCTGTCGCAGCCGGGAGGCCGCGGGGCTCTCGGCGCGCCGGGCTTGCCGGACGCTCTGGCCGCCTGTTGGGCGCGCGCCCTGTCGGAGGCGCGGAAGGCGGCCACGCTGGGCGATGCCCTGACCCGGCTCGCTGCGGCGGTCTCCGGTCTGTCCAGCGCCTTGTCCGCGGCGGATGCGTCCGCTTCGACGGCGGCGCTGGCCGAGACGGCCGTGGAGCTGGCCCGGCGCGTGTTCGGCCATCTCGAGCGCCGGTGCGTGCTTGCTGCCGGCGCGGGCGATTTCTCGCTGGCCCTCGCCGGCGCGTTCCTCGGCGCCGGCGTAGAGCGCTTCCAGGTGCTCTGCGATGGAGACTGCGAGGAGGCCGCCCGCGTGCTCGGCGCGCCCGTGGCCGACCCCCAGCTGCTCTCGGCGCTGCTCGTCGATGCCGATATCGTCTTGGCGGAAAGCGCCGTGGAAGGCGCCTCGCTCGATCGTCGCCTCATGAAGGGCGTCGTCCGCCTGCGCCGGGGCCGGCCGATGCTGCTCGTCGACGCCAGCGCGGGTGGCTCGCTTATCGATCATCGCGTCGCCTCTCTCGATGGCGTCTTCCTCTACGCTGTCGCCGATCTGGCCGCCATCACCCGCGACGCCCCTTGGGCGCGCCTGGGCACCGACGACGCCCGCGAGCGCCTTTTTGCCGATGCGGTTCGCGCTTTCGCCCTGCAGATGGGTTAAGGCGCGCGTCCTCATCTCCCGCGGTGTCCTTCCAACCTAGCCCGTTCGGGCGATTCCCGCAAAAAGCGCTCTGGGTATCCTTGAAACCACCTTGCGGCCGAGCGTGCGGCAAACCCGCCGTCGGCCCTGCGGCAAGGCTGCTGCCAAACCTGCGGCCGCGTCCATGCGAGGGAGAGGAGACCCCGACATGATCGTATCGTGGATGACCACGAACCAATGCAACCTGAAATGCGTGCACTGCTACCAGGACGCCGAGGAGGCCACCGACCGCGAGCTTTCCACCGACGAGGCGAAGAAGATGATCGACGAGATTGCCCTCGCGGGCTTCAAGATCATGATCTTCTCCGGTGGCGAGCCGCTTTTGCGTCCCGACATCTACGAGCTGGTGGCCCATGCGGCCTCCCGCGGCCTGCGCCCGGTGTTCGGCAGCAACGGCACGCTCATCACCGATGAGGTGGCTTGCCGCCTGAAGGACGCCGGCGCGTGCGCTATGGGCATCTCGGTGGACAGCCTCGATGCGGAAAAGCACGATCGGTTCCGTGGGCTGCCCAACGCCCACGCCCTCACCCTGGCCGGCATCGAGGCCTGCAAGCGCGCCGGCCTGCCCTTCCAGCTGCACACCACCGTGGTCGATTGGAACCGCGACGAGGTGTGCGCCATCACCGATTTCGCCGAACAGATTGGCGCGCAGGCCCACTACATCTTCTTCCTGATCCCCGTCGGCCGCGGCGAGTACATCCAGGAGACGAGTTTGGAAGTGCTGGAAAACGAGGCGCTCCTTCGCGAGATCATGGAGAAGTCGGCGGAAATGTCCATCGACGTGAAGCCCACCTGCGCGCCGCAGTTCACCCGCGTGGCAAAGCAGCTGGGCATCGACACGCGCTTCACCCGCGGCTGCCTGGCCGGCCTCACCTACTGCGTCGTGGGCAGCGAGGGGATCGTTCGCCCCTGCGCCTACATGACCGAGGAGGCCGGCGACGTGCGGGAGCAGCCCTTCGACGAGATTTGGAAGACGAGCCCGGTGTTCGAGCGCCTGCGCACCCAGGCCTACTCCGGCGCCTGCGGAACCTGCGATTACAAGGACGGCTGCGGCGGCTGCCGGGCCCGTGCTGCCTACTACCACGACGGCGACATCCTCGCCCAAGACGACTACTGCGCCCATGGCCAACAACTTGACGTTCATTCGGCCATTGCCGAATGAACGTCCTGACGCTGCGGTTCCGACAGGCACCTGGCCTTGGCCCTTGTTTTGGGCTCGGCGCGGCACGAAGGCCGCTTGGCCCAAAGGCGGGCCAATTCCAGGCACCTGTCGAACCCTCGCTGACTTCCTTGGGCGAACCGGTGAGTTTTTGTATAGAAAGGATTTTGTTTTGAAGAAGTTTGTACTGTGCGCTGTTACGGCGGCGTTGGCGTTGGTGTTGGCCGGATGCGGCCAGCAGGAAAGCGAGGCCCCGGCGGCCGATGCGCCCCAGCAGGAGCAGCAGGCCCCTGAGGCTCCCGCAGCGGAAGCAACGGCGCCCGGCCCTGTCACCTTCACCGACGATATGGGCAACGAGGTCACCGTGGACAACCCCCAGCGCGTCGTGGCCTGCATGGGCAGTTTCGCGAACGCCTGGGAGCTGGCCGGGGGCACGCTCGTGGGCGTCTCCGACGATGCGCTCACGGCGGCCGGCTGGATCATCGAGAGCCCGGATGTGGCCACGGTAGGGGACTTCACGGCGGTGAATCTCGAGGCCATCATGGCGCTTAACCCCGATTTCGTCATCATGACGAGCGGTACCGGCGGCCGCGGCGGCGACTCCAGCCAGATCGACCTGCGCGACGCGCTTGTGGGCGCGGGCATTCCCGTGGCCTACTTCGAGGTGACCACCTTCGACGACTACGAGCGCCTCATGCGCACCTTCACCGACATCACCGGGCGTGCGGATCTTTACGATCAGAACGTGGCGAAGGTGGCCGCAGCCATCGACGCCGTTGTGGGCGCGGTGCCGGCCGAGAACCCGCCGACGGCGCTTTTGCTCACCACCTTCTCCGGCGGCACCCGCGTGCAGAGCTCCGGCACCCAGACCGGGGCCATGCTGGCCGACCTCGGCGTGAACAACCTCGCCGACGAGAACAAAAGCCTCCTGAAAGATTTCAGCCTGGAAGCGGTCATCGAGATGGATCCCGACTTCATCTTCGTCATCCCCATGGGCAACGACACCGAGGCGGCCATGCGCAATCTCGAGGAGGCCACGGCGGCCAATCCGGCGTGGGGCTCGCTTTCCGCCGTGCAGAACGGCCGCTACATCACTTTGGACCCGACACTGTACCTCGCAAAGCCCAACGCCCAGTGGGATGCGGCCTACCAGGGGCTCTTCGATAACCTCTACGGGCAGAACTAGCGACGGGGGATGTCTCGCGCCATGGGTTCTGTCTCCCGCAACATCGTCGTCGTTGCCGCGACCGCCGTCTTTCTTGCGGCGGTCACGGCGGCGGCGCTCATGCTCGGCGCCTCCTCGGTGAGCCTGCCGGAGCTGGCGACGTGGCTTCTCGGCGGCGACGTCTCCGCCACGGCCCGCAACATCTTGGAGAACGTCCGCGTGCCGCGGGTGCTGGCGGCGCTTCTGGCCGGGGCGGCCCTGGCCTGCTCCGGCGCGCTTATCCAGGCGTGCCTGGACAATCCGCTGGCGAGTCCCAACGTCATCGGCGTGAACTCCGGTGCGGGGCTTGCCGTGCTGCTGGCCGCCTCGCTCGTTCCCGGGGCGCTGTGGCTCACGCCGCTGGCGGCCTTCGCCGGGGCGCTCGCGACGGCGCTCATCATCTTCGCGCTGTCGCTGGGCACGGGACTCAGCCGCCTTACCGTGGTGCTCGCCGGCATCGCCATCACCACCGTGTTCGGCGCCGGCATGAACACCATCCTCATTGTTGACCCGGACGCCTACATCGGCTCGTCCACCTTCCTCGTGGGCGGCCTGTCCGGGGTCCTTATGCGCGATCTGGCGTGGCCGGCCGCCTACATCGCCGTGGGCCTGGCGGCGGCGCTGGCGGGCGCGGCGAAGCTGAACATCCTCTCGCTCGGCGACGAGGCGGCCCACAGCCTGGGCGTGAACGTGCGCGCCGTGCGCCTGGGGATGCTCGCCGTGGCCGCCGTGCTCGCCGGCGCGGCCGTGAGCTTCGCGGGCCTTATCGGATTTGTGGGGCTGGTGGTGCCGCATCTCATGCGCTTCTTCGTGGGTCACGACAACCGCTGGGTGGTGCCGGCGTCCGCCTTGGCCGGCGCGGCCTTCGTCGTGGGATGCGACCTTCTGGCCCGGGTGCTGTTCGCCCCCTACGAGCTGCCCGTGGGCATTCTGCTCGCCTTCATCGGCGGCCCCTTCTTCATCTACCTCATCCTGAAGAACAAAGGAGGCGGCCTTGACTGAGCGTGCCATTCAGGGCGAGAGGACGTCGTGCGCGCGTCTCGCCGACGCTAAGGCGCGCGCGTCGGAGTGCGCCATCCGCTACGAGGACCTCTCGTTCTCCTACAGGGCGGGCGCCCCCTTCATGGAGGGGCTTTCCGCCGCCATTCCCGCCGGCGCGGTGACGAGCATCGTCGGCCCCAACGGCTGCGGGAAATCGACGCTGGTGAAGCTGGCTGCCGGCCTTCTGCGCCCCGCGGCGGGACGGGTGGAGGTGGCCGGCCGCGATACTGCTTCCTTGACCTCGCGCGAACGGGCGCATCTGATGGCCGTGCTGGCCCAGACCTCCCGCGTGCCTCCCATGACCGTGGAGGCTCTGGTGGCCTGCGGCCGCCATCCGCACCTGGGGTGGGGCGGCCGACTCGGGCCGACCGATCGCGCGGCCGTGGAAGCCGCCATGGAACGGGCCGGGGTCGCGGTCTTCCGCAATCATGACCTGCACCAGCTTTCTGGCGGCGAGCGTCAGCGTGCCCATGTGGCCCGCACACTCGCCCAGGACACCGACCTCATCGTGCTGGACGAGCCCACCACCTATCTGGACATCGGCGCCTGCCACGACCTCATGGCCCTCGTGCGCGACCTGAACCGACGCGAGGGCAAGACCGTCGCCATGGTCATCCACGATCTGGATCTGGCGCTTCGCTACTCCGACTACCTCGTAGTGGTGCAGAAGGGGAGGGTTCTGGCCCAGGGTCCCACCGAGGAGGTGCTCGCCTCGGGCGCCGTCGGCGACGCCTTCCAAATGGACATCTGTCCCCACGACCGCTTCAGCCCCATGAGGGACGAGGCGGTCGCGGGGGCGCGTGCCGAGATCGACCGCGGCTACGTCCTCTACCCCCGTCGCCGCTAAGCGGCACCCCGAGGCATCGGCGGCGGCTATCGACGGCTGGGCGTATCCGATGGTCCTGGGGGTTGCGCGCGCGGCTCGCGTCGCCTACAATGTGCCCCGTGAATTCTGTTTCAGGGCGAGGTGGAAATCCTCACTGGCGGTAAGCACGGCGGCGCCTCTGCGCGCCGGCAAGCCCGCGACCCTGTGCGAAAGCGCAGGCTGACCCGGTGAAATTCCGGGGCCAACGGTTACAGTCCGGATGGAAGAGGCAGACGCTCGCGCTTCCGGCGCCCCGGCCGATGGGGCCAACGCAAACGGAAGCGCGACATCATGGAAGCCTGTATGAAAGGAATTCATACAGGCTCGTTTTCTTTTTGCGAGGGGAAGCGGCTCCGGAAGATACGCCTCGCGAAGAGAAAGAAGGTCCATCATGGCCAACAAACCCACGACTCACCCCGCTGTCGGTTCCTCCACCGTGCGCCCCGCCAAGGCGCCCACGGCCCAGAAGACCATGGCGAACACGAACCGCTGGTCTACCCGCGTGCTCGTGACCATCGCGCTTCTGTGCGCCATCTCGGTGCTCTTGTCCTTCGTTGAGTTCCCGCTGCTTCCTGGCGTGGCGTGGCTTTCCTACGATGCCTCTATCATGCCCGCGGCGGTCTGCGGCTTCGCCTACGGCCCGGCGGCGGGTCTCGCCTGCGGCATCATCTCGGTGGTGGCCCACGGCATCCTCTTCGCCGACTTCACCGGCGCGCTCATGAACCTGCTCGTGGTCATTGGCTTCATCCTGCCCTCGGCGCTCGTGTACAAGAAGATCCACACCCTGAAGGGCGCCATCATCGGTCTTGTGCTCGGCATCGTGTTCGCCGTCATTATGGCCGTGCTCGGCAACCTCGTGGTCACCCCGGCCTGGCTCGGCGTGCCGCTCGATGCCGTCGTGGCCATGATCGTGCCCATCCTCATCCCGTTCAACCTGCTGAAGGGCCTTTTGAACGCCATTCTGACGCTTATCGTCTACAAGGTCATCTCGAACCTCATCACCCCGAAGAAAGACCAGGTTAAGGGCCGCTAATGAGCACCGATGTCTTCGTCGACTTCCGCGATGCCGCCTTCACCTACGATGGGGAGGCCTTCGTCTTCCGGCACCTGAACCTGACGGTGCCCCAGGGGCAGTTTCTGTGCCTGCTCGGCGGCAACGGCTCGGGGAAGTCCACTCTGGCCAAGCACATCAACGCGCTGCTCCTGCCCGACGAAGGCGAGGTGGTCGTGTTCGGCTGCGACACCCGCGACGCGGAGCAGACCTACTTCATCCGTTCCAACGCGGGGCTGGTCTTTCAGAACCCCGACGACCAGCTGGTGGCGAGCCTCATCGAGAACGACGTCGCCTTCGGCCCGGAGAACCTCGGCATCCCGAACCCAGAGCTGCGCGAGCGCGTGACCCGGGCGCTTGCCGAGGTGGGCCTGCAGGGCTTCGAGGCCCACGAGACCAATGCGCTTTCCGGCGGTCAGAAGCAGCGCGTGGCTATCGCCGGGGTGCTCGCCATGGATCCGGCCATCCTCATTCTGGACGAGGCCACGGCCATGCTCGACCCGCGCGGGCGCGCCGGGCTCATGCGCGTCGTGCGCGAGCTGCACGAGCGCGGCATGACCGTCGTGATGATCACCCACTTCATGGAGGAGGCGGCCGCAGCCGACCGCGTGGTGGTGCTCGACGGCGGCGAGGTTCGCATGGACGGCGCCCCGGAAGAGGTGCTCGTGCGCGCCGACGAGCTGCGCGCGCTTTCCCTGGAAGTGCCCTTCGCCTGCCGGCTCTCGCTCGAGCTGCAGGCCGCGGGCGTTCCCGTTTCCACCTGCATCACCGACGACGCCCTGAAGGAGGAGCTATGCGCCTTGCGTTCGTAGATGTGAGCTACTCCTACGAGGGCGGCGAGGCGAAAAAGAAGCGCGGCCGTCGCAAGAAAGACGCCGCCCGCCAGGCCGATTGGGGCAACGCGCCCGATGCCGTGTGGGCCCTGCGCGATGTGACCTTCACGGTGGAGCCGGGGGAGTTCTTCGGCATCGCCGGGCACACCGGGAGCGGCAAGTCCACGCTCATCCAGCATATGAACGGACTCGTGCATCCCACGTGCGGCCGGGTGCTGGCCGATGGGCGCGATCTCGCCGAGAAGGGCGTCGCCACCGAAGTACGCCGCCAGGTGGGGCTCGTGTTCCAGTATCCCGAGAACCAGCTGTTCGCCAACACCGTCTACGACGACGTGGCCTTCGGGCCGCGCAACATGGGGCTTGGCGCCGAGGAGGTCGACCGCCGCGTGCGGGAGGGCCTGGCCTTGGTGGGGCTGTCCTTCGACGAGCTTTCCGAGCGCAGCCCCTTCGACCTGTCCGGCGGCCAGCAGCGCCGCGTGGCCTTCGCCGGCGTGCTCGCCATGGAGCCGGAGGTGCTCGTGCTCGACGAGCCGGTGGCCGGCCTGGACCCGCTCTCCCGCAAGGAGTTCCTGGGGCTCATCCGCGAGCTGCACGCCGGCGGCCGCACCATCGTCATGGTGTCTCACTCCATGGAGGACTTGGCGGCCTTGAGCGACCGCATCCTCGTGCTGTCCGAGGGGCGCCTGTTCCGCCTGGGCACGCCGGCCGAGGTGTTCGCCGATGCGGCAGCGCTGAAGGCCGTGGGCCTGGGGGCGCCGGCGCCCGAGGCCTTCGCCGCTTCCCTGCGCGAGGCCGGCTTCACGCTGGGGCGTGACCTCTACGACGAGCGCACCCTGGCCGCCGACATCGCCGCCCAGCTGAGAGGCGGTGATGGCGATGCCTGATCGCGCCATCATCGGCCAGTACTGGCCCGAGGACTCGCTCGTCCACGCTATGGATCCCCGGGTGAAGTTCATCCTGTCCTTCGTGCTCATGGCGGCGGTGTTCTGCGCGGCGACGCCCCTCTCGCTCGCGGTGGCGGCCCTGTTCATCGTGGGCTTCTATGCGGCGAGCCGCATCCCGCTGCTCCAGGCTATCCGCGCCATCGGCCCCTTGCTCGTGCTCGTGGTGCTGACGGCGCTCCTGAACGTGCTCTTCGTCCAGGGCGGTCACGTGTACTTCGAGTTCGGCATCATCTGCATCAGCGAGAAGGGCCTGCAGTCGGCCGTCTTCATCGGCTGCCGCCTGCTGCTTCTGCTCATGGGGATGAGCCTGCTCACTCTGACGACCACGACCCTCGATATCACGGCGGCCTTCGAGCGTCTGATGGCGCCGCTTTCGCGCATCGGCGTCCCCGCCCACGAGCTGGGCATGATCCTCGGCATCGCGCTGCGCTTCCTGCCTCAGTTCATGACGGAGCTCGGCATCATCTACCGCGCCCAGAAAAGTCGCGGCGCCCACTTCAACGCGAATCCCTTCCGCGGCGGCCTCCAGTCGCTCACGGCTCTGCTCATCCCGCTGTTTACGAGCGCTTTCCGCCATGCCGAAACGCTGAGCGCCGCCATGGAGGCCCGCTGCTACCATGGCGGCGTCGGCACCACCCGCCTGGAACCTCTGCGCCTCACTTGGCGCGACGCCGTGGGCACCGCCGCCCTCCTCCTGATGATCGCCGCCGTCATCGCCACCAACTACATTCCGCTTTCGTTTTGAGTTGAGTAGCGTGGGGCTGGAGGCGGTGGTGCCGCGCGCAGTTCATTCAATGGCAAGAGGAGAACGATATGGCCCTCATCGAGCAATGCCATTGAATGCTGTCTGAGCACGGCACTTCCGCCTCCGGGCCCACGCGGACAGCAATGCACCATCAATCTCGAGAAAGGACCACAAATGACCGGAAACGAGCTTATCGTCGACTACCTCACGAGTGTCCCCGCCTGGTATCTCGCTACAGTGGAGGATACCCCGGAAGGCGCCCAGCCTCACGTGCGCCCCTTCAGCTTCGCCGCGTTGCAGGACGGCGAGATCCAGTTCTGCACCGCCACCACCAAGGACTGCTACCGCGAAATGCAGGCCAATCCCCGTGTGGAGCTGACCGCCTGGAAGCCCGGCCGCGGCTGGATCATCCTGCGGGGCCGCGCGAACTTGGAAGACCGCGCCAGCGCGGAGGTCCGCGAGGAGGGTTTCAAGCACATGGTCGCCCTCGGCGAGGACTGGGATGATGCCAACGATCCACGCCTCACCTTCTTCACCATCGACGACGCCGAGGCGTGGCTGTGCGACATCGACGGCTCCTGGAACCCCATCGAGCTGTAGAGGTTCCGCCCATCACTTTGTTGACATTCGGCGCATTGTGCGCGGAAGGCCCCTCGATGCAGTACAATCGCACCCATGATTGAACTTCTCACAACTATCGATTCTGTCGTGTGGGGCCCGGCGATGATCGCGCTGTTGCTCGGCACGCATATCTACCTGACGTTCCGCACGGGGTTCATCCAGCGCAAGTTGCCCCAGGCTATCCGCATGTCGGTGCGCCGTGATCCGTCGGGCAAGGGCGACATCTCCAGCTTCGGGGCCCTGGCCACGGCGCTCGCCGCCACCATTGGCACCGGCTCCATCGTCGGCGTGGCCACGGCGCTCCTCGCCGGCGGCCCCGGCGCCATCTTCTGGATGTGGATCGCGGGACTGTTCGGCATCGCCACCAAGTACGTCGAGACCTACGCGGCCGTGAAGTACCGCGTTCGCGACAAAACTGGCGCCATGCTGGGCGGCGCCATGTTCGTGTGGAAGCGCGCCTTCGCGCGGCCGGACGGCAGCGTGCCGTGGTGGGCGACGCTGGGTGCCGTGTCCTTCGCCGCTTTCGCCGTCATCGCCACCATCGGGACTGGCTCGGCGGTGCAGGCGGCGGCCATCTCCGGCATCGTCACCTCGTCGGTGCCCGCCATTCCGGCCGTGGCCGTGGGCGTTGTGATCGTCGTGGCCGTGGCGGCCGTTATCTTCGGCGGCGTGAACTCTATCGCGCGGGTGTGCGAGTGGCTCGTGCCCATCATGGCCGGCGCCTACGCGCTCGGTTGCCTGGTCATCATGGGCATGAACGCCCCGGTGCTCGGCGAGGCCGTCGGGCTTATTCTGGAATGCGCCTTCACGCCGAAGGCGGCTTTCGGCGGCGCGGTGGGTTCCGGCATGGTGATGGCTCTGCAGTTCGGCTGCGCGCGCGGCCTGTTCTCCAACGAGTCGGGACTGGGCACCGCCCCCATTGTGGCGGCGGCGGCCAAGACGAAGAACCCCGCCGACCAGGCGCTCATCTCCATGACCGGCGCGTTTTGGTCCACGGGCGTCATCTGCCTGCTCACGGGGCTTGTGCTTGTGTCCACCATGATCGTGCACCCGGAGATCGGCGCGGACATCCTGGCCAACCCCTCCATCTTCACCGGAGCGGCCTTGGCCAGTGCAGCCTTCGCCGAGATCCCCGTGTTCGGCACGCCGGTGCTCGTGCTCGGCATGTGCGCGTTCGCCTACTCCACCATCCTCGGCTGGTCCTATTACGGCAATCGCTGCGTGGCCTATCTGTTCGGCCCCAAGGGCATCAAGCCGTACCAGGTGATCTACGTGGCCGTGGCCTTCTTCGGCGCCATCGGGGTGGGGGACGTGGTGTGGACCATCTCCGACATCGGCAACGCGTTGATGGCCATCCCCAACATCATCGTTATTCTGCTGCTTTCGGGCATGATCGCCCGGGAGACCAAGCACTACGTCTACGACGGGCACCTCGACGAGGAGTATGCCGAGCCCGTGCCCCGCGTGGACAAGGCGCAGCTGTAAGAAGGTGTCGCCCAGGCCGATCGCTTCCTCTGGCGGCCCGCACCGCCCGGCCCGGTGCTGCTGCAGCCGCCGCTTACGGGGAATTCTTCCATTGTTAACAAAGACGCTCAACTTCTCCCTCTATAATGCGGCTACTTTAGCACGTTAAAGTGCGAAGGCCCGATGAGCGCGCCTTGCCTCGCCGGGACCGCCGCGCCGAGCCGCTGGCTTTGAAGTCCCGCCGCACTGCGCTCACTGAGAGGAGAACCGCCACATGGACATGATTGTTGACGTTATCAACAGCATCGACGCCTTCGTTTGGGGGCCGCCGATGCTCGTGCTGCTGTTAGGCTCGCACATCTTTCTGACCTTCCGCACCGGCTTCATCCAGCGCAAGCTGCCCACGGCCATCAAGCTGTCGGTGACCAAGGACCCCGACGCTCCCGGCGACATCAGCCAGTTCGGCGCGCTGTGCACGGCGTTGTCGGCCACCATCGGCACCGGCAACATCGTCGGCGTGGGCACCGCCATCATCGCGGGTGGTCCGGGCGCGGTGTTCTGGATGTGGATCACCGGCGTGTTCGGCATCGCCACGAAGTACTCCGAGACCTTCGCTGCCGTTAAGTACCGCGTGAAGGATCACAACGGCGACATGCTCGGCGGCGCCATGTACGCGTGGAAGCGCGGCTTCACTGACAAGAACGGCAACACGCCCTGGTGGGCGCTGCTCGGCGCCGGGGCTTTTGCCCTGTTCGCGGCCATCGCGTCCTTCGGCATCGGCTCGGCCGTGCAGTCTTCGGCCATGACCGAGGTCATCTCCACGAACCTGCCCGGCGTGCCCGCCTGGGGCATCGGGCTTGCCATCGTCATCATGGTGTCGGTCGTCATCTTCGGCGGCGTGAAGGTCATCTCGAATGTGTGCGAGAAGCTCGTGCCCTTCATGGCCATCGCCTACATCTGGGGCTGCGTTGTCATCCTCGGCATGAACTGGGAGCTCGTCTGGCCCGCGTTCTGCCTCATCGTGGAGAGCGCCTTCACCGCCAAGGCGGCCTTCGGCGGCGCGCTGGGGTCCGGTCTCATGCTGGCCCTGCAGTTCGGCTGCGCGCGCGGCCTGTTCTCCAACGAGTCGGGCCTCGGCTCCGCGCCCATCGTGGCCTCGGCGGCCGCGACCCGCAACCCGGCCCGTCAGGCGCTCGTCTCCATGACCGGCACCTTCTGGGACACGGTCATCATCTGCCTGCTCACCGGTCTCGTGCTCGTGTCCACGATGCTCGGCAACGCCGATTTGCAGTCCGAGATCATGGCCGGCAACATCACCGCCGGTGCGGCGCTGTCCTCCGCGGCCTTCGCGAGCATTCCCTACATCGGCACGCCCATTCTCATCTTCGGCATGATTCTGTTCGCCTACTCCACCATCCTGGGTTGGTCCTACTACGGCAACCGCTGCGTCACCTACCTGTTCGGCAAGCGCGCCATCCGCCCCTACCAGGTGCTCTACGTGGTGGTGGCCTTCCTCGGCGCCATCGGCGTGGGCGAGGTGGTCTGGACGGTCTCCGACATCACCAACGCGCTTATGGCCATCCCGAACATCATCATGGTGCTGCTGCTCTCCGGGCTCATCGCGAAGGAGACGAAGCATTACGTCTACGAGGGCAACCTCGACGAGCGCGACGAGGCTCCCATTCCGCAGCTGGACAGCAAGTAGGTTCTAGCGACATAGTGTGTCATGAGCGAGCGCCCCGCCATGCGGGGCGCTCGTGCTAGAATGGCCAGATGACCGACGGGCCGTAAGTCCTGAGCGCCAGGCGGTGCCTTCTTTTGCGAAAGGAGGTGGATCGCTTGGACGTCTTCGTTTTCGTCGTGCGCCTGGCGACTGCGGTCGTCGGGTTGCTGAGGGAGGCGGCTGCGTTCTCCGAGACGCTCAGGAGGGGCCGACATAGGAAGGACCGCTAGCGCCAACTAGCGGTCCCGACTAAACGACGGTGCCGCCTGCATCCACCTCAGGCTGGTCCGTTGGTCGTATTCTAGCATATATTGCATTGGGAAGCGAGCGGATGGAAGCAGCATGGGCGAAGCGAAGACGATTGCAGTCATAGGCGGCGGGGCCTCGGGGCTGGCTGCGGCCGTGGCGGCCGGGGAGGCTCTACGGGATTTGGAAGGTGCCGGAGGTGCGGCCGGTGAGGTCGTAGAAGGTGACGCGGGCGCGGCGCGGGTCGTCGTGTACGAGGCCTCCGACCGCGTGGGACGCTCTATTCTGGCCACGGGCAACGGGCGTTGCAACTTCTCGAACGCGCGGCCCGACGAGGGTGATTATCGCAACGCCGCGTTCGTCAGGCGCGCGCTTTTCGAGTTCGAATGCCGGGCGAGCCGCTATGTGCTGTCCCAGACCAAGACGAGCACCGCTTATCCGAACGGTGTGCTCGGCTTCTTCTCCGATCACGGGCTGATGTGGCGCGAGGAAGGGGAGGGGCGGCTGTACCCCTTGGCTAACAAGGCCGCATCAGTGCTCGATTGCCTGAGAGCGGCCTGCGCTGCGGCGGGGGTGGAAGAGCGCGTGGAATGCGAGGTCGCAGCCGTGGAGCCGCCGCGCGCCGAGGGCGCCCCGTTCACGCTGCGCCTGGCCGACGGGCGCTTCGAGCGGGCCGGTGTGGTTATCGTGGCCGTGGGAGGCACCGTCGCGCGCGAGCTTTTGCCCAAGGGCCTTTCCTTCCGCGAGCTGGAGCCGACGCTGGGGCCGCTGGCCACCGATCCGCGCTGGCCGCGTCGCCTCGACAACATCCGTGTGCGTGGGGCGCTCGAGCTGTGGCGCCCCGGCGAGAAGATGACGCCCCAAGAGCTCAACCGCCACGGCTTCCCGATGGGCACCCACGAAGGCGAGCGGCTGGTGTCCCGCGAGGTGGGCGAGGTGATGTTCCGCAAGTACGGCGTTTCGGGGATCGCTGCATTCAACCTGAGCCGCCTGGTCGAGCGCGGCGACGTGCTCGCCGTGGACTTCGTGCCCTGGGTGCGCCTTTGCGACATGGAGGCGTTCCTCAACCGTCGCCGCAAGCTGCTGCGCGCCTCGCTCGGGCGCGATGTGACCTGGAGCGATATGCTGCGCGGCATGGTGCTCGTGCCCGTGGCCGACGTGCTGCTGGAGGCGGCGGCGCTGGACGGTGCGCGCCCTGTGGCCAAAGGGGAGACGACCGTCATAGCGCCGGTGCTCAAGGGGCTGCGGCTTCCTGTGACGGGCCTCGGTGACGTGCGACAGTGCCAGGTGCACCGCGGGGGCGTGAGCGTCCGGGCGGTGGACGACCGCACGTGCGAGGTGCGCCGCGTGCCGGGGCTCTACGTCGTCGGCGAGGCGCTGGACGTGGATGCGGCGTGCGGCGGCTTCAACCTGCACTGGGCCTGGGCCTCGGGGCTGCTCGCGGGCTGGTCGGCAGCTGAAAGGTTACGTGCATGATTCAGGCTTCCAATGTTCCGGTTTCTCTTGATGCTCTCCTGCCAGAAAACGAATCGCTCTTCCGCCGAGAAATCGCGCGGACGCTCGGGGTTAAGACGAGCGCTATCACTGAGGTGAAGCTGCTGAAGCGGTCGATCGATGCGCGGAAGAAGTCGAACGTGCATGGCGTCGTGACCGTGGCGGTCGAGCTTGCGGAAGGCGCTGATCCGCGGCCGGTGAAGGGCGTGGCGGTCAAGGCCTACGAGCCCCCTGAGCCTCTTTCGATACCGCACGTGGAACCGACTGGGCTGCGGCCCGTCGTGGTCGGGGCGGGGCCGGCGGGGCTGTTCTGCGCGCTGTATCTGGCGCGGGCTGGGTTGCGTCCGCTGGTGGTGGAGCGGGGCGCTTCCGTGGACGAGCGCGTGGAGATCGTCGAGGCCTTCAACGCCGGCGCGCCGCTCGATACGCGCACGAACATCCAGTTCGGCGAGGGCGGGGCGGGCACATTCTCAGACGGCAAGCTGAACACCGGTATCAAGTCGCCCCATATCCGCCATGTGCTGGAGGCCTTCGTGGAAGCCGGCGCCCCGGAGGACATTCTCGTGGACGCCAAGCCGCACATTGGCACCGACCTGCTCGTCGGCGTCGTGCGCAACCTGCGTCGGGCCATCGAGGAGGCGGGGGGAGAGGTACGGTTCCTTACGCGCCTCGACGGCCTTGTGCTTGAGGGCGGAGCTGCTGATCGTCCGGGCGTCGCTGATGCTGTGGATGAGGTTGGCGGCGAAGATGGCGAAGCGCGCGTCACTGCCGTTCGCCTCGTCGATGAGCGCACGGGAGCGGCGGAAGTCTTCGCCACCGATTGCGTCGTGCTGGCCTGCGGGCACTCCGCGCGTGACACCTTCCAAATGGTTTGCGAGGCCGGGGCGGACATGGCCCGCAAGCCCTTCGCCGTGGGCGTGCGCATTGAACATCCCCAGGCTCTCGTGAACGAGGCCCAGTACGGGCCAGCCGCTGGTCATGCGGCCCTCGGGGCGGCCGACTACAAGCTGGCGGTGAAGACCGACGACGGCCGGGGCGTCTACAGTTTCTGCATGTGTCCGGGCGGGGAGGTGGTGGCGGCCGCCAGCGAGGAGGGGCTGCTCTGCGTGAACGGCATGAGCCGCCACGCCCGCGCCGGGACCAATGCTAACGCGGCGCTGCTCGTGGAGGTGCGCCCCGACGATTTGCCCGGCGACGACCCCCTGGAAGGGGTCGCCTTCCAGCGTCAGCTGGAACGGGATGCCTACCTTCTCGGGCGCGGGCTGGCGGCCGACGATGTGGAAGGTGCCGACACCTCTTCGGAATCCGACAGCGCGTTCATGCCTCCCTATACCGCCCCGGCCCAAACCGTCGGCGACTTCCTCGCCGGCGCGCCGAGCACCCCGAGCGCCACAGTGACGCCCACCTTTCCGCGCGGCGTGGCCTGGCGCGACCTGCACGACTGTCTGCCGCCGTTCGTGGCTGACGCTCTCGCCGAGGCGCTGTCGGCCCTCGATCGCAAGCTGCACGGGTTCGCCGACGTCGACGCTGTCATGACTGCCGTAGAGGCCCGCAGCTCGAGCCCCGTGCGCATCGTCCGCGACGACCGCTTCCAATCGAATATCGGCGGCCTGTACCCTTGCGGCGAGGGCGCGGGCTACGCCGGCGGCATCACGAGCGCCGCCGTGGACGGCCTGCGCGTCGCCGAGGCCATCGTGACCGAACGGCTTTCAGAAACCGCAGCGCCCGTGATCTGCGAGGGGATCGCGTCGGCGCAACCAGTATCTGGCGAAACTGCTTTCTGCGAGAAGGAGGGCCGATGAGCAACTGCCCCTTCGATGGCGCCTGCTGTCCGCTCTCGCTCGGCGAGGCCGCCTGTGCCCTGGCCGCCGGCGAGGCTGTCGTCTTTCCGACGGACACCGTTTTCGGCTTGGGTGTCTCCGTGAAGGCGGCCGCAGGCCCCCGTCTCCTCTACGACCTGAAGCACCGTGACGCTGGCAAACCCGTGGCGTGGCTCGTGGAAGGCCCCGAGACGCTGGACGTTTACGGCAGGGATGTTCCCGCCTACGCCCGGCGCCTCGCCGAGACCTTCTGGCCCGGTGCCCTCACCTTGGTGGTGCGCGCGTCGGCGGCCGTTCCCGCTGCCTTCCGGTCGCCCGCGGGTACTATCGGGCTGCGCATGCCCGACAGCGAGGCGGCTCTCGCCCTCATCCGTGCCGTCGGCTGTCCCTTGGCCGTCACCTCGGCCAACCTCTCGGGAGCGCCCGATACGGCCCGGATCGAAGATCTCGATGGGGCTCTCATGGCGCGCACCGCCGGTGTGTACCTTCCCGATGATCTCCCGCCGTACTCGATCGCGTACGGCGTCGCCGAAGCAGCTGAAGCTGTCGAAGCTGGCGAAGCAGCCGAAGCAGCCGAGGGCGCCGCCGCGCTCATGTCGTCGAGCGCTCGCGTCCGCGCCGACGTCGCGGCAGGAACCGCCGGCGATTCTGATGCCCCTTCTGCGGGCATCGCCTCCACCGTGCTCGACTGCACTGGCGACGTCCCCCGTGTCCTGCGCGCGGGCGCCCTCACCTTGGAAGATATGAAAGGATGCCTCTCATGAGCGCCGCAAACGATGCCTTCGCGACCACTGGCCGCACCGAATTCTCCTTCGATTCCGCCGACGGAAAAAGCCAAGTCCGCGCCGTGCTCTGGGTGCCCCTGGCCATGGAGCGGGCCGATGCGGCTGCCGGCGAGCCGTCGCTTGGCTGCTTCAAGCCGCGCGGCGTCGTGCAGCTCGTCCACGGCATGGCCGAGCACATCGACCGCTACGACGACTTCGCCCGCTTCCTCGCCGACGCGGGCTACCTCGTGGCCGGCCACGACCACATCGGCCACGGCGATACGGCCGGCGCGCCCGAGCGCCGCGGCGTGATCGATGCCGAGGGCGGCGCCGACGCCATGATCGAGGACGCGCAGATGCTGCGCCTGCTCGTCTCCCAGCAGGTGGCGTCCGGCACGCCGTACTTCATCTTCGGGCATTCCATGGGCTCGCTCGTGCTGCGCAGCTATCTGCCGCGCTACGGGTCGGGCCTTGCCGGCGCCATCATCTGTGGCACGGCCAACGAGCCTGTTGCCGTCTCCCGCGCCGGCAACCTGGCCGCCCGGGCCATCGCCCGCGTGCGCGGCGACGACTACCGCAGCAATCTTCTGCACGCGCTTGCCGATGGCGCCTACAGCCGCGCCATCAAGGACGCGCGCACCCCCTTCGACTGGCTCTCCCGCGACCCGGCCGTGGCCGACGCCTTCATGGCTGACGAGGCCTGCGGTTTCATGTTCGGCGCCGGCGCCTACGCCACCCTAACCGAGCTGGCCTGGCGCGCCGCCGCGCCGGCGACCTTGGCCGCCACGCCCCACGACTTGCCCCTGCTCTACGTGGCCGGCGACGCCGACCCCGTCGGCAAATGCGGCCGCGCTGTCGCTGCCGCCGCCGAGTCCATGGAGGCCGCCGGCGCCGAGGACCTCACCTTGCGCCTGTTTCCCGGCATGCGCCACGAAATTCTCAACGAATTCGGCAAAGAAGAAGTCTACGATTTCATCCTGAACTGGATAAACCTACACGAATAGGCCAAAGTGCAACTCGACAATCTCGTCGAGCTGCACTTTGATGTCCTCGAAGGGCGTATCGAGATCAAGCGTCTTCACGCTAATCTGGTTTCCGCTCATTCTGTAAACGCCATCTGGCTGTATTTCCTCGTCGGTTTGCGCGTACAGCAACATCCCCGACACCTCGTGGGGCACGTCGGCGCGTGCGAGTTCCGCCTCCTTATTTTTCACATAGGTGAAAATCTGGTATAGATTGTGCGAATGGACGCTATGCGTGTTGTACTGATGCTGCGTAGCATGCGAGTAATATTTCGCGTCGATGATGAGCGTCGTGTGGCCGAGTGAGAGCACAACGTCGCTCTTCATGACAGGCAGCATATCGTCGAAGTCGTCGTCAAGCGTCCAGCTGATGTGAGGAGCGCCAACATGTAGCTTGGGATGCTCGCGCTTGAAGTATTCTAGGATGAACCGTTCATACAATCGGCTCATGCGCTGTTCGTCTAGAAAGTCCATGAGTTTGGTTGATCCGTCTTCTTGGGTCTGCAGCAGCCCTTTGGCAATGAGCCAGCACACATTTATCAGCATGCGGTAGGTCTGGTTATTTCGATTGAAGCGCATCTGCCAGTTCGCGGTTGCCAGATCGATGTCGCTCACGTCGTCGAAGTATGCGAGCAGTCGCTTGATCTCCCGCTTGCGCTCTTTGCTTAGGTTCGAGCGTACCAGCAGCATCATCGTTGCCTTGAGGATGCGATTCATGGGTGTGTCGATTGAGAACTCGTCGTAGCTGCACACCATTTGTCGTCGCAGTACGGATCTTGTTTTCACCGAATCGGCAATCTCGAATTTTCCTCGTAAAGTCGAGAGTGTATCGGTATGGTCTATGTACTCCCGTCCGAGGCCGCGTTTGACTTGAGAGTTTGTGCCGCGTATCAAAATAGCAGCGCAGAGCTCCGCCGCGTTGTCGAACTCTTCGGTAGCCATCTCGCGATACCCTTGCTCGCACAGCACCTGGAAGGCGTAGGCGAGCATATGATAGATGTTCTGGATGCGGATCATTTGATGGACTTGCGCAGAGCGTCGGTCCACTCGCGAACCTTCGATGGCTCGTCGAACCAGTACTCGCGCAGCATTGGTGCAAGTTCATATTCCACGATGGCCGAGAGTTTTGCGTCTGTTACGTCGGCAGCTTTCATGCCGCAGAAATAGCTATGCCCGATGCAAAAGCCATCGCCCAAAGTGTCATCGTCGGAGATGGCGGCGTTCAGCTTTACTGTGCATGCGAGAAGGTTGTTAAGCTTCGGGTTGCCCAGGCTATCGCGGTAGGCAATGAACCCCTTGGAATCGAATCCAGGACGCAGGTCGAAAAATGCGAACCGTCGACGTAGCGCATAATCGAGCATTGCGAGCGAGCGGTCAGCGGTATTCATCATGCCGATGAGATACACATTGCTTGGCACGTAGAAGCGTTCGCGTGAATAGAGTAGCTGCAACTTGTTATTGGGCCCTCGCTTGTCGTTCTCGATGAGCATGAAGAGCTCGCCGAAGATCTTCGATAAGTTGCCTCGGTTGATCTCGTCGACGATGAAGAAGTAATCATTGTCGGTATCGTCTTGCGCCTTCTTGCAGAACGTGTAGAAGCTTCCCTTGATGAGGTCGAAGCCCGATGCGGAAGGACGAAAGCCTTCGATGAAATCCTCGTAGCTATAACTTTGATGGAACTGCACCATCATCACGCGATCGCGATCTTTTGCGCCCATCATCG
This sequence comes from Adlercreutzia sp. DFI.6.23, assembly GCF_024462535.1. Taxonomy (NCBI): domain Bacteria; kingdom Bacillati; phylum Actinomycetota; class Coriobacteriia; order Eggerthellales; family Eggerthellaceae; genus Adlercreutzia; species Adlercreutzia sp. DFI.6.23. The sequence goes on from NZ_JANGBP010000012.1 coordinate 40,359, forward strand.
AATAGGCCAAGCGCTTTGCAACGAAAGTTTTTCCCACGCCGGGAGCGCCTTGCAAGATGATGTTCTTTTTTGAACGAAGCACACCGACGAGCGTGTCGTAAGTTTCCTCGTCCATGTATGCCTCGGAGAGGAATTGCTCGCGGTCGTAAGGGAGGTCTGCGGGGAGCGTCCCCCCGAGGGTTTCCTCGGCATCCTCCTCGAAATAGCCGTTTACCTTCTCCACGAAGTCGGTATAGTCGGTGACGTCAGTGAGGGTCTTCATCGCGAACTGGTCGTCATGGGTCCAGTGACCCTTGTGGGTCCACTTTACTTCGCGTAGGTTGGGGTAGTGGCCAGCATCCGCATCGTATGCGTAGCTCCCTACAACCACTCCGCGACCAAGGATTTCCGTACGCCCCCGCTTAACAAAGACGATATCGCCAGGTTTGATGTCGTGGGTAAACTGCCACACTGCGTGTGCCGAGTTTTTCTGCGAGGTTTCATTACCACGTATCTGCTGAAGAGCGAGCCTCATGTCTTCTTTGGTCGAATACTCGCGCAGGTCGCCGAGTTCGTGCCAACCGAGGCCCATGACGCCACGGGTGTAGAAGTCCTCCCACATGCTTGCGCCTTCGCCGGGTGCATAGAGCCAATAATGGACGACTTCCACCCCCGCGTCGCCAAGTGCGTTCTCCTCTGCTTCTTGTTCAGCGGCCTTGGCTGCTGCCTTTCTCTCTCTATTGACTCGTTCCGATTCGATAAATGCCGCATTAGAGAGTGAAGGAAAGCCATTGTATGGGCAGTCGGCGCTGTTAAGCTCTGCTCGGATAGTGTCACAGATGGCAAGATAATGTTTGCCATCGTGAATAGGCGCGTCTTTTTCTTTTGGCATGATGCTTGCTATAGGGACACCGGCCTTTGCGGTATCGCCCATGAACCACCTATTGCGCGAGTCTAGATTGATGAACGCGAGCGGTCTGGCCCAATAAAGCCCCATAGTGAGTTTCCAGCCCAGGCCGAACTGCCCAACTGTTTTATCGAAGGCGGCCGCAAAGGCATTGCGATTTTCGGGGTTGTCTGCGTCAGCTAGAGCAAGTTCCGCTTCGAACAAATCCCAGAGATTGTCGATATCGGATTCGCCGCGCCTGCTGTCCCCAATGAAAGCGTAGAAGGTGGCATTCAAGTTGTTGAGCAAGGGGGTTCCAGCGAAATCGTTTGGTAGTTCAGCGGTGATGCAGAATACGTCTGCGAGAGCGGCAACGATCTTTCGTCTGTTCTGACTTGAGATACCTTTGTTGAAGAGTCCGAATATCGTAAAGGGGTCAATATCGTTAGGGACGCCGCCGTCATCAAGCTTAGGAAGCTTCGTGTCGATGCTCTCGTACATCGCTTGCAGCTTGTCGATCAAGGCAGCGCGGTCGTTCTTGTAAGGCAATAGCTTGTTTGCCAGCTCGGTGTAAAAAGGAACCCATGTGTAGAGTTCTTCCGCCATGTAATCGCCTCTCTAGCCGATCTCTTTTTCCGCTATCGTATCATACCGTGCGCCAGAAGGGCTGTTGGACGCACTGGTCAGTCCATACCCTTCGCACCTCGTTGCTGGAACGGGGTGCTTCGGCTAAAGTTGAGCGAAGCGGGATGCGGGGTGCCGCTCACCAAGCGAGTTCCGCAGGTGGTATCGAAGGCGCAATGATACGGGGAGGAGTAATCCTTGGTGCCTTCGATACCAACGAGGACTGTCTGAGCGACTGAGCGGTACCCCGCAGCCCGCCCCCGAGGAGCCGCAGCAAGAGCAAGAAGAGGAGAAGCGAACATGAAGAAGTACATCATCGCGCTGGATCAGGGCACCACCTCCTCCCGCGCCATGCTCATCGACCGCGCCGGCCGTCCCGTCGCCTCGGTGCAGCGGCCCTTCCCTCAGATCTATCCCCAGCCTGGCTGGGTCGAGCACGATCCGCAAGACATCCTCTCCTCGCAGCTGGGCGCCCTCACCGAGCTCATTCTGTCGTCGAACGTAGACACCGCCGACATCGATTCGATCGGCATCACCAACCAGCGCGAAACCACCATCGTGTGGGACCGCGCCACCGGCGAGCCCATCATGAACGCCATCGTCTGGCAGTGCCGCCGCACGGCGCCCATGGTGGAGGCCATCGCGAGCGACCCGGCGACCGCGGCCGAGATCACCGCGCGCACGGGCCTCGTGCCCGACGCCTACTTCTCCGCCAGCAAGCTCGCCTGGATCTTGGGTGAGGTGCCCGGCGCCCGTGCCCGCGCCGAGGCGGGGGAGCTCTGCTTCGGCACCGTGGACAGCTGGCTCATTTGGAAGCTCACCGACGGGGCCGTGCACGCCACGGACGTGACCAATGCGAGCCGGACCATGCTCTACAACATCCACGAGAGGCGCTGGGATCCCTTCCTGCTTAAGCTCTTCGGCATTCCCGAGGCCATTCTTCCCGAGGTGCGCCCCTCTTCCGGCAGCTTCGGCATAACGGCGAACCCGGGGCTCGTCCAGGGCATCCCCATCTGCGGCGTGGCGGGCGACCAGCAGGCGGCGCTCTTCGGCCAGTGCTGCTTCCATGCGGGCCAGGCGAAGAACACCTACGGCACCGGCTGCTTTCTGCTCATGCACACCGGGCACGAGGCCTGCGCGAGCGAGCACGGGCTCGTGACCACGGTGGCGGCCTCGGCCCCCAACGCGGGGGACACCGAGTACGCGCTCGAGGGCAGTGTGTTCATGGCCGGCGCCCTCATCCAGTGGCTCCGCGACGAGCTCGGCATCATCGACAGCGTCGCCGAAACCGACGCCATCGCTCGCAGTGTGGCCACGACCGACGGCGTCTTCGTCGTGCCCGCGTTCACGGGCCTGGGCGCCCCCTGGTGGGATGCCGACGCCCGCGGCGCTATTCTCGGCCTCACCCGCGGCGCCGGACGCGCCCACATCGTGCGGGCGGCTCTGGAGTCGATCGCCTACCAGGTGTGCGACTTGGCCCGCGCCATGGCCGAGGACGCGCACATGCCGCTTTCGGTGCTGAACGTCGACGGGGGAGCGGCGGCCAACGACTTCCTCATGCAGTTCCAAGCCGACATGCTCGGCGCGCCCCTGCGTCGCCCTGACAACGCCGAGACCACTGCTCTCGGCGCCGCCTACCTGGCCGGCCTTTCCACGGGCTTTTGGAAGAGCACCGAGGAGCTGGCGGCCCTGCGCGAGGGCGAGGACCGCTTCCTGCCCACCTTCGACGAGCCGATGCGCGCCGCCCGCCTCGCCGCCTGGCACGAGGCCGTCTCCCGCGTCCGCAGCTAGGACTTCGCCCGTCTCTCCCGATTTGGTGCGGAAAGCGTGAGCGAGGGGGCGCGGGGGCACTCGAGCGCCTACAATAGGCCTCAAGGCATTCGCGACGGAAAGGAAGTGGCCCATGCGCGTGAGCATCGGAAGCGACCACGCCGGCTTCGAGCAGAAGCAGGCCCTGGTGGATTACCTGGTGGGGAAGGGGTACGACGTCATCGACCGCGGCCCCGACAACGATGATCGCGTCGATTACCCCGACTATGCGGCCCCCGTGGCCCACGATGTGGCCGACGGTGTCGCCGAGCGCGGCGTGCTCGTGTGCGGCACGGGCATCGGCATGGCCATGGCCGCCGACAAGGTGCCCGGCGTGCGTGCCGCCAACATCATCAACTCCGAGTTCGCCGCCTTGTGCCGCGAGCACAACGATGCGAACGTCATCACCCTTTCCGGCCGCTTCGTGCCGCTCGAGGAGAACGAGCGCATCCTCGACACCTTCTTCGCCACCGACTTCGGCGGCGGCCGCCACGCCGGCCGCGTTCAGAAGATAATGGAACTAGATTAGAGAAGACCAGGGAAGCTCAGAGAAGATTAGCAAAGGAGACAATAGATGGCTTTGGAATTTCTCGCCGCTGAAGATCCGCAGGTGACCGACTGCCTGCGCCAAGAACTCGCCCGCCAGCGGGGGAGTGTGGAGCTCATCGCGTCGGAGAACTTCACCTCCCGCGCCGTCATGGAGGCCGTGGGCAGTGTGCTCACCAACAAGTACGCCGAAGGGTACCCCGGCAAGCGCTACTACGGCGGCTGCGAGAAGGTCGACATGGTGGAGGACCTTGCCCGCGACCGCGCCTGCGAGCTGTACGGCGCGAAGTACGCCAACGTGCAGCCCCATTCCGGTGCCAGCGCGAACTTCGGCGCGTATCTTTCCATCATCGAGCCCGGCGACACGGTGCTCGGCATGAGCCTCGACCATGGCGGCCATCTCACCCACGGCAGCCCCGTGAACTTCTCCGGTCTTCTGTACAACATCGTCTCCTACGGCGTGAACCCCGAGACCGAGACCATCGACTACGACGAGCTCGAGCGCATCGCGAAGGAGTGCCGCCCGAAGGTCATCGTCGGCGGCGCCTCGGCCTACCCGCGCTTCATCGACTTCGAGCGCATGGCGGAAATCGCCCATGAGGTGGGCGCCTACCTCATGGTGGACATGGCCCACATCGCCGGCCTCGTGGCCGCGGGGCTGCACCCGAGCCCGGTGCCCCACGCCGACATCGTCACTTCCACGAGCCACAAGACCCTGCGCGGCCCGCGCGGCGGCTTCATTCTCACGAACTCGGATGAGCTGGGTCCGAAGATCAACAAGGCCATCTTCCCCGGTGCTCAGGGCGGCCCTCTCATGCACGTCATCGCCGGCAAGGCCGTGGCCTTCGGCGAGGCGCTGCGTCCCGATTACCGTGTTTATATGGAGCATGTGGTGGAGAACTGCCGCACTCTCGGCCAGGGCATGACCGACGGCGGCCTGCGCCTCGTCTCCGGCGGCACGGACAACCACCTGTGCCTCGTTGACCTTACGGCCTCCGACATCACCGGCAAGGACGCCGAGAAGCTTCTGGAATCCGTGGGCCTTACGGTGAACAAGAACTCCATCCCCAACGAGCAGCGCTCTCCCTTCGTGACGAGCGGCATCCGCGTGGGCTCCGCGGCCGCCACCACTCGAGGATTTACCGCCGAGGACTTCTACGAGATCGGCCAGCTCATCGCGACCACGGTGTTCAACGCCACCGACGAGGCCAAGCTCGCCGACGTGCGCGCCAAGGTCGACGCCCTGCTGGAAGCCCACCCCCTGTATCCGGGCTTGGAGTATTAAAAGAGGTTTTGGGTTTGGCTGAGCAGGCTGCGAGGCGGGCGGGGGCGCCCGCGCGCAGGTTGCGCAGCGAACAGGCGACACGGATGTTGCTGCGATAGCAGTTGGGTAGGTGCGGGGGCGGACGGGGCCTCCGCGCGCAGGTTGCGCAGCGACTGGAACAGTCCAGTGGACTGTTCCACAAAGCGAGCCATTGCTTGAGCACGGAGGCCCCGTCCGCCCCCGCACCGGACGAAAGGAACTAAATTATGGAATGGAACGACCGCGTCGTCGTCCTCGATCACCCCATCGTGCAGCACAAGCTGGCCATCCTGCGCGACAAGCACACCCCTTCCAACGAGTTCCGCGATGTCGTGCGCGAGCTCTCGCTGTTCGAGACCTACGAGGCCACCCGCGACTTGCCGCTCACGAACGTGTTCATCCAAACGCCCATCGCGCCTTTCGATGCCAAGCAGATCACGGGCCGCAAGGTGGCCTTCGTGCCCATTTTGCGCGCCGGCCTCGGCATGGTGGACGGAGCGCTGGAGGTCATCCCCCGGGCCCGCGTGGGACATCTGGGCATGCAGCGCAACGAGGAGACCCACGAGCCCGAGAGCTATTACGACAAGCTGCCCCGCGACATCGCGAGCCGCCGCGTCTACGTGCTCGATCCCATGCTCGCCACCGGCGGTTCTGCCGAGGCGGCCGTCAAGTACCTGCGCGAGGCGGGCGTGGCGGGCACCATCCGCTTTTTGTGCCTCGTCTCGGCCCCGGAGGGCATCGAGCGTCTGCTCGCCGCCGACGATGATCTCATCATCTACACCTGCGCCATCGACGACGGCCTCAACGAGAACGCCTACATCGTCCCCGGCCTCGGCGACGCCGGCGACCGCATCTTCGGAACGGAGTAATCTGACCGGATTGATTTCGGCAAAGGCTGAGCAGGCACGGGGGATGGCGGGGGTCTCCGCGCGCAGGTTGCGCAGCGAACGGAACAGCCCGTTTTCGACCGAGGTTCGGCAGCAGAGAGGGGCGGGCGTGCTCTGCTGGCACCCTCTGAACACTGCCTAGCCGCGACCGAAGGTCGCAACATAAAAGCATGAAGGAGCGAAGCGCCTGAGCCGAAGGCGAACAGCGTAGCGGGGCGTGCCTGCGGAGTGCGGCCGCCCCTCTCCGCGAAGGGAAGGAGCAACCATGGCAGCAGATAACCGTCCCAGCTGGGACGAGTACTTCATGAAGATGGCCAACGACGTGGCCACCCGCACAACCTGCCTGCGCCGCGGCGTCGGCGCCGTCATCGTGAAGGATCGCCGTATCCTGGCCACGGGCTACAACGGCGTGCCCACCGGCCTGACCCACTGCAGCGAGACCGGATGCCTTCGCGAGCAGCTGGGCGTGCCGAGCGGCCAGCGTCACGAGATCTGCCGCGGTTTGCACGCCGAGCAGAACGCCATCATCCAAGCGGCCCGCTACGGCATCAACATCGCCGGCGCCACCATCTACGTGAATACGCAGCCCTGCGTCGTGTGCGCCAAGATGCTCATCAACGCCGGCATCACCGAGATCGTCTACCAGAACCCGTACCCCGACGAGCTGTCCCAGGAGCTTTTGGCCGAGTCCGGCATCCTCGTCCGGGAGTACACGGGGGAGTAGATCAGGGAAAAGTCGGTGATCGAAGCGACGGACGCGCTGATGGGCTTCGTTTTAGTGCACCTGCACAAATTTTCCCAGATCAGGGGCGCAAGCCGCCGCCGCGATCATTTCACCGCTCACCCCAGAAATTGGTTGAGTTGGTCAGCTTTTGTGAACAAGACGTTATCATAGGCAACGGTTTACATTGGGTGTAACAGCGCGCAAGCGCCCCGACGGAAGTAGGTTATGGTACTGGCAATCGCACTCGGCATCTTGGCGGGCATCGCGGGGTTTTTGCCCCTCGTGTTCGGCTTGCACCGGGTGAAGCACATGACGGATTCGGGCAATCTGGGGCACATGGGCGTGCTCATGCTCTGCCTGCTCTTCTCATTTGTCCTCATGTTCGCCTTCGCCATCCTCTGCATCAACGTCAACCGGGATGCTGCGCTGCCCTTTGTCCTGTCGGAAGCCGGGGCTCTCTCCGTCACCGCCATCGCGTTCGGCGTGACGAGGCTGGCTCGGAAAAGCTAGGAAAGGTTGATACGTGGACGCTCTTTCAATGCTCTCTGAAGAAGTGCCTCATCTTCAGGCATCCTTCGATCCCACCGTGGTTTTCGGCGGAGTCACCCAGTACATTGTGTGGATGGTCATCTGCTGGATCATCACGCTGGTGCTGATCCTCGTCGTGGGCCGCAAGCTCACGCTCATCCCGACGAACAAGTTCGTCAACACCGTCGAGTACGGTTACCAGTTCGTGCGCAACGACATGGGCGAGGGCATCATTGGTCACGGCTTCAAGAAGCACGTGCCCTTCCTCGCCACGCTGTTCTTCTTCATCCTCATCTCGAACTTCGTGGGTCTTATCCCCGGCTGCAAGACGCCGACGGGCACCATCTCGGTGACCTGGGCACTTGCTACCATCTCGTTTGTCTACTTCAACGTCTGGGGCATCAAGGCTAAGGGAGGCTTGGGCTATTTGAAGTCCTTCGCCCCGGCGGGCCTGCCGAAGGTCATGGTGCCGATCATCTGGTTCTTGGAGCTCATCTCCACCTGCATCCGCTGGCTGACGCTCGCCGTCCGACTCTACGGCAACATGTTCGCCGGACACATGGTGCTGGGCATCTTCGCCCTGGCCTCAAGCGTGTTCCTCACCTGCGGCATCCAGGCCATCGACCCGCTGACCGGCGTGCTGTCGCTGCCCTGGTTCCTGCTGCTCATCGCCATGTACGCCCTGGAGACGCTAGTGGCGTTCCTTCAGGCCTACGTGTTCACGGTGCTCTCCGCGGTCTACGTCCAGATCGCCACGAGTGCCCACTAGGAACCGCTTTCGCGCCGCGCGCCGCAGCGCCGCGCCCCGGGGCCTCGCGTCCCGACCCCATCTGGGTTAAGCCGGCTCCTCCAAAGCCGGAAACCATAATCCGTAAGTGTTTTTGGGAAACAGGCTCAAAAACGACCTAAAGGAGGAAACTGTGGAAACTGTATTCGTCATTGCTGCGCTGAAGCTCGTCGGCTATGGCCTGGCCACCATCGGCCCCGGCCTCGGCATCGGCATCGCCTGCTACGGCTGCTGCGTGGGCACCGCCCGCCAGCCCGAGGTGGGTGGCCGTCTGTTCACGAACTTCATCATCGGTGCCGCTCTGGCCGAGGCCCTGGCCCTCATCGGCTTCGTTCTCGCCTTCATCCTCTAGTTCTAGTCTTTAACCGGTTGTCATAGCCGTTATAAGGCTGGAAGGAGGAATTGCACGTGAAGACAAGAGCGAACAAAGCAGTTGCGAAGGTCGCCTTCGGCGCCCTGGCTCTCAACGCTGCTTTCCCGGCGCTCGCGTTCGCTGCTGAGGCGGAACAGGAGGGCGGCATCTCCGCCATCCTGCCGGACATGGCGGAGTTCATCCCCATGCTCATCGCCTTCATCATCCTCTGGATCATTCTCGCGAAGTTCGGCTGGCCGATGTTTGCCGGCATGCTGGAGAAGCGCGAGAACACCATCCGCGAGGCCCTGAAGAAGTCTGAGGAAGCTCAGATCGAAAGCGAGCGCGTGCTGGCTGAGTACAACAAGCAGCTGGCCGACGCCAAGGCCCAGTCCGCGCAGATCATCGCCGACGCCCGCTCGGTGGGCGAGGCCGTCAAGGCGGACATCACCGCCCAGGCCCAAACCGAGGCCGCCGACATGATCGCGAAGGCCAAGGCCGCCATCGAGGCCGAGAAGAAGCAGGCCATTTCCGAGCTGCAGGCCACCGTGGCCGACACCTCGGTCGATGTGGCCGCGCGCCTGATTGGCGAGGATCTTACCGAGGGTGAGCACCGCGCCATCATCGAGCGCTACGTCAAAGAGGCGGGTAGTTTCAATGGCAACTAATCGTCTCGTCGTGAAAGAGGAAGTCGCGGTTTACGCATCGGTGCTCTTCGATGCCGCCCATACCGCCGGCGGCCAGGAGGCAGTGCTTGAGGTGCGCGAGCAGATGGGCGAGATCATCCGTCTCATGCGCGCCGATCTGGAGCTGACTCAGAGCCTGTCGAACCCGGACTTCACCCCCGCCCAGCGCAAGGAGCTGGTGGAAGGCACCTTTGCCGACTGCCATCTGGCGCTGCGCGAGGTGCTCGCGGTCATGGCCGAGCGCGGCCAGGCGGACTTGCTGCCGCGGGTCTTCGACGCGTACCGCGAGCTGCTGGGCGACAAGCTGGGCATTTGCGTGGTCGACGTGACCACCGCCGTGCCGCTCGACGACGGACTGCGCCAACTCATTACGGAAAAAGCCGAGGCCGATTTGGGACGGCGCGCGGTGCTGCGCGAGCGCATCGATGCGTCCATCCTGGGCGGCATCATCATGGATGTTGACGGCAACTACATTGACGCGAGCATGATCTCGCAGCTCAATCGCGCCCGCAACGTCCTCAAGGACACAACAGATGGAGGTGAATGCTAGTGACTGAAATCACCGCACAGTCCATCGACGAGGCGCTGAAGAAGCAGCTCGAGCAGCTGAACGTCAGCGTCGAGTCTCGCGAAGTGGGCACGGTCATCCAGGTCGGCGACGGCATTGCGCGCGTCGACGGCCTGCGCGATGCCATGGCCGGCGAGCTGCTCGAGTTCATCGGAGAGGGCGGCAAGACCGTGTACGGTCTGGCCCAGAACCTCGAAGAGGACGAGGTCGGCGCCGTGCTTCTGGGTGACGTCACCGCAATCAAGGAGAACGACCAGGTCCGCACGACCGGTCGTATCGTGGAGGTTCCCGCCGGCAAGGCCATGCTCGGCCGCGTGGTGAACCCGCTGGGCCAGCCCATCGACGGCAAGGGCCCCATCAAGGCCGAGGGCACGCGCCCGGTGGAGTTCAAGGCTCCCGGCGTTATCTCCCGCCAGCCCGTGAACGAGCCGATGCAGACCGGTATCCTGGCCATCGACTCCATGGTGCCGATCGGCCGCGGCCAGCGCGAGCTCATCATCGGCGACCGCCAGACTGGTAAGACCGCTATCGCGATCGACGCCATCATCAACCAAAAAGATCAGGACATGATCTGCATCTACGTCGCCATCGGCCAGAAGGCCTCCACGGTGGCCGGCGTGGTGGAGACCCTCGAGCGCCACGGCGCCATGAAGAACACCATCATCGTGGCCGCCACCGCCTCCGACTCCGCTCCGCTGCAGTACATCGCGCCGATGGCCGGCGCCGCCATGGGCGAGTACTTCGTCTACAACGGCGAGGACGGCAAGCCCGCGGGTCCCGAGAACAAGGGCCGCGCCGTGCTCATCGTCTATGATGACCTGTCCAAGCAGGCCGTGGCCTATCGCCAGATGTCGCTGACCCTGCGCCGCCCGCCGGGACGCGAGGCCTATCCGGGCGACGTGTTCTACCTGCACTCCCGCCTGCTGGAGCGCGCGGTCAAGATGTCCGACGAGAACGGCGGCGGCTCCATGACCGCCCTGCCGATCATCGAGACCCAGGCCGGCGACGTGTCCGCCTACATTCCGACCAACGTGATCTCCATTACCGACGGTCAGATCTTCCTGCAGACCGACCTGTTCTTCCAGGGCCAGCGCCCGGCAGTCGACGTGGGTATCTCGGTGTCCCGCGTGGGCGGCTCCGCGCAGATCAAGGCCATGAAACAGGTGGCCGGCTCCCTGCGTCTGGACCTCGCCAGCTACCGCGAGCTGCAGGCCTTCACCCAGTTCGGCAGCGATCTGGACAAGGCTACCCAGGATCAGCTGACCCGCGGTTCGCACATGACCGAGCTCCTGAAGCAGGGTCGTTACATGCCGATGCCCGTGGCCGAGCAGGTCATTGCCATCTTCGCCGGCAACGAGGGCTTCCTCGACGATCTGCCGCTCACGTCCGTGGTTCGCTTCCGCACCGAGCTGCTCGCGTCGCTGCGCGCTTCCAAGCCGGAGATCCTGCAGACGATCAACACGGAGAAGAAGCTCAGCGACGAGACCAAGGTCGCTCTGAAGGAGGCCATCGCCGCCTTCAAGCAGTCCTTCGACGCCGCAGCGTAAGGTAGGTAGACCATGCCCAACCTACACGACATCGAACGGCGAATCAAATCCGTCACCTCGACGAAGCAGATCACGCGCACCATGGAAATGGTCGCGGCTGCCAAGATTCGCCGTGCTTCCGAGCGCGTGGAGAGCGCGCTCCCTTGGGCGGTCGCCATCTCAGACATGCTCATCAGCACGGCAAAGTACGCTCACTTGGATAATGAGCCGCTGCTGCAGGTCCACGACGAGGTGAAGCGGGTGCTCATCGTAGCCGTCACCTCCGACCGGGGTCTCGCCGGCGGCTTCAACACCAACGTGCTTCGCTATGTGGAGAAGCTCTCGAAGGAAAAGCAGCGGGAAGGTGCCGAGGTGGAGGTGGCTGCCTGTGGCAAGAAGGCCATCGGGTACTTCACCTACCGAGGCATCGAGCCGGTGTTCTCCTTCGCGGGATATTCGGCCGACCCCGAGTTCGCTCAGGCGGCCGAGCTGTCCGGCTATGTGATGCAGGCTTACGCCGAGGGCAAGCTCGACGAGGTGCTCATCGTGTACAACCACGCGAAGAACGCCGCCGAGCAGACCTTGGTCGAGCAGCAGGTGCTGCCGGTGAAGGAGGAGTCCTACGCGGATCTTCTGGGTCTTAAGGCCAAGGAGGAGGACATTTTCAAGTCCTTCCGCGAGCGGGACGATTCCGCCATCCCGGGCGACATCGACTTCGAGCCGAGCACGGAGTCGGTCATGTCCTACATGATGAACGCCTACCTGAACAACGCGTTCTACTACGCGATGCTCGATTCCGCAGCGGGCGAACAAGGCGCTCGCCGCAACGCGATGAAATCGGCTACCGACAACGCGAACGAGATGGTCTCCACCCTGGAGCGCGTGTACAACACCGTGCGCCAGGGCGCCATTACCACGGAGATCACCGAGATCGTCGGCGGTGCCGCAGCTTTGGAGGATTAAATGGCTGATAACACTTCTACTGAAGCGGCCAAGGGAGGCGCCATCGGACGCATCGTCCGTATCGTCGGCGCCGTTGTGGATGTGGAGTTCCCGGCAGACGCCATGCCGGCCATCTACAACGCCCTTACCGTGAAGGCACAAACCCCAACGGGTGAAGTGTCCACCGTGCTCGAGGTGCAGACGCACCTGCCCGGTGACATCGTCCGTACCGTCGCTATGACGTCCACCGACGGCATGGTGCGCGGCTTGGAGGCAACCGACACCGGTTCCCCCATCATGATGCCCGTGGGCAAGGCGACCCTGGGCCGCATTTGGAACGTGCTGGGCGAGCCCGTCGACGGCAAGCCCATGCCCGAAGACGTCGAGTGGCGCCCGATTCACCACCCGGCCCCGCCGTTCGATACGCTCGTGACCACCACCGAGACCTTCGAGACCGGCATCAAGGTCGTCGACCTCATCGAGCCCTACGTCAAGGGCGGAAAGACCGGCCTGTTCGGCGGCGCCGGCGTGGGCAAGACGGTGTGCATCCAGGAGCTCATCAACAACCTGGCCCAGGAGCATGGCGGCACCTCCGTGTTCACCGGCGTGGGCGAGCGTACTCGCGAGGGCACCGACCTGTACCTCGAGATGACCGACTCCGGCGTTATCGAGAAGACCTGCCTGGTCTACGGTCAGATGAACGAGCCTCCGGGAGCCCGTCTGCGCGTGGGCCTCGCTGGCCTCACCGAGGCGGAGTACTTCCGCGATCAGGGTCAGGACGTGCTGCTGTTCATCGACAACATCTTCCGCTTCACCCAGGCCGGCTCCGAGGTGTCCGCTCTGCTGGGTCGTATGCCCTCCGCTGTGGGCTACCAGCCGACGCTGGCCACCGAGATGGGCGATTTGCAGGAGCGCATCTGCTCCACGCAGACCGGCTCCATCACGTCCGTGCAGGCCGTCTACGTGCCCGCCGACGACCTGACCGACCCGGCCCCGGCCACCACGTTCACCCACTTGGACGCGAAGACCGTTCTGTCGCGTTCCATTGCCGAGCTGGGCATCTACCCGGCTGTTGACCCGCTGGAGTCCACCTCCCGCGCTCTCGATCCCGAGATCGTGGGCCAGGAGCACTACGACGTGGCCATGGGCGTGCAGCAGATCCTGCAGCAGTACAAGGATCTGCAGGACATCATCGCCATTCTGGGTATGGACGAGCTGTCCGAGGACCAGAAGCTGACGGTGAACCGCGCCCGTAAGGTGCAGAAGTTCCTGGGCCAGCCGTTCCACGTGGCCGAGGTCTTCACGGGCCTGCCCGGCGTGTACGTCAAGGTCGAGGACACCGTGCGCTCCTTCAAGGAGATCCTCGATGGCAAGTGCGACCACATCCCGGAGCAGTGCTTCGTGAACAAGGGCGCCATCGAGCAGGTGTACGAGGCCTACGACGCCATGCAGAAGGAAGGTAACTAATGGCCTCCATGGGCTGTGTCGTGGCTCTTCCCGATAGGGCCCTGTTCCAGGGCGAGATCACCTACGCCAACATTCCGGGCACGGATGGCTACTTCGGTGTTCTGCCCGGTCACGAGCTGACGGTGTCGCTGAACCGCGAGGGCGGCGTCGTGACGCTGACCGTGGGCGAGAACGAGAAGCGCGAGTTCCTCGTGATGGGCGGCGCCACCTCCGTGCTCGACGACAAGGTGACGGTGTTGGCCCGCTTCGGCGTGGCCGTCGAGGATATCGATGCCGAGGCCGTGCGCGTCGAGGCCGCCGAGTGCAAGAGCGCCATCGCCGAGCTGGAGCAGAAGAACGATCCCCAGGATCAGGCGACGCTGATGACCCATCAGAAGAAGCTCGAGTGGTGCGAGGCCCAGCTTGCGCACGTAGGCCAGGCCGCGTAAGGCCCAGCCGAGCCAAGAAAGGGAGCCGCGACACGCGCAGCCCCAAATTTTGAGCCTGTTTCGAGAGGCGCCCACCCCGGGCGCCTCTCGTCGTTCAAATACGAAACCGATTTCGCTTCGTGCTCGACGGCATTTCTCTTCGCTCGAGCGAGTCGGCGGTTTTCGAAGCTTTCCCAACGGTCACCCCCCTCAGTCAACGAACACCCCCGTTTTTGCAAGAAATCTCGAGTTGTTAGCGTCTGGGGTCACTGCACGAGAAGATCGGGAAGATGCGTGCCAAATGCACTCTCGTAAAACACCAGGTCAGGATCTTGCTCCCAAGAGATAGCTCCGAGCTCACCATTCAGGTACACTCCCGAGACGCTAACAACTCGAGATTTCATGCGATTTCGAGGCAGTTCGTCGACCGAACGAGCGATAAACAGTAGTCTTGACTTTCTCAAAGGTTGTACTCAAGATGTTGTACAGCGGAAAGGAGGTCATTGTGACCGATGCGATGGTGACGGGGCGGATGCCGGAGCGGAAGAAGCAGCAGGGGCTTCGTGTGCTCAAGCGAGATGGAATGAACGCCTCCCAGGCGGTGAACCTCTTGTTCGACCGGCTGATCGAGGAGGGGAGCGCCGACTTCCTTTTGCAAGATGGCGATGCGTCTGCGGACGAGCGGTGGGCATCGGCGGCGCGCTTTGTCGATAGCCTCTCGCGCAAGCGCTCAACACGGTTCGACGATATGACGAAGGCCGAGATCAAACTTGACCGTCTCGCCGCCAAGGGGCTGGTGTGACATGGCCCAATCCAAGCTGCTTCTCGACACCAACGTAGTTATCGACTATCTGAATGAGCGCGAGCCGTACTACGAGAAGGCGCGGCTGCTGATGATCGGCGGTCGGGTGGGGGAGTTCGAGCTGTGGATCTCTTCGTCTCAGGTGACCGCTCTTGTGTACATTCTTTCCAACGGAGGACGAGCGAGCGAGATGGACGCCGTCATGGGGCAATTGCGGGGCCTGCGCACCTTCGTCAACGTGTTCGCAGCGAGCGAGAGGGAGATCGACCTGATGCTCGCCGCCTCGTGGCACGACCCGGAGGGCTATCTCCTTTACGAAATCGCCCTGGCGCTTAGAGCCGACGCGCTTATTACCCGCAACCAGCTCGATTTCCCCCAGGGCCTCGTTCCCGTCATGAACTGCGACGAATTCTTCCAATGGATGCGTGATATGCACGGCCTCGACTACGGAGAGATTGAATTCTAGGTTTGATGGTGCTTCCGCTGGCTTGCGCTCCCAGGGCATTCCATGCAAAACTCACTGTTTGTTCGCACACCGTGGGGCGACAGGCTGGTATCATGGCAGCCGAGAAAACGACGAAACTTGAGAGCGGTCGAAAGGGAAGCGAAGCAGCGGGGAGGTCCTCACGTCAGCCGCGCGCTTTCGACCCAGCATGATACGACACAGTGCGCGTAATCACACCATAAACGAACTCGTGCGCCGCCGACCTTATCGAAGGGGCTGACGATGGCATTTGTCCATTTGCACAACCATACGGAATACTCGCTGCTCGACGGGCTCACCCACATCAAGGACATGGTGCGCCGCGCCGCCGAGCTGGATATGCCGGCGGTGGCCGTCACCGACCACGGCGTCATGTCCGGCATGGTGGAGCTCTCCGACGCCTGCGACGCCGTCGAGAAGGAGACGGGCAAGCGCGTGAAGCCCATCTTCGGCTGCGAGGTGTACTTCACTCCCGACGAGTCCCTGCGCAAGGACGTGAAGCCGAAGCTGTATCACCTGCTGCTTCTGGCGAAGAACAACGAGGGCTACCATAACCTGCTGAAGCTCGTCAGCGAGTCCCATGTGGACAACTTCTACTACAAGCCGCGCACCACCTTCTCCATGCTGCAGAAGTACGGCCACGGCATCATCGGCTCGTCGGCCTGCATCGCCGGCGTTATCCCGAAGCTGCTCGACGAGCGCCGTTTCGACGACGCCGTGGAATGGGCCCGTAAGTTCGCCAGCTGCTTCGATGAGGGGGACTTCTACATCGAGCTGCAGAACCAGGGCATCCGCACCGACGCCGGCTTCACCCAGACCGAGCTGAACCACGAGCTCACCCGCGTGGCGAAGGCCGCGGGACTCAAGACCATCGCCACCAATGACTTCCACTACCTGCTGAAGGAAGACGCCGAGGCCCAGGACATCATGCTGTGCATCGGCACCGGAAGCACGGTCAACCAGACGAACCGCATGAAGTTCGAGAACGACCAGTTCTACATGAAGACCGAAGAGGAAATGCGCGAGGCCATGAAGGACTTCCCCGAGGCCTGCGACAACACGGTGGAAGTGGCGGCGAAGTGCGACGTCACGTTAGAGCGCGAGCCCATCCTGCCGAAGTTCCCCCTGCCTGCGGGCGAGACCGAGGAATCGTGGTTCCGCAAGCGCGTGCAAGAGGGCTTGGAAAAGCGCTACGGGACCCCGGTGCCCGAGCGCGAGCAGAAGCAGGCCGATTACGAGATGGGCATCATCATCCAGCAGGGCTTCCCGGCCTACTTCCTCATCGTGCAGGAGTACATCGAATGGGCGCGTAGCCAGGGCATCGGCGTGGGACCCGGCCGCGGTTCGGCCGCCGGCGCCATCGTGGCCTACGCCATGGGCATCACCGACCTTGACCCCATGCCCAACGGCCTCATGTTCGAGCGATTCCTCTCGCCCGAGCGCGTGGAGATGCCCGATATCGACGTCGACTTCGAGCAGGGGCGCCGCGAAGAGGTCATCAACCACATCAAGGACGTCTACGGCGAGGACCACGTCTCCCAGGTGATCACCTTCGGCACGCTGCAGGCCAAAAACGCCGTGCGCGACTCGGCCCGCGTGCTGGACTACCCCTACGGGGTGGGCGACCGCATCTGCAAGATGATCGGCGACGAGCTGGGCATCACCATCGACAAGGCGCTGGAGACTAATCCCGACCTGAAGAAGGCCTACGATACCGAAGAGGACGTCAAGCGCATCATCGACGCCGCGAAGTCCATCGAGGGCCACGTGCGCGGCGAGGGCGTGCACGCCTGCGCCACCATCATCTGCCGCGACCCCATGAGCGATCACGTGCCCATGAAGCGCGACACCAAGGGCGGCGGCATCATCACCCAGTACGACGGCCACTACACGCCGGACCTGGGCCTGCTCAAGATGGACTTCCTGGGTCTGCGCACCTTGGACGTGCTCTCCATCGCCTGCCGCAACATCGAGGAGCGCACGGGCACGAAGATCGTTCCGGAGGAGATTCCCACCGACGATGAGCTGGCTTTCAAGCTTATGCAGTCCGGCAACATGGACGGCTTGTTCCAGGTGGAGGGCGCCCTGTACGTGAGCCTGTTCAAGCGTTTGCCTCCCAAGCAGTTCTCCGACGTCGTGGCCTCCATCGCCCTGAACCGCCCGGGCCCGCTCGAGTCCGGCATGGTGGAGGACTACATCAAGGCGGCGAAGAACCCGGCGGCCGTGCACTACTACGACGACCGCCTGCGCCCCATTCTGGAAGAGACCCACGGCACCATGGTCTACCAAGAGCAGATCATGCAGATCTCCATGGCCATGTCCGGCTTCTCCGCCGGCAAGTCCGACAAGCTGCGCAAGGCCATGGGCAAGAAGAAGCTCGACATCATGCGCCAGCTGCAGGCCGACTGGGACGAGGGCGCCGTGGCCAACGGCTACCCGCTCGAGATCGCCCAGCAGATCTGGGCCGACGCCGAGAAGTTCGCGAAGTACGCCTTCAACAAATCGCATTCGGCCGCCTATGCCATCCTCGTGATGCGCACGGCCTACCTGAAGGCGCACTACCCGAACGACTTCATGGCCGCCGTGCTCACCAGCTACATGGGCAACACCGACCGCCTCATCCGCTATATCGCCAGCTGCAACAAGAACGGCACGCCGGTACTGCCGCCAGACATCAACGCCTCCCGTGCCGAGTTCACCCCGGTCGAAGGCGGCATCCGCTTCGGTTTGGTGGGCGTGCGCGGCGTGGGCAAGAACGTCGCCGACGAGATCATCGCCGAGCGCGAGGCTAACGGCCCGTTCACGTCGCTGCACGATTTCGTGAACCGGCTCGACGCGAAGTGCTACAACCGCAAGACGCTCGAGGCCCTCATCAAGGGCGGCGCCTTCGACTCCACCGGCTACACCCGCAAGCAGCTCATGTACTTCGTGGAGGAGACGCCGCTGCTCGAGGGCGCAGCCAAGCGTCAGAAGGACCGCGATGCCGGCCAGGTGTCCATGTTCGACATGTTCGCCGACGACGCTGACTCCGGCTTCCAGGAGGACGTGCCCGCTCCCGACGGCGTGGAATGGGACAAGCGCACCAAGCTCGCCTACGAGAAGGAGATCATGAAGATCTATGTGAGCGAGCACCCGCTGGCCCCCTATGAGGGCACGCTGCGCCGTATGTCCCGCTACGACATGGGCACGCTCTCCGAGCAGACCAAGGAGATCAAGAACGGCGTGTTCGTGGGCATGATCTCGAATGTGGCGACGAAGCTCACGAAGCGCGGCACGAAGATGGCCACGTTCACGCTGGAGGACACCACCGGCTCCATCGAATGCATCTGCTTCAAGTATGACGACTTCGCCGAGGTCATCCAGGAGGACGTCATCGCGAAGATCAAGGGCAAGTTCGAGAGCGGCGACCGTGGCAACCAGATCATGGCCTTCGAACTGGAGGCGCTGGAGCTTAACGAGGAGGACGCGCGGCCGAGCCATTTGGAGCTGCGGGTGCCCTCGCGCTCCTTCGACCAGAACCGTTCGGCGCATCTGAGCCGCATCCTGAGCTCGTACCCGGGCCGCGACGGCGTAGTGCTGTTCGTGCAGCAGGCCGACGGCCGCCGTTTCCGCGCCGAGCTGCCGGTGTCGGTAGATGCCCAGTCCACGGTGCTGAAAGCGGAGATCCGCGACCTCTTCGGCCCGGAAGCTATGATCGCCTAGTCGTTCCGTGCGCCCTGACGGGACGCACGGACTGCTCGACGCTGCGAGGCTCTGGTGCATTTCATATTCACCCTTGTTTTGGGCTCGGCGTTGGCGAAGCCAACTTGGCCCAAAGGCGGGCGAATCTGAAACGCGCCAGAGCCTCTCGCTGACTTTACGAACGAAAAGTGAGTAGTAAATGAGTGAAGTGATTTGGAAGGAATTGCATAGACCGAGTTTGGAAGAGCGGGCGGGCGCATGCGAGCGGGAGCTCACGTTCTCGGCGACGGTGGCCTATGCCGGGGCGCCGTTTGCGGGGTTTGCGAAGCAGCCGGGGCAGCTCACGGTGCAGGGGGAGCTGGAACAGGCGCTTTCGCTGCTATTTCGCCGATCGGTGGACGTGGTCTGCGCCGGGCGCACCGATGCCGGCGTGCATGCCCGCGGGCAGGTGGTCTCCTTCGACGTCGATAGGTGCGAGTTGCGCGACCGCACGCCCTACAACCTGCGGCGCTCGCTGAACGCGCTCACCTGCGAGGGCATTGCTGTACGCGCGGTGGAGGAGCGGCCGCGGGGCTTCTCGGCCCGCTTCGATGCCCAGTGGCGCGAGTACAAGTACTTCCTCGCCACAGGGGATACGCCGCCGGTATTCACCGATCGCACCGCCTGGTACGTGGGCCCGAACTTGGACATCGCCGCCATGGAACGGGGCGCCTTGCACCTCATTGGCGAGCACGACTTCAAGAGCTTCTGCATGGCCGCCTCGGCCGTCGGCAAGCCGACTTGCCGCAACGTGGAGGAGATTTCCATCGCCTCCGAGGAGATTCTGGGCGAGCCGCACCGTGTCGTCACCGTGCGGGGCAACGCCTTCCTCCATTCCATGGTGCGCACCATCGTGGGCACGCTCGTCATGGTGGGCCGCGGCCAGCGCGACGCCGACTGGGTCGCCGAGGTGCTTGCCGCCCGCGACCGCCAGGCCGCCGGCGAAAACGCCCCCGCCTGCGGCCTCATCTTCTGGTCGGTAGGGTACTAACCTGCTATGATAAGCGCATCGGTAATTTTTGCGCGTGCGCACAAGAAAAGGGGAGTGCCATGGAGACTGTAGGGAAGTTGGCTCCGCTCGGGTTCGGGTTCATGCGGCTGCCGCTTAAGGACGCAGATGATCCCACGTCCATCGACATTGACAAGGTCTGCGAGCTGGTGGACATCTTCATGGACGCCGGGTTCACCTATTTCGACTCGGCCCGCGGCTACCACGGCTGCAAGTCGGAGTGGGCCCTTCGCAAGGCCCTTGTGGAGCGCTACCCGCGCGACTCGTTCACCATCGCCACGAAGCTGCCGGCGTGGCTTGCGAAGGACGCCGACGAGGCCCGCGCCATGTTCGACACCTCCCTTGAGGAGTGCGGCATCGACTACTTCGACTATTACCTGCTGCACAACCTGGGCGAGACCCTCACGCCGCCCTTCGACGAGTACGGCCTGTGGGAGTTCTGCGCCGAGAAGAAGGCCGAGGGGAAGATCAAGAAGTTCGGCTTCTCTATCCACGACAACGCCGAGGAGCTTGAGCGCGTGCTGGACGCCCACCCCGAGGTGGACTTCGTGCAGCTGCAGATCAACTACGTGGACTGGGAGAGCGATATCATCCAGTCGCGCAAATGCTATGAGGTATGCCAGGAGCGCGGGCTGCCCGTGGTCATCATGGAGCCGGTGAAGGGCGGCACGCTGGTGAAGCTGCCCGATTCGGTGGCCGATATCCTGCGCGCGGCCGAGCCCGGCGCCCCGCTCGCCTCCTGGGCGCTTCGCTTCGCCGGCTCGCTGCCGAACGTGATCGCCGTGCTCTCGGGCATGAACACGCCGGAAATGGTGGCCGAGAACGCCGCCATCATGCGCGGCGGCGTGCCGCTCACGCCGGCCGAGTACGAGGTGATCGACGCGGCTCGGGCGGCCTTGGAGTCGCTGCCCGGCGTGCCCTGCACCGACTGCCGCTACTGCGTGAAGGGCTGCCCGGAGGGCGTGCACATCAACAACATCATGCAGTCGCTCAACATCTATGACCAGATGGGCGACGCCTACCGCGCCCAGGAGAACTACGACTGGAACACCGGCGACGGGAAGGCGAGCGCGTGCATCCAGTGCGGCGCCTGCGAGAGCGTCTGCCCCCAGCATATCGAAATCGTGAGCCAGCTTGAGCGCGCGGTGAAGCTGTTCGAGTAGCACCCCGCACCCTCGCCCCCAGCGCCCCGCGCTCTCCGTTTCTCGGAAACACGGGGTGTTCAGGTCAATTTCACGCTATAATCACACAGTTTCAACGGGCGGCTGCACCGTGCGCGATGCAGCCGCCCGTTCCTTAAAGGTAGGCGAGGGCGCGCGGGCGCCTTGGAAATGGGAAAGGAAGACTATGGCAGGAGAGATTAAGAAGCAGCGCGCTTCCTGGTCGGGGAAGTGGGCGTTTATTTTGGCCGCGGCCGCCTCGGCGGTGGGCCTGGGGAACATGTGGCGCTTCCCCTATCTGGCGGCGAAGTACGGCGGGGGCACCTTCCTGCTCACCTACGTGGTGCTCGTGTTCACCTTCGGCGTGTCGCTCCTGCTGCTGGAGACGGCGCTCGGCCGCAAGACGGGCCAGTCCGCCATCGGTGCCTTCAAGGCCTTCGGCAAGAAGTACGCCTTCATCGGCATTCTGGCCTCGGCGGTGCCCTTCATCATCACGCCCTACTACTGCATCATCGGCGGCTGGGTGACGAAGTACACGGCGGCCTACCTGGTGAACGGACCGGAGGCCTTAGCCGACGGCGGCGACTTCTTCACCGGCTTCATCACCTCCAACGCCGAGAGCTACATCTGGATGCTCGTGTTCATGGCCATCGTGTTCGTCATCGTGGGCCTGGGCGTGAAGGGCGGCATCGAGAAGGCGAACCTGTTCATGATGCCCGCGCTCATCATTATGGCCGTCGCCATCGCCATTTACACGCTCACCATGCCGGGTGCCGTGGAGGGCGCGCTGTACTACCTCACGCCGGACTTCAGCAAGTTCTCGCCGGAGCTCGTGATCGGCGCGTTGGGGCAGATGTTCTACAGCCTGTCGCTGGCCATGGGCATCATGATCACCTACGGCTCCTACATGCGCAAGCAGGATAGCCTCACCTCATCGGTCGTGCGTATCGGCGGCTTCGATTTGGGCGTCTCCTTCATCGCCGGCCTGCTCATCGTGTCTGCGGCCTTCGTGGCCATGGGCTCCGGCGACGCGGTGGCCGCCAAGGCGGGTCCCTCGCTCATGTTCGTGACGCTGCCGACAGTGTTCGTCGACATGGGCGGCATGGCCACCATCATCGGCTTTTTGTTCTTCCTGCTGGTGCTGTTCGCCGCGCTGACGAGCGCCATCTCGCTGGTGGAGACGCTCGTCTCCATTGTGCACGACGGCCTTCAGTGCACGCGCGCCAAGGCCCTCGGCATCGTCATCGCGTTCGTGGTCATCGCCGGAGCTATCATCAATGCGGGCTACAACGGGCTGTCGTTCATCGAGCCCCTCGGGGCCGGTTCCTCGATCCTCGATTTCGCCGACTTCATCTCCAACTCGGTGCTCATGCCCATCGTGGCGCTGCTTACCTGCGTGTTCGTCGGCTGGATCGTGAAGCCCAAGACCATCATCGACGAGGTGCGTGTCTCCGCCCCGTTCAAGGCCGCGCCGGCTTGGACGATCATGATCAAGTACATCGCCCCGGTGTTGGTGATTATCATTCTGGTCGCCTACGTGGCGGCTCAGTTCGGCTTCTTTTCCATGTAAACCGCGCTGGTCAACGAGATTTCCATGGCGAAGGGCGTCCTTGTGGGCGCTCTTCGTTGTTTTGCGGTAGGATAGTCAACTACTGAAACATTAGTTAGATCGAAGGATTTTCATGGCTCTCTCAATCGGTATCGTGGGGCTGCCGAATGTCGGCAAGTCCACGCTGTTCACGGCGATGACCAACAAGGGCGGTCTGGCCGCCAATTACCCGTTCGCCACCATCGAGCCCAACGTGGGCATCGTGCCGGTGCCCGACGACCGCCTGCAGGCGCTGGCCGAGATCGACCATCCGGCGAAGATCGTGCCCGCCACGGTCGAGTTCGTCGACATCGCGGGTTTGGTGGCCGGAGCGAGCCAGGGGGAGGGCCTCGGCAACCAGTTCCTCGCGAACATCCGCGAGACCGACGCCATCGCGGAAGTGGTGCGCTTCTTCGGTGACCCGGACGTGACCCATGTGGCCGGCAAGGTGGATCCGCAGTCGGACGTGGACACTATCAAGACCGAGCTCATCCTGGCCGATATCGCCACGGTTGAGAAGGCCATCCCGCGTCTGGAAAAGGAGGCCAAGCGCGATAAGGCCGGCGTGGCGAAGTTGGAGGCGGCCAAGAAGGTACTCGCGGGGCTGAACGAGGGCCACCGCGCCCGCACCCTGGGGCTGACCGAGGACGAGGTCGCGGCCATCTACGAGCTGCACCTGCTCACTATGAAGCCGATGCTCTACATCGCGAACGTGGACGAGGACGCCGTGGACGCCGAGCTGCCCGAGATCGACGGCTGCACTCCGGTGCCGATTTCCGCGAAGGTGGAGGCCGACATCGCCGAGCTGGCCGAGATGGATCCGGACGAGGCCAAGGAGTACATGGAAGCGCTGGGGCTCACCGACAGCGGTCTGGCGCGGCTCATCCGCGAGGCCTACCACCTGCTCGGCCTGCAGAGCTACTTCACGAGCGGCGAGACCGAGACCCGCGCCTGGACCATCCCCGTGGGCGCGAAGGCCCCCCAGGCCGCCGGCGTCATCCACACCGACTTCGAGCGCGGCTTCATCAAGGCCGAGACGGCCTCCTTCGAGGACTACGTGGCCTTGGGCGGCGAGAAGGGCTGCCGCGACGCGGGCAAGCTCCGCCAAGAGGGCAAGGACTACGTCGTCCAAGACGGCGACGTCATGCACTTCAAGTTCAACGTGTAATACGTCGCATTCTGGAAAAGATGCAGGCTGATACCGAACAACGGAAAGGGCGCGACTCCGTTTGGAGTGCGCCCTTTGTCATTCTGATGGCGGTAAACTTCTTCCAGTCGATGGCGGCGTTCATGGCCAATGCCACGTTGCCGGTGTTCGCCGACTCGCTGGGGGCGACGGCTTCCATGGTGGGCGTCGTCGTGAGCTCGTTCACGCTGTCGGCGCTGCTCGTGCGGCCCTTCGCCGGCCCCGCCTTCGATAGCTTCTCGCGCAAGCGGCTCTTGCTTATCGCCCAGGGCATCATCTGCCTGTCGTTTTTCGCCTACGGGTTCGTCGATTCGCTGGGCGTGCTCATCGCCATCCGGCTCTTCCACGGCGTGGGCATCGGGTGCAGCGGTCCTCTGGCGATGTCGCTCGTGTCCGAGTACCTGCCGGCGACGAAGTTTGCCAGCGGCATCAGCATTTACGCGCTGGCGCAGTCCTTCGCCCAGGTCATCGGGCCGGCCACGGGACTCTACCTGGTGGATGCTGTAGGATTCTCGGCAGCGTACTTCCTGGCTGCGGCGCTTCTGGTGGTGGCCATGGGCGGCATCTTCGCCATCCGCGAGCCCTATCGCGAGCGCCTGCCCTACCAGCTGAAACTCTCCCGCATGTTCGCCCGCGAGGCCGTGGGCAAGGCGGCCGCCCTCATGCTCATCGCCGTTTCGTTCTCGTGCATGGGCTCCTACGTGGTGCTCTACGGCTATGGGCGCGGCGTGGCGGACATGGGGCTGTTCTTCGTGGTGTACGCGCTGTGCCTGGTGGTGACGCGGCCGGCTTTGGGCGGCCTTGCCGACAGGGTGGGAACGCCCCGGGTGCTCGTCTTCGGGACGATCTGCTTCGCTGCCTCCTATGTAGCGCTCTTCTACGCGCAGGGCTTGCCCGGCTTTCTGCTCGCCGCCGTCATCGGCTCGGCGGGGTTCGGCTGCTGCGCGCCGCTTCTTCAGTCCATGGGGCTCGCCTCGGTGGGCATCGACCGGCGCGGGGCGGCCAGCAACACCATGTTCACGGGCCTCGATTTGGGAATGCTTGTGGGGCCGGTGACCGGGGGCGCGGTAGCCGAGGCTCTGGCGCCTGCGGCCGGCGGCATCACGGGCGGCTACGGGCTCATGTGGCTCGTCATGATCGTGCCCGCCCTGGGCACGCTGGCCATCGCTCTGGGATGGAGCCTGCGGGGGAGAGTCCAGCGCCGCTAAAAGATGCGCGAGACACGGAATTGCATTATCATGGCGAGCGGATCATTTGAATGGAAGGAGAGCGGTATGGCGGAGTTCAACGAGCACGATGGGCGTGGCGGTCGCGAACGAGGGCGCGGCGGTCGCGATATGCGTCGTCCGAATCGGGACGAGCAGCGGGAGGAGCGGCGGCGCGAGGCGGCGCGGCATACGGGCCTCATGAAGGCCGCCTTCGGGCGCGAGACGGACGAGGCCATCGAGAACGCGCGCATTTACGAGGAAGGGGAGGGGCGCTCGCTTCTGTGGGGCGCCGAGGCCGCTGCGGCCGCCGAGGCGGCGAAGCGCGCAGCGGAGATGGCCGAGGCCGACGCCGATGGCGCCCAAGCGGGGAATGTCGAGGCTCGCGAGGTGGCCGAGATCGCCGAGGAAGACGCCGAGGCTGCGGAAGCCGAAGAGGCGATGGTCTCCGATGGAGCCGCGGGCGCTGCGACGCCTCAGGCTACGGAGACGACGGTCAAGGTCGTGACCTCTTTCGCCCCCGAGGCGCTCTACCGCGATGCCACGGGCAAGACGATGATCGCGGATCCCGGCGCCTTCACCCGCCCCGGCGGCGCCTACGAGGACGGCGCCTTCGGCCCGGAGCAGATCCTGTGCTCCGAGAGCAACCTGTACCCGATCCTTGTAGCCCACAAGCGCGACTTCTACGACAAGAACCGTGACTACCGCCGAGGCTCGCTGTTCACCGACCGGGCTCTGTACGTGCCCGAGGTGCTGTTCTCCCGCGGGGGCGATGTGCGCCGCGCCGACGTGCTGGTCATCGCCGAACCCGTCCGTGCCTTCGCCCTGGAGAACCACCGTTCCGAACGCGAGTGCGACAAGGCGCTCGCCGACCGCATCGAGGCCATCTTCCGCATCGCCGCCGCCAACGGCACTGAGACGCTCATCGTGGGCGCCTTCGGCTGCGGTCGCAACGGCTACCCTGTCGAGCAGGTGATCGAGCTCATCCAGAACTGGATCGCGGAACACCCTGGCGCCGTGCCGAACGTGGTGTTCGCCGTGCCGCGCATGCACGCCGATGCCTTCCGCGAGGCCTTCGGCGCCCCGGAGCCCGAGCGCCCCGCGCCGGTCGTTGTCGCCGAGGGCGAGAACGACCGCGAAGGCGATGACGAGGACTGGCGCAACGTGGAACTGCCCGAGGGCGTCACGCTGCGCTAAGGATGGCTGCTCCTTGAGGGGCAGAGCATAGAAGAGAACGAATCGGGCGGCGTGTGGCTTCGGCGCGTCGCCCGATATAGTACAGAAGGCGAGTATGGAAGTAACGAAAGTCGCAGAGATCGAGGAAAAGAGCGCGGAAGCGGCGGTGGATTCCGAAAGCGTTGTCGCCGAGGACACCGAGGATGTGGGGCCGGGCCAGCACCTGTTCGGCGAGCCGCTTGAGATGTACCTTCTGCGCGAGCCGAAGCTGGCCGTGGCCTTCTCGGGCGGCTGCGACTCGGCGCTGCTTCTGGCGGCGGCGAAGCTGGCGGGGTGCGAGGTGCGCGCCTATCTGGTGAAGACTGCCTTCCAGCCCGATTTCGAGCTTGATGACGCCCGTGCTGTGGCGGCGGCGCTGGATGTGCCCCTCACGGTAGTGGAAGCGGACGTGCTGGCTCAGGAGGCTATCTGCGCGAATCCCGCCGACCGCTGCTATCTCTGCAAGCGCTTCATCTTCGGGGAAGTGCGCCGGGCCGCGGCAGCTGACGGGTTCACGGTGATCGTCGACGGCACCAACGCCACCGACGATCCCGAGCGGCGCCCCGGCTTCAAGGCGCTGGCCGAGGCCGGGGTGGTGTCGCCCTTGCGCCGCGCCGGCATGACCAAGGCCAACGTGCGCCACGTGCTCGCCAGCTTGGAAGAGAGTTTCGGCCTGTCGTCCGGCGCGCTCATGTCCGCCAAGCCGAGCTTCCCCTGCCTGGCCGTCTACGTGCCCCAAGGCGAGTCGATCACTGAAGCGTCTTTGCGGGAGGCCGCCCGATCGCGCGGACTGTGAGTCGCCCGCTCTGTTAAATCTTCGCGCTCGGTGGGCGCGGGGCGCGCTGGTGGCGCGCCTTTTGCTATCATGGAGCGGTTGACTTAACGAACCGGGGAGTGCCGATCGCCACGGCGCGGCCGCTCCCAGAGAAGGAGCGCGATTCATGACGCAGCATCTTTCCGAGGCCGATGTGCGGGGCATCGCGGAATACACCCGCATTGGCCTTGACGCGGAGGAGGTCGTCGCCATGACGGCCGACCTGAACGCCATCATCGACAGCCTGGCGCCTATCACCGAGTTCGACCTCGACGGGGTCGAGCCGACGTTCCATCCCATCGGCGACTTGTCCAACGTCATGCGCGATGACGAGGTGCGCGGGAGCTTCACCCAGGAAGTGGCGCTGGAAAACGCGCCCAAGCAGGAAGACGGCAGCTTCCTCATCCCGTCCATCCTGGGGGAAGGGGGCGATCGCTAATGGCGCGCACCTTCGGAGAAATGGGCATTCGCGAGATTCAAACCGGTCTCGCCGCCAAGGAGTTCTCGGCCGCCGAGGTGACCCGCGGCACCTTCGAGCGCATCGGCGAGGCCGACGGGGCGGTGCATGCCTTCCTGGAAACCACCGAGGAACTCGCGCTCGACGCGGCGGCTCGCATCGACGCCGCCGTCGCCGAGGGGCGCCTCGCCGAGATGGGCCCGCTCGCGGGCGTTCCCGTGGGCTACAAGGACAACCTGAACCTCACGGGCACGCACACGACGTGCTCCTCGAACATGCTGCGCGACTACGTGTCCCCCTACACGGCGACCTGCGTGGAAAAGACGCTGCGCGCCGGCGCTCTTCCCATCGGCAAGCTGAACATGGACGAGTTCGCCTTCGGCGGCTCCACCGAGACCTCCGCCTTCGGCCCCACCTTCAACCCGTGGGATGTCGAGCGCGTGCCCGGCGGCAGCTCGGGCGGAAGCGCCGCGGCCGTGGCGGCGGGCTTTGTGCCGGTGTCGCTCGGGTCGGATACGGGCGGCTCCATCCGCCAACCGGGCTCGTTCTGCGGTCTGGTGGCCGTGAAGCCCACCTACGGCGTGGTGTCGCGCTACGGTGTGGTGGCCTTTGGCAGCTCGCTCGACCAGGTGGGCCCCTTCGCCCGTTCGGTGGAGGATGCGGCGCTCGCGCTGAACGCGCTTTCCGGCCGCGACGAGCTGGACTGCACGAGCCAGCCGTGCGACGTGGACTTCACGGCCAACCTCGCTGAGGGCGCGCGCGGCATGAAGATCGGCATCGTTCCCGCGTTCATGGAGGCGGCCGGTCTTGCGCCCGAGGTGCGGGCGAAGGTGGAAGAGGCCGCGGCTGTTCTTCAAGATATGGGCGCGGAACTGGTGGAAGTGGAGCTTCCACACGCCCAGGCCGCTATGAGCGCCTACTACGTGCTCGGCCCCTGCGAGGCCTTCAGCAACCTCGCCCGCTTCGACTCGGTGCGCTACGGCTACTGCGACCCGGGCCACAAGGATCTGGCCAGCCAGTACGAGGCCAGCCGCGCGAAGGGCTTCGGCCCCGAGGCGCGCCGCCGCATCATGCTCGGCAGCTACCTTCTGTCGGCCGGCGTCTACGACAAGTACTACTATCCGGCCCAGCAGGTGCGCACCCTCATCACGCGCGACTACGCGGCGGCCTTCGAGAAGGTGGATGTCATCCTGTCGCCGGTGGCGCCGACCACGGCGTTCAAGATCGGCGAGATCTGCGACCCCACCGAGATGTACCTCGCGGACATGTTCACCATCTCCATCAACATCGCCGGCAACGGCGGCCTGTCGTTCCCCGTCGGCCTCGGCGCCGACACGGGCCTTCCGGTGGGTGTGCAGATCATCGCGCCTCCCTTCAAGGACAAGAACATGTTCCGGGCGGCGGCGGCCTTGGAGCAGCACTACGGCCCGGCGCCCGTTGCCCCCGATTTCGCCGACGGAAAGGTGGGTGCGTAAATGAAGACCCTCGAAGAGGTATTCGAGACCTGGGAGGCCGTCATCGGTCTGGAGATCCACGCGGAGCTGACCACGCTGGAAACCAAGATGTTCTGCGGCTGCAAGTTGGAGTTCGGCGCGGCCCCCAACACCCACACCTGCCCGGTATGCCTGGGGTTGCCCGGGGCGCTTCCCGTGCCCAACCGCGCGGCCATCGAGTCCATCGTGCTGGCCGGTCTTGCCACCAACTGCGACATCGAGAAGCACTCGATGTTCTACCGCAAGAACTACATGTACCCGGATATGGCGAAGAACTTTCAGACCACTCAGGGCCCCATCGCGTTCTGCATGCGGGGCCACCTTGACCTGGACGTGGACGGCAGGGGCGCGACCGAGCGCTACCGCCTGGACGCGCTCGCCCCCGGCGAGACGGAGGACAACATCACGCGCACCGAGGACGGCTACGTGGCGCATGTGGGCATCACGCGCATCCACATGGAGGAGGACGCCGGCAAGATGGTGCACCTCGGAGGCGGCGAGGGTCGCATCGCCGGGGCCACGCAGTCGCTCGTGGACTACAACCGCGCCGGCACGCCCTTGATCGAGCTGGTGACCGAGCCCGATCTGCGCACGCCCGAGGAGGCGCGTCTGTTCATGCAGAAGCTGCGCCAGATCTACCTGGCCTTAGGGATCTCCGACTGCTCCATGGAGGAAGGTTCCCTGCGCTGCGACGGCAACGTGTCGCTGCGCCGCCGCGGCGCCACCGCGTTCGGCACCAAGACCGAGCTGAAGAACATGAACTCCTTCAAGAACCTGCACGACGGGCTGGCCTACGAGATCTGCCGCCAGGCCGAGGTGCTCGAGGAGGGCGGCGTCATCTACCAGGAGACGCGCCACTGGGATCCGTCCGCCAAGCGCACCATCGTCATGCGTGTGAAGGAGACGGCTGACGACTACCGCCTGTTCCCCGAACCCGATCTGGCGCCCTACGACTTGTCCGACGAGTTCATCGAAGGGGTGCGGGCGAAGCTGCCGGAGCTGCCCGACCAGAAGGCCGCGCGCTTCGCCGCCGATTTCGGGCTCACTTCCTACGATGCGCGCCATCTGGTGGAGCACCGCGCTACGGCCGACTTCTTCGACGAGTGCATGGCGCTTGCGAAAGCCGAGGCGGACGGCAGCAAGTTTGCCAAACCGCTCGCGAACCTCATCATCAACGACGTGGCCGCGTGGCTGAACGCCCACGAGGGCACGCTGCTCGCCGACACGCCGCTGACGGCGGCCCGGGCGCTTTCGCTTGTGAAGATGCTTGCGGATGACACTATCTCCTCGAAGCAGGCCAAGGAGGTGTTCGCGGCCATCATGGACGAGGGCGCCGACCCCGAGGCCATCGTGGAGGCCCGCGGCATGAAGCAGGTGTCGGACACCGGTGCCATCGAGGCCGTGGTGGACGAGGTCATCGCCGCCAACCCCGATGAGGTGGCCCGCTACCGTGACGGCAACACCAAGGTTATCGGCTTTTTCGTCGGCCAGTGCATGAAGGCCATGCGCGGCCAGGGCAACCCCAAGATCATCAACGAGCTGCTCGCCAAGAAACTGGGGTAGGGAAGCGAAGTCGTCAATTTGTTTTAAGTTGCGAAAGGCCGCCCTTCAAGGTGCGGCCTTTCGTTAAGAAGGATGCCGAATTTTTCAAATTTGATCTCCTTTCCTCTTGCAATCATCGGTTCAAAACCCTATAATAGAACAAATGTTCTTACGGTTTCATGAGAGGTGAAATCGAGGCTGGGGAGCCCCTAACCCGGAAACGGGGACAGCCGCTGAGGAGAAAGGGGCTGCCATGACCAGCCGTATACCCATATCCAACAACTTCATGTTCGGGCGTGTGCTCTGTCGCGAAGACATTTGCCGCGGGTTCTTGGAGCGCGTTCTCGGCACCGAAGTGGGCTCTATCGCCTATCTCAACCGGGAGCAGGTGCTTCAGCCTACAGTGGCATCCCGCGGTGTGCGGCTTGACGTGTACG
Organism: Adlercreutzia sp. DFI.6.23; assembly: GCF_024462535.1. NCBI lineage: Bacteria > Bacillati > Actinomycetota > Coriobacteriia > Eggerthellales > Eggerthellaceae > Adlercreutzia > Adlercreutzia sp. DFI.6.23. The sequence continues at coordinate 71,492 of NZ_JANGBP010000012.1, forward strand.
CCGAGACTGCCTTGGGCGTCATCGATGTAGAGATGCAAGCCAATCCCCACGCCGATTTGGGGCGTCGCCTGCGCTACTACCAGGCGAGCATCGATTCGGGACTTCTCGACCAGGGCTCGTCATGGAGGGATCTGCGCGACAGCTACATCATCTTTGCCTGCGATTTCGATTGGCTTGGAGCTGGTTTCCCGGTGTATACGTTTGATCGTCTTTGTCGCGAGAATTCCGCCCTATCGGCCCAGACGGGCTCTACGTGGGTGGTGCTGAACGCTTGTGCTGGAGCCATTGCGCCCAATGAGGGTCTGCGGAATCTGCTAGAATATATTCGAAAGGGTGCGGTAGCCCCCGATGACGAACTTATCAGTGCCATGGACGCAGCAGTTTCCGCGGCCAACGAGGACAGAGAGTGGGTGGGTTCCGTGATGACCGTAGGAGATCTGTTGGATGATGCTCGTGCCGACGCCATTGCCGAAGGCTTGGCTGAGGGCCGCGCCGAGGGCCGTGTTGAAGGTGTTGCCAGGATGGCTGCCCTTGCCGCGAAACTGGCAGAAGATGGCCGCGCCGAAGACGCCCTAGCCGTCATGGCCGATCCTGTGGCGGCCGAGGAACTTCTTCGGAAGTATGGTTTGTAGTAGCTTCCCGTGAAAAAGGCCGCGCCCTGGGAGGGACGCGGCCTTTTTTGGGAGGGGAGGGCTCGGTCGGGGGTTACTCGTTCTCGGCGATGTGCTTGCCGGTGAGATAGCCGAAGGTGATGCAGTTGGCGCCGTAGTTCGCGCCTTCCACCATGAAGGTGTAGTTAGTCGCAAACATATCGCCCACCATGGTGCCCACGTTATACAGGCCGGGAATGGGATTGTCCTCCTTATCGCACACGCGCATCTGCGGATCGGTGGAAAGGCCGCCCAGCACGGTGAGGAAGATGAGCATGCCGCCGCTGGACTGGCCGTAGTAGGGGCCGTCGCCGAAGGCGTGCAGGCAGCTGGGGTCCTTATGGTAGTCGGTGTCCTCGCCGGCCAGACACAGCTCGTTGTAGTGGTTCACGGTCTCAATGGTCTCGGGTGGCAGCCCCAGCTGTTCGATGACGCTCTCCAAGGTATCGCCCTTCACCATGGCGCCGGCCTCCACATCGGCGTCCCACGACTCCACGATAGCCGCGGCCTTCGCCGCCGGGTCGCCTTCCAGCATCGAATCGTTGTTCCAGCTGCCGGACAGCTCCACCTGGGAGGCGTAGTCGTGGCCCCACAGGGCGAACACGGTCTTGCCGGGCTGACCGAAGTTGTTCATGCCGGCGCAGGGCGACAGGCAGTTCTCGTTCATGAAGCGCTCGCCTTTGGTGTTCACGAGCAGGCCGAGGAAGTTGCTGTACAGGTTGCGCGGGCCGGGGCCGAAGAAGCCGCCCATCACGCAGTTGGGGAAGATCTTCTGCCAGCCGGCGCCGACCCACAGGCCCATGCGCTGGCCATCGCCCTTGAACAGGCCGCCGTACTGGAAGCCCGCGTCGTAGTTGGGTTCGCTGTCGTACACCTCGTCGGCGATATAGGGAGCGTAGCTGGGAGCGTAACGGTACATCATGTCGCGGTTGGCCGAGAAATCGCCGGTGGCGAGCACGACGGCCTTGGAACCGGTGTACTTCGCATAGCTGCCGTCTTCCCGCGAGCAGATGACGGCGGTCACGCGGCCGGTGTTGTTATCCTCGCGTACCAACTGCTCGCCCTTGGTCTTGAAGTCGATGCGGCCGTCGAGCTCCTCGGTGAGGCGACGCGCCAGCTCGTTCACGAGCAGGGGCTGCATCATGCCGGTGCTCACAACAAGGTCGGGATCGGGCTCTTGGCCCGGGCCGTAGTCCCAGCCGATGGAGCACGTCTCGTAGTACAGGCTCGTCGGGGAGCCGGGAGTGCCCTTCTCCACCTTCACGGCGTAGCCGGCGCCTTCCATCATGTCGATGATCCAGTTCATGGCCGTCTCGCTGTTGTTGTAGTGTTTGTACCACTTGGCCTCGTCCACTTGGTTGCCAGCGTAGAAAATCTCCTTCTGGAACATGAAGGGAGTGAGCTTGTCGAAGCCTTCGCGCTGCATGGCCTTGCAGAACACAGCGTTGTTGGAGCCGCCTCGGGAAACGGGTTTCTCAGAGGCCGATACCACCACAACGTTCAGGCCTTCCTCGGCGGCGGACACGGCGGTCACGAGCCCTGCGGTACCGGCGCCCACCACCACAAGGTCGGCCTCGACGGTTTCGGCGATGGAATCCTCGGCGATGGGCTCCGGCGGAATCTCGAAGGCCCATTCCTTCTGGGAGGTCTCGGCGGTTTGGGCGCCTGCGCCGGCAGAACCCTCCGTTGCGCTGCCGCCCTCGGTTTTGGCGGCGCCGTCGCTGCCCTCGATTTTGGGTGCGCTGGGAGCGCAGCCGGCCAGGGCGCTTCCGGCCACAATGGCTCCGGAGGCGAGTGCCCCCTTCAAGAAGGAACGGCGTCCTATTGCATTGCTCGTCATGAGTTCCCCTTCCTGTTGGTTGTCGCAATGGTCGAGCTGCCGCCATTGAAGCTCCATTTCGGTCGCGATGAAACCCCCGTAGGCCGCCAAATTGTCCAAATCGGCGAATTGGCCCTTCTAGGGGGATACGATTTCTGCCCATTTCGGGGATACTTTTTACCCAAGGAGGGCTTTCTATGGCTTATGAGACTTACGAAGAGAAGCAGAGAACGATTGCCGATCCGTCCGACGAGGGAGGAGCTTCCCTGCGCCCTTTGAGGGATGCGGTGTTTCGCCATCGCTTTCTGTTTCTTGCGCTAACCTGTTATTGGGCGTGGCAGCTCTCGTTCTTCCAAAGTCCCTTAGCGGTGCTTCCCGTCGACGGAATGAGTCCTGTGCCGCTGTCGGCGCTGTTGCTGCTCGGGGCGAGTCTGCTCACGTACCTCTTCGTGTACCGCGAAGATGCCCGTATGGCCTCGTGGGCTGCCCGCCGTCGCTATCTGGTTCTCATCGGTGTCTGCATGGCAGGGGGAACGGCGGCCCAAGGGCTGTCGCCTTTGGCGTCTGGGACGGCCGGAGCGATTCTCTGCGACGGGGGATCGGCGGCTATGGGCGTCGGCGCGGCCCTCTTCGTGGTGGAGGCAGGTCGCGTGTTCGCCCAACTGGGCCCTCGTCTTGCCCTGCTGCTGGGCGTGGCGAGCATTTTCTCAGGGGTAGTGTTGCTTCTCGGGGCGTCGCTCGCTCCTTGGTGCGGCCGCATTGTGCTTCTGGCTCTGGCCGCTCTGGCCGCGGTGGTCTTTCTTCGTGGGGCGAGGCGACCGTTTCCCAAGAAGCGCTTCTACGCATGGGGATTGGAAGAGAAGGTGCGCTTTCCCGTGAAGCTCGCCCTTACCTGTTTCGTGCAGGGGGTAGCCCTCGGGCTCATGTCGCTGCTAAGTGGTGAAGCGGGAGCGGGCTATGCGGGCGAAATGAGCCTCCTGTCTGCGCTTGCTTTCGCTCTCGGCGCGATGCTTATCTTCGCTACGGCGGGCACCTTCAAGATGGACTTCAATCATTTGCTCTATCAGCTGGGTTTTTCGCTCATGGGGCTTGGCTTTCTTGCCCATGTGTGCCTGCCGGGAAACGCCATGGCGGCGAGTTTCTTGTTTGCCGTGGCCCATTGCTACGTGTACGTGCTCATGACCTGCATCTGCTCTTATTTCAGCAACTGCCTGAAATGTTCCCCAGGTTGGATCGTGTCGCTGACAACCCTGTGCATGGTGGCTGGTCAGATGCTGGCCGCCATTCTGGCCGCTGCTCCTTGCACGGTGGCGTCCTCGGTGCCAGTGGCTGTTTCCGGCGCCATGGCGTTTCTTATGCCTACCGTGGCGCTGCTGCTTTTGAGCAACGATAATCCCGTGTCGGGCTGGGGAGCCATTCGGCCGGGCGCTCGCAAGGAAGACGGGGAGGGCGCGCTGTTCGCGAAGATCGCGAGCGATTACGGCCTGACCGCCCGCGAGACCGAGGTGACCGAGTATTTGGCCCGCGGCCGCAACAAGCGCGTGATCAGCCAGGAGCTGGGCCTGGCCGAGGAGACGGTGAAGACCCATATGGGCAACGTGTACCGCAAGCTGCTTGTCCATTCCCAGCAGGAGCTGATCGATCTGGTGGAAGCCGAGCGCGACGCCCGCGACCGGTAGCGAGGGGCCACCGACCTCGGCGGTTGGCTGTGACGGGTTCGTGACAGGGGAGGCGCTCGGGTTCCCCTGCGTGGCGGCAATGGTAGAATCCCAATCAAAAGTCATAAGGTCAGCATTGACGAAGGGATCTTCCATGGGCATCTTCAAGGACGAGAACGGCAACAGCTACGGCGACTGGGCCCATCGCGGCCAGGGGCGCACGCGCGAGAACGCCAACGACATCGTGACCACGGGCGACGAGAAGAAGTGGTACGACCAGACCTTCTGGATCGTGTTCTTCCTCATCGTGCTGTGGCCCGTGGGCCTCGTCATGATGTGGCGCAGCGCCTGCGCCTGGAACACCGTGGTGAAGGTGGTCGTCACCATCGTCATCATCGGCATGGTGGTGCTGTCCTACCAAATGTCCCAAGCCGTGCTGGCCGCTCAGGGTACCATCAGCTAAGTGACGGCGTAGAGGGAGCGCGGGGTGTTCTGACCGAGCGAGTTCCGCAGCGACTGGAAGTGCCCAGTGGGCACTTCCACAAAGCGAGGACTGTTTGAGCGAATCAGAATGCCGCGCGCTCCCGACCGCGAGGATTCACTGCAATGTATTGCCAGATGAAAGCCTGCTATCGTGGTCGCCGATGGCGGGCTTTTCCTATTCCGTATGCCGTTTCCCCTTGTGCGCGCGGACGGCTTCGGGCATCATACTGACCCACGCGAAACTCTGCCGGGTGAATTGCGCTCGGCGCTACCCGGTCGGGCGTTGCGTGCCCGGCATTCAGAAGACCGACACCGGACAAGGAGCAGTGATGGCGAAGAAGAACATTCCCTACGACCAGAAGTACTACGATCCCGAGATCGAGTGCATGCCGCGTCCGGAGCTGGAGGCCATGCAGCTTGAGCGCCTTCAGGAGATGGTTCGCTACGCCTACGACAACACGGTGTACTACAAGCGCTCCTTCGACGAGGCCGGCGTGAAACCCGAGGACATCAAGACCCTCAAGGACTTGGAGAAATTCCCCTTCATCGACAAGAAGACCGAGCGCGAGACCCAGCACGTGGGCAGCTTCTTCGGCGAGATGTGCTCGGTGCCCGAGGAGGATGTCATCTTCATGGCCACCTCGTCCGGCTCCACGGGCGTGCCCACAGTGAGCCCGTTCACCCAGGAGGACTTCGATCTGTGGCAGGACACCGAGGCGCGGCTGTTCTGGCAGGCCGGCATGCGCCCGACCGACCGCTACGTGCACGGCCTGAACTTCGCCCTGTACGTGGGCGGCCCGGACGTCATCGGTGCCCAGCGCTTGGGCGCGCTCGCCATCTGGGTAGGCGCGGTGCCGAGCGACCGCCTCATCTTCGTGCTGCAGCAGTACCAGCCCACCATCATCTGGACGAGCCCGTCCTATGCCTGGACGCTCGGCGAGAAGATCAAGGAGAAGGGCCTCGACCCGCGTACCGACTTCTCTATCCACACCATCATCGTGGCCGGCGAGCCGGGCGGCTCCATCCAGAGCACCCGCGAGGCCATCGAGGAGCTGTGGGACGCGAAGGTGGTCGACTTCTTTGGGCTCTCCGACATCTACGGCGCCTGCGCGGCCATGTGCGAGGCGAAGGACGGTCTGCACATCGTGGAGGACCAGATCCTCGTGGAAACGGTGGATCCGGTCACCGGCGAGGTGCTCGAGCCGGGCAGCGTGGGCGAGCTGGTGTACACCACGCTCATGAAGAAGGCTCGTCCCATGATCCGCTTCCGTACCGGTGACATCGGCTACTTCTCCACCGAGAAGTGCGAGTGCGGGCGCACCTTGGGCCGCATCCACATCACTGGCCGCAAGGATGAGATGTTCATCGTGGGCGCCGTGAACGTGTTCCCCTCCGACGTGGAGTACGTGGTGCGCGCCGAGAAGGGGCTCACCGGCGAGTACCTCATCCGCGTGTACGACGAGAACTTCTCCACCCGCTACGAGGTGTCCGTGGAGCGCGCCCAGGGCTCCGACGAGCCCTTCGACGCCGTGGCCGCCCGCGTGACGGCGGCGCTGAAGGCCCACACCGGCGTGAAGCCGGCCCGCGTCATCGTCTACGACGCCGGCAAGCTCGGCACGTCCTCCGAGCACAAGGCGAGCCGCTTCATCGACGAGCGCAGCAGCGCGAAGTAGGCAGCGAATTTTCGATCCGAAAGCCGGGCGAGGCGCTTCGCCCGGCTATCGGGTATCATGTCACTCGAAGAGATCCCATCGAAGAAGGGAACCTGTATGACCTCTTACGATTTCGCCATTTCGGGACAGCACTACCTGTTCGACGTGCAGTCCTTCGCCCACACCATCTTGGCGGCCGGCGGCGACGCCTATTCCTATGCGCTTCTGGATCGCACGACCCAGGGCGTCATCGACGATGTGGCCTCGGGTGCTGCCGAGCTGGGCGTCATCATGCAAACCTCGACGACCGAGGACGCGCTGAACTCCGCTCTGGCCGAGGCCGGACTGGCCTTCCACGAGCTGGCCGTCTCCGCGCCCTTGGTAGCCCTTCCGGCAAGCCATCCCTTCGTGAACGCGAAGAGCTTGAGCCTCGAGCAGCTGGCTGATTTCCCCTATGTGTACTTCGACCAGGGTCCCGATGCCCCCGTCGCGTTTTTCGAGGAGGCCCTGTCGGAGGTGCCGCGCGCCAAGAAGGTGGCCTGCACCGACCGCGCGTCGCTTACCGAGCTCATCATGGCCATCAACGGCTACACGGTGACGAGCGGCATTCTCGTGGGCATCACCGACGGCAGCGCGCTCACCACCATCCCGCTGGAGACCGACATCAAGCTGCATCTGGGCTATGTGACCGCCGACAACCGTGAGCTGTCCGTCATGGGCGAGCGCTTCGTAAGCCATCTCGCACGCAGCTTGGACTTGTACGCGAACCGATAGGGAAGAGCGATGCTGCCAGTGAGGCAACGACAGGTATAATGAAGGGACGGGCGAGAGACCCGTCCCTTTCTTTTCACGTAAGGAACCACTATGTTGGAATTCATTTGGCATGCCCGGGGTGGGCAGGGGGCCTTTACGGCGGCCCGGTGCCTGGGGGCGGCCGCAGCGCTGTCGGCAGGCGCCTATGCGCTGGCGTTCCCCACTTTCGGCCCCGAGCGGCGCGGCGCCCCCATGCGGGCGTTCACGAAGATCGACACCGCTCCCATTGGCGACCGCAGCGCCGTGCATCGGGCCGCGTTCGTCATCTATTTGGACGAGACGCTCGTGGAAGACGGCTGGGAGGACGAGCTCGCCCCCGGCGGCCTCATGCTGCTGAACACGAAGCGGGCCCTTGACGACCCGCGCATTCTGGGAATCGACGCCGATGGCATTTCCGCTGCCGCGCTCGGCCGCCCCATTCCCAACACGGTGTTTCTCGGGGTCATCCCCGCGCTTGCGGCGGCCGTGACCATCGAGGACATCCATGCCGGCATCTGTGCCACCATGCCCGAGAAGCTGCACGCGAAGAACTTACGCATCGTGGATGCCGCCTTCGCCGAGGTGGCCTCCCGCGAGATCGCCGCCACGCGCGACCTGGTGGCCGCCGAGCAGGCGGCGACGGATGTGACCGCCGTGCTTTCCGAGAAGGACGCTATGTTCTCGCTGGCCGCCGAGATGCTCGTCGAGGGAGAGGGGAGGGATTTCGATGTCCGCGATTGCTAGTCAGAGCCGCCGCCCCTTCACGCCCACGTTGCGCGAAGGACTCGCCGCGCGTCCGAGCCAGTTCGCCCGCTCCACCTGCTTTGAGGCGGGGCACCTCACCTCGGTGAACGCCGGGTGGCGCAGCGTGCGGCCCGTCATCGATGCCGAGCAGTGCACGCTCTGCCTTAACTGCTATATGTACTGTCCCGACGGCACCATCGCGAAGGTGCGCGACGACGAGGGAGTGTGCGTGGCCGTCGTCGTCGACTACGATTTCTGCAAGGGCTGCGGCGTGTGCGCGAAGGTATGCCCCGTGCCCTGCATCGCCATGGTGGACGAGCACGCCGGCGAGAACGAAGGGGCGGCTGAGACGGCCGAGACTCTGGATGAGACCTCGCCCTCGAGTGGCGTTGCCGGGGTTTCGGGTGTCTCGACCGAGCGAGTTCCGCAGCGACGGGAACAGGACTCAATGTCCTGTTCCCCAAAGCGAGGACTGTCTGAGCGAATCGAGATTCCCGAAACCCCCACTGGGAAGGGAGGCTTAGCATGAGGAATTTCCTTTCCGGCAACGAGGCCTTCGCCGAGGGGGTGCGGCTCGCTCGGCCCCAGGTGATCTCCGCCTATCCCATCACGCCCCAGACCACGGTGGTGGAGGCGCTGGCCTCCATGGTGGAGGACGGAAGTCTTTCCGCCGAGTACCTGCACGTGGAAAGCGAGCACACGGCGCTCGCGGCCGCCATCGGCGCCGCGGCCACGGGCGCGCGCACGTTCACGGCCACCTCGTCCCAGGGGCTGCTGTACATGGCCGAGTGCCTCACCTACGCTTCGGGCGGCCGGTTCCCCATTGTGATGATGAACGCGAACCGGGCGCTCGCGCTGCCCTGGAACATCTACGGCGACCAGCGCGACTCGCTGTCGCTGCTCGACCACGGTTGGATCCAGGTGTACGCCGAGAGCAATCAGGAGGCGCTCGATCTGGCGCTCATGGCCTACGCCGTGGCGGAGGATCCGCGCGTGAGCCTGCCGGTGATGGTGAACGTGGACGGCTTCGCGCTCACCCACACCTACGAGTCGGTGGAGGTGCCCACGGCTGATGAGGCCGACGCCTTCCTGCCTCCCTACCGCACGGCCAACAAGTTCGATTTCGAGAACCCCGTGAACATTGGCTACTCGGCAGGACCTGACTTCAATCGCTACTACCAGTACTGGCACCATCGCGACATGCTGGCCGTCGGGGCGGTGGTGGAAGAGGTGGAGGCGCGCTTCGCCGAGGTGTTCGGTCGGGCGTATCCCGGCATGGTGGACGCCTACCTTTGCGAGGACGCCGATTTCGTGCTCGTCACGCTGGGCTCGGCGGCCGGCCTTGCCCGCGATGTGGCCGACGAGCTGCGAGCGGCGGGCAAGCGGGCCGGTGTGCTGCGCATCCGCTACCTGCGGCCGATGCCCGATGCCGCTCTTGCTCGGGCGTTGGTCGACGCGGCGGCCGTGGGCGTGCTGGAGCAGGACATCTCCTTCGGCGGCACCGGCACCGTGTACGCGAATGTGCTGGCATCGCTCGCCCGTGCGGGCGTTGTGCGACCGAGCGCGAACTTCATCGGCGGCCTCGGCGGCGACGACATCAGCCGCGAGGCCATGCGCGGCGCCTTCGCCCACTTGGAAGCCCTGGCGGCAGGGGAGGGCGCCTCGGGCGAGGTCGTCTTTTTCGGCGTGGAAGAAGAGGGGGGAAAGCGATGACCGTGAACGCGCGCACCATTACCGACGAGGAGTTCTTCTACGGGCACAAGGCGTGCCCCGGCTGCGGAGGCGCCCTAGCCGTGCGCCAAGCGCTCAAGGTGCTCGGACCCCATGCGGTGGCGGCGCTGCCCGCTGGCTGCATGAGCGCCACCGGTTTCAACTTCCCGCAGCTGGCCTTCGGCGACAACGCGATGATCACGCCCTTTGCGGCCACGGCGGCGGTGCTCTCGGGCATCGAGGCGGGCCTGCGCGCCCAGGGGGCGGCGCCCGAGGACGTCACCGTGGTGGGTTTCGCCGGCGACGGCGGCACGGCGGACATCGGCCTGCAGGCGCTCTCCGGCGCCATCGACCGCAACGACGACGTGCTCTACATCTGCTACGACAACGAGGCCTACATGAACACGGGCATCCAGAAGTCGAGCCTCACCCCCTTCGGCGCCTCCACGACCACCACACCGGCGGGCAAGCGCGAGCACGGCTGCCTCACGCAGAAGAAGAGCCTGTTCGACATCGTGGCGGCCCATCGCATCCCCTACGCGGCCACGGCCTCGGTGGGGTATCTGAACGACTTCATCAAGAAAGTGGAACGAGCGCGCGATATCAAGGGCACCCGTTTCATCCACGTGATGGCACCGTGTCCCGTGGGCTGGGGCTTCCCTTCGGCCGACATGGTAGACGTGGCGCGCGAGATCGTGGATACGGGCCTGTGGTACCTCGCCGAGTACGAGGGTCCCGCGCTCACGGGGGCGCCCGGCGGCACGTTCCACTTGAACCGCGACCCCAAGTCGTTCAAGCCCATCGAGCCCTACCTGCGCCGCCAGGGACGCTTCTCCGCCGACGACGGAGCCGATCTGGCCCTCATCGAGCGCGCTCGCGACGAGCGCTGGTCCTACATGCGCGAGACGTGGGGGTAGGGAAGGGCTGCCCCTGCGAATAGCGGCGCTTTCGAACGCTGAGGGCGCGGGTTCGTCTTCGAGGTTTGCTGCGCGAGAAGATGCGCTATAATGGCTTGCGACCGGGCGACCCCGGCGAACGTTAAGCGCCCATGGCTCAACGGATAGAGCAACGGACTTCTAATCCGTAGGTTGTAGGTTCGATTCCTACTGGGCGCACCAGAAAAGAAAACGGCCCCGTCGCAGTGACGGGGCCGTGGCATTTCTGGAGCGGGTGACGGGAATCGAACCCGCGTTATCAGCTTGGAAGGCTGGAGTTCTACCATTGAACTACACCCGCAGAGGCAGAGGGGATTATACCCCAATCCTCAAGGCTTTCGTCTCAAATCCGATGAATAATCCATTAAGCGGTCCACGCACGGCAATCGTACGGCAACACCGAAGGGCGGCCTTTTCTGGAGCTGGTATCGGATCCGCGCGACTGCCTTTGGAGGATCGGGTGTCGCGAACCGGTGTCGATATCCGGAGGTTTGGAACTTGGGAGCGACGAACTGCCTGAAAATGCACGAGATCGCGAGTTGTAAGCGTCCCGGGGGTGCGGACAGTTACTTGGACAGCGGCCTACGCCGCCAGCCCCAACCGCCTCCTGCGGTTGTCTATCGTATCGTAGACGGTCCTGCCGCCCTCCCGGAAGGCCTTTAGACGGACGGTCGAGTAGGCGGCCATCCACCCGTC
>NZ_JANGBP010000120.1:0-427 GCF_024462535.1 Adlercreutzia sp. DFI.6.23
CGACTGCACCCAGGGAGCGGCGCCGATGGATTCAAGCCAGCCGCGCACCACGACGGGCACGCCCACGTGGTAGAAGCCGTAGTCGGCCGGATCGGGCTCCTCCAACTCGCCGGCTTCGAAGGCAGCCACGCCCTCGTCGGTCTCGAGGATGCCCTCGAACTCCTCGACGGCGGCCTCGTACTGTTCGGTGCCGGTGTAGAGCCAGCCATCGCCGAACAGGCCGTCGTTGGCCCAGTCGGTGACGATGGTGCCCACGGTGGACACCGAGATGTAGTACACGAGGAACATGATGACGATGAAGATCGGGATGCCCAGGATGCGGTTGGTAACCACGCGGTCGATCTTCTGGGTGGTGGTCATGGTCTTCGGGGACTTCCTCACGCAGGCGTCACAAACCTCCGTGATATTGTCGTAACGCTCGTTGGTG
>NZ_JANGBP010000121.1:0-427 GCF_024462535.1 Adlercreutzia sp. DFI.6.23
AAGGCAACAGAGCCTTAATGACGTGCTGCGCGATGCGCAGCGGGCGGCGGATGCGTGGAACCGCGACCACGCTGCACAGCAGAGGACGTATCGCGGGCGGGCTAGATGATGTGTTATAGTAGTACCTGTAATACACGACAAGGAGGTGCGACATGGCTACCGCGGTCACATCAATCAGGATTCCAACCGAGTTGAACGAGCGCTACAGCCGTCTTGCGAAGGAGACTGGCAGGTCGAGGAGCTTCTACGTTAACGAAGCCCTGCAAGAAGCTATCGACCGTTTCGAGTACGAGTACGGGATTCTCAAGGATATCGAGGACTATCGTGCTGGCAGGCTTGAGACGTACAGCATCGACGAGGTAAGGGCGCACTGTGGCCTGTCGAATTGATTTCACGAGGAACGCCGACAAGGCGATGCGGAAGCTCG
>NZ_JANGBP010000122.1:0-426 GCF_024462535.1 Adlercreutzia sp. DFI.6.23
GTCCTCGGCTGCATCGGCGTCGGCGGGGGCGCCCGCGGCGGCCGAGGGGGCGGCGCAAAGCGCGGAGAAGATGGCGCGCAACAACGCCACGGTGGCCGAGCTGGCCGAGCTTGTGGCCCAGGTGTCGGAATAAAGGCCGCTCCCAGCAGGTAAATCGCCTATTTTCGTATCGACAATAGGGGCGCAGTCGTATATCATCCCATTCATTGGTTGTTATCTTTTATGGGGAAGGGCGCACCCGTGTTTGAGTTTCTATCTTCGCCGTTTGGCCTGGTGGCTGTAGGCCTCGGTGTGTTGGCGGTGGCCGTGCTCGCCCTGTGTCTGTGGATCACGACCCTCGACCGCCGCATGCGCGGCATGGCCGATGACCATTTGCAGCTCGGCCACCTTGCGGCGCTCAGTTTCCAAGCCATCGGCCATGCCGCG
>NZ_JANGBP010000123.1:0-425 GCF_024462535.1 Adlercreutzia sp. DFI.6.23
CTGGAGAAGCCCGTGAGCGACATCTCCGAGCACGACCACGGCCACGGCGACGAGGACGACGAGTAGCCGCTGGCTCTCCGACAAGCCGCTGGTTCGACCCGGATGCCCAAGGGCTTCCGGGCTCTTCTCTTTTCAAGCCGGCGCGTGCCGCAAAGTCGCCCACCCCTACGCTTCAACGACGATGACGTTCATGCCGTCGCCCGCGCAGGTTTGCAGCACCACCGACTCGCCGTAACCGGTTACCCGCGAAGCGATGGTCTTCCACGTGGCCGTCTCCTCCACCTGGAACACATCCCTCACCGTATAAGTGCACCGCCCTCCCGAGCGGTCGCACACGACGACGGCATCGCCCGAGGACAGCGAACGCACCGGTGCGAACGAGCCGGGGTTATGTCCGACGAAATAGCCCCAGCTGCCGTCATCCA
>NZ_JANGBP010000124.1:0-425 GCF_024462535.1 Adlercreutzia sp. DFI.6.23
GTCCTACTATACTGGTCACAGGCACGACTTCCACGCATCCGGCTACAAAGCCCAGTGCGTCGAGACCACGCTCATCCCGCTCACCTCCGGTGAGATCAACATCTCGTTCGGCTGTTACGGGTGCCGCGCTTCGTCGGACGTGGACGACAGCCTCATGATGATGGGCATCCCCGTGACCCTCATGGACGAGGTGGTGCGGGGATTGCGCGAGCTGGTGCGCCGGGCCATTCCGCAGTCGCGCGACAAAGTGTATCTGCCGCCGTTCTAGGAGCACCGCGATGTCAGATGTGCCTTTCACGTTGCGAGACGCTCGCGAGTCCGATCTCGCTTATGCGGGCGCGCTAGCGACCGGCCGCGTGACGCTAGGGCTTGTCGTCGTGGCCGCGCTGGCGGCGCTGCTCGCCATCGGCTGCTGCCATGTCGCC
>NZ_JANGBP010000125.1:0-425 GCF_024462535.1 Adlercreutzia sp. DFI.6.23
GGCGATCCTCGCGCAGCGCCTCCGGCAGCGCGCGGCCGAGGCGGTCGGACAGGTCGTCCAAGGCCAGCGCCTCGCCGTCGAACAGGCGCGTTGGCTCGCGGAACAGCGGCAGGGAAGCCACCCGTTCCATCTTGATCGACAGCGCGTCCAAACGACGGCTCTCGGCATGGCCCATGGCGGCGCCGAGCCCCTGGATGCGGGCGGCGATCTCGCCCTGAGCCGGCGCCACGGCCTCTGCGGCCGCCGTGGGCGTCGAGGCCCGCACGTCGGCCACCATATCGGCGATGGAGGTGTCCGGCTCATGCCCGATGCCCGTCACCACGGGCACGGGACAGGCGGCAATGGTGCGCGCCAGCCAACGGTCGTTGAAGGGCATGAGATCCTCGAAGGATCCGCCGCCGCGCACGAGGAGCACCACCTCAGCG
>NZ_JANGBP010000126.1:0-424 GCF_024462535.1 Adlercreutzia sp. DFI.6.23
CATCAAGCAGGAGCTGCCCGAGGGCTTCCAGACGGCGGAGTTCGCGCTCGAGCACGGGCTTGTCGACGCCATCGTGGAGCGCTCCCAGATGCGCAGCGTGCTGGCCCAGCTTCTGACCCTGCACGCCCCGCCCGACGACCCGGGGCGCATCGTCACCTACCACAGCGTCATGGACGCGCTGTCGGTGGGTGCGGACGCCTACGGCTCGGTGGACGTGGCGCCCGAGGCCCGAGCCGTTGGCGAGCGCATCCGCGACGAGGAGGCCGCGGGGCTGTGGCGCAGCCTGGCCGAGTCGGTGCCGGTGGTGGGCGAGCTCATCGGGCGCCCGGAAACCCCCGAGGAAGCCGAGGAGGCGTCCCGCCGCGAGCTGGAGCGCCATGCCTCGCAGCTCACCCCGGACTTGCGGGCCTCGCGCCGGGCATGG
>NZ_JANGBP010000127.1:0-424 GCF_024462535.1 Adlercreutzia sp. DFI.6.23
GCCAGCCACGCCAGAATGATGAAGAACTGGTTCTCCGGATGGTTCATGAACTGCACGGCCCAGTCCCAATCAGGTGTGTAGAAGCCGATGGTGGCCGATGCCGACGCAACGCCCATACCGAAGTTGATGGAGGTCTGGAACCACAGGATGAGCAGGCACGTAAATGCCAGTCCGGGGCCCATAGCCTCGCCGACCCAGCGGAAGATGCCGCCGCGCTGGCCCCAGCCGGAAGCCAGTTCGGCCGCCACCAAACCGGTGGGCAGGAAAAACACCAGAGCGCCGATGATGAAGAGCGTGACGGAGGACAGCCCGTAATAAGCCTGCTGGACGTCGTTGGCGCGACGACGTGACGGTACTCATCGCCCAGCGCGAGACGGTAGACCTGCCGACTGTGATGGCCCGCGAGGCGGAGATTCGCGATCAC
>NZ_JANGBP010000128.1:0-424 GCF_024462535.1 Adlercreutzia sp. DFI.6.23
CACGGCGGCAGCGCCCTGGGCGTGCACAAGGTGAAAAGCCAGGAGGAGCTGGGCGAGGCGGTGCTCGAAGCGCTGTCCTACGACGAGGCCGTGAACATCGAGCAGTGGGTCGATGGCGTGGAGCTTTCCGTGTCCATCCTCGGCACCGGCTGGGACGCCCACGCGCTGCCGCCGGTAGATATTGTGGCTCGCGAGGGCTTTTACGACGCGGCGGCCCGCATGGCCGACGACGCTGAGGAGTTCTTCTGCCCCGTGCGCGACGAGTCGCTTTCCCCCAACGCGGCCGATGCCCAGGCAATCCGCGCGGAAATCGAGCGGGCGGCGCTGGAAGTCTACCGCGCCTACAGCGTGCGCGATCTCGGACGCGTCGACCTCATCTGGGACGGCGGCGCGGCCCGCTGCTTCGAGGTGGACGTGTCCCCGG
>NZ_JANGBP010000129.1:0-424 GCF_024462535.1 Adlercreutzia sp. DFI.6.23
GATGAATTCCACGCGCCGGTCCCCCTCAAGACAAAGTATCCCAGCGATGCGATGACAAGTGCTGCTGATGTTTCGAATATGGCATTAGCAAAGGAGCGCGTCTCTGCGAGAGACAGCCATAAAAGAAAACCGGCTCCGTAATAGAGTCCGATGACGAGAGAGACCAAGGAAAAGCCCGATGACGGCATTTGAGTAAAGCTGCAACTAAATAATGCGGTCATAAGACCAACCGTTGTCAGGAAGATGAGAAGAACGGGAAAGAGTTTGTTAATGCACTCTTTTCGCAGAACAAAGAATCCGGCGATCAGTGTGAGACCTGTAGAGAAATTCCAAATACAATTGAACGCCAAGATGAGTTCGTCGTTTGCATCTGAGCCAAACCAATGATAAAAACTTGCTTTGGAACTGGAGGCAAGCAAGTTTT
>NZ_JANGBP010000013.1:0-82494 GCF_024462535.1 Adlercreutzia sp. DFI.6.23
GCGGAACCATGGAGTGGGGGATCACCCGATCCCATTCCGAACTCGGCAGTTAAGCCCCACCTCGCCGAAAGTACTGCGGCGCCAGGCCGCGGGAGGACAGGTCGTTCCGCTCGCAGGGGGCGCTTTTCTGCGTTCCGGCCGCCCTGGCGGGACGGCCGGACCTGCCGACGCCGCGGCTCCGACGGGCGCCCGGCCTCGCCCCTTGTTCGGGGCTCGGCGCGGCGCGGAGGCCGCTCGGCCCCGAGGCGGGGCGATTCCGGGCGCCTGCCGGACCCTCGCCGACTTCCTCGGGCGAGCCTGTGCGACAAAACTATATTATTATTTGGACGCCCATGCGGGCGTCTTTTTGTTTTTGTGCGCCCTTAACCGTGAAATGGGAACGGCTTCTTTCTTTGAAAATATAAGGACGCGTATAATGTTTTCTGGAAAACTGGCGTCGATGACAGAGCCGAAGGGCTCGTCAGGAAAGGGAGGTTTCCCTTGAGTTCAGAGACCCCTGAAGATAAGAAGCGCGTTGAGGAGGCGCTGAAGGATTCGGCGAAGCTGAAGGAGTTGGTGGAGGCTCTTTCCGATGGGAGCCGCCGCGGCCGCCAGCAGGCAGCGAAGGTCATTGCAGGCGTGGCTGCTGAGAATCCTGAAATACTCGTGCCTTTCGCGTCCGATCTCGTCGACGCATTGGAGCGCCCTGAGGCTCAGACGCGTTGGGAATGTCTTGATGCGCTGACTTACGTCGTGTCCTTCGACTCTCGGCCCTGCGACAAGGCCATCCCCGGCGCCGAGGCGGCCCTGTTCGACGAGGACAGCGGTCCTTTGCGCTTGGCCGCCATGCGCTTTCTGTGCAAGCTGGGCGCGACGACCGAGAAACGCTCGGAAAAAGTATGGCCTCTCATCGACGAGGGCATCCAGTGCTATCACGGGGATTTGGAATTCCAGGATATGCTTCTGGCGGTCATCGACTTCTCCCAGGGGAAGCTGGACGGGTCTGTGAAAAGCGCCCTGGCCGATCGTATGCGCTTCGATGCCGAGAACGGCAAGGGCATGCTCAAGCGCCGTGCCGCTCAGATCATCGAAAATGTAGCTTAGTTCCAAGGAGATTGACACATGAGCTTTGAAGCTTCTTTGAAGGTGGGCGATGGGGCCTACACCTATTACCCGGTGAGCGAGATAGAGGGGGCGGCGCAGCTGCCTTACTCCCTTACCGTGCTTTTGGAGAATGCGCTGCGCTGCGGGCGCACGCCCGAAGAGGCCCAGGCCATGGCCGAGCGCATCGTAACTGCCGGCTTGGCGGGCCAGACGGGCGAGGAAGTGGAGTTCTCGCCGGCGCGCGTGTTGTTCCAGGACTTCACGGGTGTGCCGGTGTTCGTCGATTTCGCCGTCATGCGCGAGGCCTGCGGCGATCTGGGCGGCGATCCGAAGAAGATTAATCCCCAAGTGCCGTGCGATTTGGTCATCGACCATTCGGTCATCGCGGATGTGGCCGGGTGCGACGGCTGCATGGATGAGAACATGAAGCTGGAATTCAAGCGCAACGGCGAGCGCTACGACTTTTTGAAGTGGGCCCAGGAGTCCTTCGAGAACGTGCGCATCGTGCCGCCGGGACAGGGCATCTGCCACCAGCTGAACATCGAGAAGTTCGCCAGCGTGGTCATGGAGTCTCCCGCCGGCCTTACCGGCGCCGATGGCACGCCCGTGGTGTACTTCGACACGCTTGTGGGCACCGACTCCCATACGCCCACGGCCAACGGCATCGGTGTGCTCGGCTGGGGCGTGGGCGGCATCGAGGCGGAGGCGGCCGCGCTGGGCCAACCCATCACGACGCTTGTGCCCCGCGTCATCGGCGTGAAGCTGACGGGCGACTTGTCCGAAGGCGTGTCGGCCATGGACGTGTCGCTGACGTTCGCACAAATGCTGCGCGAACGCGGTGTGGTGGGCTGCTTTGTGGAATGCTTCGGCCCCGGCGTGGCGGCGCTTTCCGCCACCCAGCGCGCCTGCATCTCGAACATGACCCCGGAGTACGGCTGCACCTGCACGCTGTTCCCGGTGGACGACCGCACCCTGGACTACCTGCGCCTCACAGGCCGCAGCGCCGAGCAGGTGGCCCTGGTTGAGGCCTACGCGAAGGCCCAGGGCTACTGGAATGATCCCGAGGCGGCGCCGCGCACCTATGCCGAGGTGATCGAGCTCGATCTTTCCACGGTTCAACCTTCTCTGGCGGGCCCCTCGCGCCCCCACGATCGCATTCCGCTCGCCAAGGCCGGCGAGCGCTTCCGCGCCATCTGCGCCGAGCGCGGCCTCGACGATGCGACGGTGCATGTGGAAGTTGACGGCGAGGACTACGAGCTGACCCACGGAGCCATTGCCATCGCCGCCGTGACGAGCTGCACCACGGCCACCGACCAGGCCATGATGCTGGCCACGGGCCTCATGGCGCGCAACGCCGCCGAGCGCGGGCTTGCGCCGGCACCCTGGGTGAAAACCATCTTGGCTCCCGGTAGCCGCGCCACCGAGCTTCTGCTCGAGCGGGCGGGGCTCACCGAGCCTTTGCGCCAGCTGGGCTTCTATACCTGCGGTTTCGGCTGCATGAGCTGCATTGGCAACTCGGGCCCTCTGTCCGAGGCCATGCATGCCGTGGCCGACGACATCGAGCTGGCCAGCGTTCTGTCGGGCAACCGCAACTTCGAGGGCCGCATTTCGCCGGACGTGTCGCAGAACTACCTGATGCAGCCGGCCAACGTCATCGCCTACGCCATCGCCGGCACCATGGACATCGATCTGGAGAAGGATCCCCTTGGCGCGGACGCTGAGGGCAATCCCGTGTTCTACGCCGACATTGTGCCCGCCGCCGACGAGGTGGCCGCTCTTGTGGACGAGTTCGTGACGGCCGACTTGTACGAGCAGGGTGCCGCAAACATGTTCGAGGGCGACGCCGCGTGGCAGGCCCTGGGCGCCGAGCCGAGCGATACCTTCGCTTGGGACGACGGCTCTACCTACGTGCGCCGGCCGCCCTATTTCGACGGCATGACCCGTGAGGTGTCGGGCCAGGACGCCATTGAGGGCGCCCGTGTGCTCGGCAACTTCGGCGACTTCATCACGACCGATCATATCTCGCCGGCCGGCGCCATCGCACCGGACATGCCGGCGGCTGAGTACCTGGAGGCCCATGGTGTGGCTCCGGCCGACTTCAACACCTACGGCAGCCGTCGCGGCAACCACGAGGTGATGATGCGCGGCACCTTCGCGAACGTGAAGCTGCAGAACAAGCTGGCGGACGGCCGCAAGGGCGGCTGGACCCGCGACTTCACTACCGGTGAGATAACGCCTCTGTACTACGCCGCCGAAAACTACGCCGCCTCCGACACGCCGGCGGCAGTCCTTGCGGGCAAGATGTACGGCTCCGGTTCGTCCCGAGACTGGGCGGCCAAAGGTCCGATGCTGCTCGGCGTGCGCGTGGCCATCGCGGAGAGCTTCGAGCGCATCCATCGCTCCAACCTCATCGGCATGGGCATCCTGCCGCTGCAGTTCATCGAGGGGCAAAATGCGGAGACGCTGGGTCTCGACGGCTCCGAGACCATCACGGTGGCGCCCATCGACTTCTCGGCGGGGCTGCCGAGCCCGGCTGTCGTGAAGGTGACGGCCGAGAAGCCCGATGGAGGCGTCATAACCTTCGACGCCATCGTGCGCATCGACACGCCCACGGAGGGCCGCTACTACGAGAATGGCGGCATCCTCCAGTACGTGCTGCGCGATCTGATCAAAGGATAAGAACTGATCGTGCATTGCTCAGCCCCCGTCGCTGCGCGAGAGCGACGGGGGCTTTTTGCTGCCGTCTGTGCGCTTTTCCGTTGCTGAACGCGCTGAAAGCTAGCTTGCGCGCCTGCAATGCGGTACGATTACGGGCACGTGATTTTTGACCCCTAGGAGCAACGAAACGACTATGGAAGACTTCCGCAACGAATATTGCATGCATACCGCCACCTGCGGGCAGCTGCGTGCGACTGATGTGAACCAAGAGGTGACTTTGTGCGGTTGGGCGTGGCACACCCGCGACCACGGCGGCCTCATCTTCATCGACCTGCGCGACCGTGATGGCTATACCCAGGTGGTGGTCGATCCCGATTGTGTGAGCGAGGAGGACTTCCATGCGGCCGAGCACTTGGGTCGCGAGTACGTGCTGAAGGTGTCCGGGCGCGTGCGCGAGCGTGCACCGGAGGCGATCAACCCGAACATGATCACGGGCGAGATCGAAGTTTTGGCCAATGCGGTACAGGTGCTGAACACGTCGGTGACGCCGCCCTTCTCCATTGAGGATGGCATCGAGACCGATGAGATCACGCGCATGAAGTGGCGCTATCTGGACATCCGCCGTCCCGAGATGCTCGCCAACCTGAAGCTGCGCCACACGGTGACCCAGGCCATGCGCCGGGCCCTGGACGAGCGTGGTTTCCTGGAGATCGAGACGCCGATTCTGGCGAACTCCACGCCCGAGGGCGCCCGCGACTACATCGTGCCGTCGCGTCCGAACCCGGGCAAGTTCTACGCCCTGCCTCAGAGCCCCCAGCAGTTCAAGCAGATGCTCATGTGCGCCGGCGTGGAGCGCTACTACCAGATCGCCCGGTGCTTCCGCGACGAGGACCTGCGCGCCGATCGCCAGCCCGAGTTCACCCAGGTCGACATCGAGATGTCCTTCGTCGAGGGCGACGACGTGTGCGACATGATGGAAGGTGTCATGGCCGAGACCTTGAAGGCCGTGGGTGTGACCGACGTCGCCTTCCCGCTGCAGAAGATGCAGTACGCCGACGCCATGCGCCTGTACGGCTGCGATCGCCCCGACGTGCGCTTCGGCATGCTGCTTCACGACATCACCGACATTGTGAAGGACACCGGCTTCAAGGTGTTCGCGAGCGTGGCCCAGTCCGGCGGAGTGGTGAAGGCCATCAACGTCAAGGGTGCCGGCGACTGGTCCCGCGGCGAGGTGGAGAAGCTCGCCAGCATCGCCGAGGCCAACGGCGCCAAGGGCATGGCCTGGGTGGCGTTCACCACCGATGGCCAGGAGAAGAGCCCTATCAAGAAGTTCTTCACCGACGAGGAGTGGGCGGCCCTGAAGGCCGAGATGGAAGTAGAGCCCGGCGACCTTTTGCTGTTCGCGGCCGATAAGCCCGAGATCGCCAACGCGGTGCTCTCCGCCCTGCGCCTGCACATGGCCGACGCCATGAACATCCCCCGCGAGGGCCACGCGCTGCTGTGGGTCGTGAACTTCCCCATGTTCCGCTACGACGAGGACGAGAAGAAGTACGCTGCCGAGCACCATCCCTTCACCCATGTGCTGAAGGAGGATCTGGACAAGATCGAGAGCGATCCGCTGGCCTGCGGCAGCTACTCCTACGACTTGGTCATGGACGGCTTCGAGGTGGGCGGCGGCACCATCCGCATCCACAACGCCGAGGAGCAGCGCCGCATCCTGCGCGTCGTGGGACTGACCGATGAGGAGATCGACGAGAAGTTCGGCCACCTCATTCGCGCGCTGGAGCTGGGCGCCCCGCCACACGGCGGCATCGCCCTGGGCTTGGATCGTCTCGTGATGCTTCTGGCCCGCAAGGACTCCATCCGCGATGTCATCGCCTTCCCGAAGACGAGCAGCGCGAGCGACCCCATGACGGGCGCTCCGAGTGCCGTCACCGGCCGTCAGCTGAAGGACGTGAGCCTGCGCATCCTGTAAGCGCGCAGCGAGCTCGCGCAGATGCGACAACCTGTTTTGCACGGCGCCTGCCCTTTGGGGTGGGCGCCCTTTTTGTGAGCAGTCGATTCTTCTCTGGCGGCGAACAGAGGCCTATCGGGTGATGTTGGAGAGCTGCTTGTTGAAGGTCTCCACCGGATAGCCCGTCAGCACGTTTCTGGCGGCAATGAGGCAAGCGGTGAACGAGAGGCGGTTGCCGGCGTAAAGGCGCGCGGCCAATCTGACGGTCGCGCCGTCTTGGAAGGAGACGTCGTCGGCGAGAAGCTCCATCACGGTGCCGATGAGCGATCGGGGAACGCGGTAGTCCTCCTCGAGCAGCTGGACGGTGAGCGCCGCCGTTTCCGGATAAGCTTGGGCGCATCCGGAGGCGATCAGGCGCCGCGCTTTGGCCGATGGTCGCGGCTCGTCGTCGAGCAGGTAGTGCAAGAGGACGGTTTCATCCACGATGGTTGTGGCGGGGTCGGCGACGGTTGTCGTGCGAAAGCGCGCGTCGCCCGTGTTCTCCCCCTGCTTTTTGAGCCATGCGGCGCGCTCGTCTCCCGTAAGGTGGGGGTTGGCGTAATGGCGCAGCTTGCCGAAAGCCGACGTGCCCCCCTCGCTTTTGCTGAGGTGCGGCGTGAAGGGGAGCCGTCGCTCGATAACCGATTGGGCCACGAAGAGGCGCACGGCCTCGGAGGGGGAGAGGCCAAGGGCCTCGAAGAGGCGGTCGGCTTGTTCTTTGAGATCCTCATCGATGCGAATTTGCATGGTTGCGTGCTTGGCCATGGGAGCCTCCTGGGTAGCGCCGTTGCGGCCTCTTCGGTAGCGAGAAGAGGCTTATTTCGGGGGTTTTGTACCAACTTCATAAAGAAACCCCTGGGAAATGGAATATAGTGTAGTACAAATACACTACAAATAGAAGAAGGCTCATCCAAGCTGTCCCTTATTTCCAATTTGAAAAAAGCCAAAATTCACTCTTGCGAAACACTTTCGAGGGGCGTATAACGGCCGTGACATCTTCGAGAGGCACTAGCTGTCCGACTTAATATCTTTTTCCTTTGCTACGGCTTTACCGCAGGGGACACCTGCGTCCATTTTGAGGGGTGCGCAAAGAGCACTCCCGGCGATTCCGGAGCGCCGGGAAGTCGTTGCGCAGCGTCAGGAGGCGCGCGTCTTTGTTGGGTGAAGCGAGCCGCCGCTCCGTGCTTGGGCCGATCCGACGATAGGGGAGGCAACGGCAGGGCGCGGAATCATGCCAGCGACGGCCTTGCGGCTGTCGCGCGAGAAGAGCGTAGGAGGATCTACATGGGTTCCAAATTCGTCATTGCCGACCCGGGCCTGTGCATTGGTTGCCAGACCTGCATGGCGGGCTGTCTTCTGAAGCACAGTGTGCCGGGTGACGTTCCCAAGCCGCGATTGAATCTCATCACCACCCTTACCATTTCGGCGCCCATCGTGTGCCACCATTGTGCCGACGCGCCCTGTGTGGCATCGTGCCCCGAAGGCGCGCTATACTTCGATGGCGCCCGCGTGGCCGTCAAGCAGGAGCGCTGCATCGGTTGCCGCAGCTGCGTGCTCGCCTGTCCCTATGGAGCCGTGGAGGTCGTCTCCCAGGAGGGCGCGGCCAAGCTCGGCGGCCTTACGGTGGAAAGCGCTCCCAAGGCATCCCTTGTCAAGTGCGATTTGTGCTACGACCGCGAGGGCGGCCCGGCCTGCGTGGAGGCCTGCCCCACCGGAGGTCTTATGGTCGTCGACGAGGAGGAGCTGGCCGACCGCCAGCGTCAGCGCCGTATGAGGGCCGCCGTGGCCTCGGGCGCCTTCTCGAGCGTGCCCTTGAACACCGATCTCAACTAGCCCCAAGGAGGAATTGCACTATGGAAAAGCACATGGCCGTCTGCCCGTACTGCGGTGCCGGTTGCAAGCTCAATCTCATCGTGGACGACGGCATGGTCATCGGCGCCGAGGGCCTCGATGGCGTGACCAACGAGGGCGAGCTGTGCCTGAAGGGCCTGTCGGGCTTCGATTTCATCAACGACACCAAGATTCTCACGCCGCGCATCCTGCATCCGATGATCCGCCGCGAGAAGGGCGGCGAGCTGGAGCGCGTCACCTGGGACGAGGCGCTGGACTTCACGGCCAAAAAGCTCATGGCCATCAAGGAGAAGTACGGCCCCGACGCCATTATGCTCACGGGCTCCTCGCGCGGGCCGGGCAACGAGGCCAACTACGTCATGCAGAAGTTCACCCGCGCCTGCGTGGGCACCAACAACATCGACAACTGCGCCCGCACCTGCCACGGCCCCTCGGTCATCGGCCTTATGGACACCGTGGGCTCCGGCGCCATGTCCGTCTCCATTCCCAACATGGAGAACGCCGACCTCATCATGTTGTTCGGCTACAACCCCTCGGCCTCGCACCCGATCGTCGCCCGCCGTATCGTGAAGGCCAAGGAGAAGGGCGCCAAGATCATCGTCGTCGACCCGCGCTCCATTGAGACGGCGCGCATCGCTGATCTGTACATCCAGATCAAGAACGGCTGCAACCTCGCCTTCATGAATGCGTTCGCCAACGTTATCGTGAGCGAGAACCTGCACGACCGCGCCTTCATCGACGCCCACACCAACGGCTTCGACGAGTGGTGGGAGACCATCAAGAACTACACGCCGGAGTCG
This sequence comes from Adlercreutzia sp. DFI.6.23, assembly GCF_024462535.1. Classification (NCBI taxonomy): domain Bacteria; kingdom Bacillati; phylum Actinomycetota; class Coriobacteriia; order Eggerthellales; family Eggerthellaceae; genus Adlercreutzia; species Adlercreutzia sp. DFI.6.23. The sequence goes on from NZ_JANGBP010000013.1 coordinate 8,386, forward strand.
GTCGCCGACATCTGCGGCTGCAGCCCCGACGATATTCGCAAGGCCGCCCGCATGTACGCTACGGCCCCCAACTCCATTATCGGCTGGGGCATGGGCGTCACCCAGCAGCGCCAGGGCGTGAAGACGGTGCACACCATCGCCGCCATTGCCTGCGTCACGAACCAGATCGGCCGCGACAACGCCGGCCTGGCTCCGGTGCGCGGCCAGAACAACGTCCAGGGCTCCTGCGACATGGGCATGTGGCCGAGCCTGCTTCCCGGCTATCAGAAGGTGGAGAACCCCGAGGCCCGCGCCAAGTTCGAAAAGGCATGGGGTCTGCCGGAGGGGAAGCTTCCCGCCGAGCCCGGCTTCAAGCTGACCGACCTGCCCCATGGCGTGAAAGAGGGTAAGATCAAGGCCTTCTACAACTTCGGCGAGGATCCGTTGCAGACTGAGCCCGACTCCGCCGATATGAAGGAGACGCTGGAGAACCTCGAGCTGCTCATCAGCCAGGACATCTTCATGACTCAGACGACGGCTTTGGCCGACGTGGTGTTCCCGGGCACGTCCTGGGGCGAGCATGACGGCGTGTTCTCCGCTTCCGACCGCACCTTCCAGCGCTTTACGGCTGCCGTGCCGCCCAAGGGCGAGTGCAAGCACGACTGGCAGATCTTCAGCGAGCTGTCGACCCGCATGGGCTATCCCATGCACTACGAGGACACCCAGGAGATTTGGGACGAGATGCGCTCGCTGTGCCCGAACTTCTACGGCGCCACCTACGAGAAGATGGCCGGCGTGGGCCATGCCCAGTGGCCGATTCCGACGCTGGAATGCCCGGGCACTCCGACGCTTTACAAGAACGGCCAGTTCAACACCGCCGACAAGAAGGCCATTCTCATGGCTCACGATTTCGTGGAGCCCACCGAGATGCCCGACGACGCCTATCCGCTCGTGCTGTGCACGGTGCGCGAGGTGGGGCACTACTCCTGCCGCTCTATGACCGGCAACTGCAAGGTGCTCTCGATGCTGGCCGACGAGCCGGGCTACGTGCACATCAACCCCGCCGATGCCGCCGCCCGCACCGTCAAGGACGAGGATCTGGTCTGGGTGAGCTCGCGCCGCGGCAAGGTGATCACGCGCGCGAAGCTGGACGAGCGCATCAACAAGGGCGCCGTCTACATGACCTACCAATGGTGGATCGGCAAGTGCAACGACCTGACCATGCATGTGACCGACCCGCTGTCCGGTACGCCCGAGGACAAGTACTCCGCCTGCGAGGTGCACTGCATCGACGACCAGGTGTGGGCCGAGCGCCATATGCAGTCGCTCTACAGCGCGATGAAAGATCGCCTGGCTGCGGAGGCGGCACCTCAGAACGTCGCGCCCGCCGCTCAATAGGGCGTCTCGCTACCGCACTCATTCCGAAAGGACTCTGATGAACACTTTCATCGCCATAGAGCCGGATAGGTGCATTGGATGCGGCACGTGCCTTGCCGCCTGCAGCCACGGCCACCGTGTGGCCGGGCTGCAGGCGGAGCCCCGTCTCGCACTGACGTTTACCCCGCAGGTGACGGCCGCCGTCACCTGCCATCAGTGCGAGGGGGCGCCGTGCTTGGCGGTTTGCCCCGTGGATGCGATCAAGCGCACCGAAGAGGCCATCGTCGTGAACGAGCAGACCTGCATAGGCTGCAAGTTGTGCGCGGTGGTGTGCCCCTTCGGCGCCATCCATCCCTCGGGCACGTCCACGGCGGGCGTTGCCGGCATCTCCTATCCCACTCCCACTCAGCCGCGGGGCACATCGCCTCTGCTGGCTTGGAGCATCGGCGTCTACACCTGCGCCGTCAAGTGCGACCTGTGCTCCACCTTGGGCCCCGACGAGGAGCCCCATTGCGTCGAAGCGTGTCCGACCAAGGCGCTCTACGTGCGCGATGCCACGACGCTCGCGGGCGTTCGCAAGGACAAGATGCGCGCCGCCGTGGCGGCCAACCAGATCATGATGGGTCGAACGACGAACTTGAAGGAGGCCTAAATGTTGGAACTGATACTGCTTTCCCTCGGGCTCTCCTGCGCCACCGGCGTACTGTCGCTGGTGGCGTCGAAGGCCCGCGCTGCTTCCAAGACCATCGCTTGCGTCGGCGGCATGGGGGCAGCGGCCTTAAGCTTTGCCGGCGGCATCGGCGCGCTGTTCCAGACGGCTACCTACGCCAGCTGGATCGGGCCTATGCCCTTCACGAACTTCACGCTCTTGCTGAATCCGCTGGCGGGCCTTCTCATCGCGGTCATCGCCGCGCTGGCCTTCGTGGCGTGGCTCTACGGGCTTTCCTACTTCGATGAGTACTACGAGGCGGGCATTGGCGTCATCGGGTTCTTCATGAACCTGTTCATCGCCTCCATGAACCTCGTCATCCTGGCCGACAACGCTTTTTGGTTCCTCGTGTTCTTCGAGCTGATGTCGCTCACGTCCTACGTGCTCGTCATCATCGACCGGACGGAAGCGTCGCTCAAGGGCGGTTTTCTGTACCTCATCATGGCCCACATCGGCTTTCTGATGATCGCGTGCTCGTTCTTCGCCATGGCCTCGGCCACCGGCTCGCTCGAGTTCGAGGCGTTCCGCACCCATGCGTTCGCCCCCGGCATCGCCACGCTGGCCTTCGCGCTGGCCTTCTTCGGTTTCGGGGCGAAGGCGGGCATGGTGCCCTTCCATTCGTGGCTGCCCCAGGCCCATCCGGCGGCGCCCTCCAACGTGAGTGCGCTCATGTCCGGCGGCATGATCAAGATCGGCATCTTCGGTATTTGCAAGGTGTGCTTCGATCTGCTCGGCGCTGCGGGCGGCGAAGTTGGTTGGGGCGTGCTCGTCATCGTCATCGGCGCCGTCTCCTCGGTGCTCGGCGTGGTCTATGCTCTGGGAGAGCACGACCTCAAGAGTCTTCTGGCCTACCACTCCGTCGAGAACATCGGTATCATCCTGCTTGGTGTCGGCGTGGGCATCTACGGCTGGGCCGCAGATCTGCCTTGGCTCGCCGCCATCGGGCTTCTGGCCGGTCTCTATCACTTGGTGAACCATGCCATGTTCAAGGGCCTGCTCTTCCTCGGCGCCGGCAGCGTGCTGCATGTCACGGGCACCCGCAACATGGAGGTGCTCGGCGGCCTGGCGAAGGTGATGCCCATCACGGCGGTGTGCTTCCTCATCGGCTCCCTCGCCATTTCGGCCATCCCGCCGCTCAACGGCTTCGTGTCCGAGTGGTTCACCTACCAGGGACTCATTGGGGCGGCCATGGACGGCGGCATCTTCATGCGCATCGTCTTCGCCTTTGCCGTGGTGGCCCTCGCCATCACCGGCGCTCTGGCGGTCACCTGCTTCGTGAAAGCCTTCGGCGTGACGTTCCTCGCCCGTCCCCGTTCGGAGGCGGCCGAGCATGCCCACGAGGTGCCGGCTCCCATGACCATCGCCATGGTCATCCTCACGGTGGCCTGCATCGCTCTGGGACTCGGCGCGGCCTGGGTGGCGCCCGTTATCAGCTCCATCGCGAGCTCGATGCTCGCGGCGCCGTCTCTGCCGGTGGTCGAGGGCGCGACACTGGTGTCCTTGGACACGGTCTCGGTAGTCTCGCCGCTCATCATGGCCGCTCTTATGGCCGTTGTCATCGCCCTGTGCGCCTTGGTGCGCAATGCCGCCAATCGGAAGGGCGGCATGAAGAGCGACCCGAGCACGTGGGCGTGCGGCTATGAGGCGGATCTGTCCATGGAGACGCTCGCCTCTACGGTGGGCGCGAACGTCAAGACCTTCATGGGGCCGCTCTACGCCCTTCGCTACGGCGTGAACCGCGCCGGCCAGGCGGTTGCCCGCTTGATCGCCCGCGCGCTTGAGTCCGATGCCGAAGAGGCTCCCGCCGCCCCCGTGGCGACCGGCGCTGTGGCCTCGCGCTACGATCGCGACCGGACGGTCGGCATCGCTCCAGCCGAGCGGCACGCTCCGGCGCTTTCCAACTCGGTGCTCTCCATCGTGAGCGATGTGGGCGCCTGGTTCGGCCGCATGGAGAGCGGGGATTTCCGCACCTACATCGTTTACATCGTCGGCGCGCTGGTGTTCTTCCTCGCGCTCATCATCCTGGTACGTTAGGGGGATGCCATGACTATCATTATCGCGATACTTCAGGCCATCCTTCTGGTCGCCATCGCCCCGCTTCTTTCCGGCATCACCCGCAAGATTCGTGCGAAGATGCACTCCCGTACGGGCACGAGCGTGCTGCAGGACTACTACGACCTGGCGAAGCTGTGGCGCCGCTGCGAGGTGAAGGAGGGCGGAAGCAGCATTGTCTCCCGCCTTGCGCCGCCGATATTCTTGGGCTCGTTCATCCTGCTCGCTGCGGGTCTTCCGCTTGTGACTCAGGCGTGCCCGGTGCCTATTCTCGGCGACATCATCACCATTCTGTACCTCATGGCCCTTCCGCGCTTCATGTTCGCCCTGGCCTCCATCGACTCGGCCGGTTCCTACACGGCCATCGGCGGTGTGCGCGAGCTGCTCGTGGGCGTGCTGGTTGAGCCCTCGCTCATACTGGTGCTCTTTGTCATGGCCGTGGCCGCGGGCTCGACCAACGTGGGGCTTATGGCCTCATCGGTGGCCAATCTGACGGCATGCCCCTTCGTGGCCGTCGTCGTGGCCGGCGTGGCCTGCGCCATGGCCTGCTACATCGAGACGGGAAAGCTCCCGTTCGATCTGGCCGAGGCGGAGCAGGAGATTCAGGAAGGCCCTCTGGCCGCCTACTCGGGTCCGTCGCTGGCCATGATGAAGCTGGGCGTCTCGCTCAAGCAGCTCGTGGTGGCGAGCTTGTTCGTGGCGATCTTTCTGCCCTTCGGCGCGGCGGCCACGGCGTCTCCTCTCGATCTGCTCGGCGGCCTGGTGGCCTACGCGTGCAAGGTGCTCGCGGTGTTCCTTGTCGCCTCGGTGATCGAGAACGCGGTCATGCGCGTGCGCTACAAGTATCTCGGCCGTTACACCTGGTTCGTCGTGGGGATTGCCTCGCTGTCCCTCGTGTTCCTCGTCATTGGAATTTAGGTGGTGAATATGTTCGGTTACCCATTAGTCAATGTGCTCGGCGCCTGCCTCATCATCACCTCGATGATGGTGGTGCTCGCCCGCACCGGACGGGCGGCGGCCTTCTTGTACTCGCTGCAGTCCCTGGTGCTCGTTGGCGTGCTCGCTTCGCTCGGCGCCGTCACGGGCTCGACAGAGCTGTTCACCTGGTCGGCCACGGCCTTCGCCACGAAGGTGGTGCTCGTGCCCGCCATCCTGCTGTTCACGCTGAAGAAGATTGGCGACGACGCCGAGGCGGACCTTCCGCCGAAGCTAAACCCCATGAAGTCGGTGGCGCTGGTGGCCGTGGAGGTGTTCGTCTGCTTCGTGGCCGTCTCCGGCATCGATTTGCCCACGGCTGCGGCGGTCAAGCCCACGCTGGCCGTGTCGCTCGCGCACTTCTTCATCGGGCTCACCTGCATCGTTATCCAGCGCTCCATCTTCAAGCAGATCTTCGGATACTGCCTGATGGAGAACGGCTCCCATGTGACGCTCGCGCTTCTGGCGCCTCAGGCGCCGGAGCTGGTGGAGATCGGCGTCGCCACCGACGCCATCTTCGCGGTGATTATCTTGGCGGTGCTCGTGTGGCGCATGGCGCGCTATGCGCACACCCTTGACGCCGACGACCTCTGCGAGCTGAAGGGATAAGCCATGGATTACTCAATGTTACTTCTGGTGCTTTTGGGCTGTCCTTTGGCGGCGGCGCTGCTCATTGCCGTGCTGCCAGCGAAATCGACTCCCCGCGGCGCCTACGAGACTCTTCACGTACTCTCCCTGGCGGGCGTCGCGGTAGCGGGTCTGACGCTTGTGGTGGCCGCCTTTGCGGGCAGCGACATCTTCGCTTTGGGGGAGTGGTTCCATCTCGATGGCCTCAGCGCCCTGTTCTTGGGGCTCATCGCCGTCATCGCGCCTTGCACGGGCGTGTACTCGCTGCCCTATGTGGCCCACGATGTGGCCGAGGGCAAACTCGGGCCCTCCCAGGTGAAGCAGTACTATGCCTTCTTCAGTCTGTTCGTGTTCTCGATGATTCTCGCCGTCACCTCCAACAACATCATCATGATGTGGGTTTCGGTGGAGGCCACGACGCTTTCCACGGTGTTTCTCGTCGGTGTGTACCGCACGAAACTCGCCCTGGAGGCGGCTTGGAAGTACGTCATCGTCTGCACGGCTGGCGTGGCCTTCGGCTTGTTCGGGACGCTGCTCGTCTATGCGAACGCCGCCGACATTATGGCCGATCCGCACCAGGCGGTGTTCTGGACAGCCATCCTTCCCAACGCGCCGTTCATGGACCGGTCCCTCATGATGATCGCGTTCGTATTCGCGGCCATCGGTTTTGGAACCAAGGCGGGCCTGTTCCCCATGCACACGTGGCTCCCCGATGCCCACTCCGAGGCGCCGAGCCCGGTGTCGGCCCTGCTCTCCGGCGTGCTTTTGAAATGCGCCATCCTCATCGTGCTGCGCTTCTATATTCTGACGGCGGCCAATGTAGGCGCGACGTTCCCCCAGACGGTCATGATGATCCTTGGCGTGCTGTCGGTGTGCTACGCGGCCTTCGAGGTGTACAAGCAGAACGACCTCAAGCGCAAGCTGGCCTACAGCTCGTGCGAGAACGTGGGGCTCATCGCCGTGTGCTTCGGCATCGGCGGCCCCCTCGGCATCATCGCCGGGCTCGTGCATTGCGTGGCCCACGGCCTCACCAAGGCCCTCATGTTCTGCCTGTCCGGCAATGTGATGATGAAGTACCACACGCGCGACCTCGCGAAGATCTCGGGCATCATTTCGGTGGCGCCGGTGACCGGCGTGCTGTTCGCGGCCGGCTGCCTGGCTTTGGCGGGCTTCCCTCCCTTTGCCATGTTCGTCAGCGAGATGTTCATGGTTCTCGCCGGCGTGGCCGCGGAAGTTTGGTGGGCCGTGGCGCTTGTGCTCGTGGCGCTCGTGGTGGTGATTATGGCGCTCGTGCGCATGATCACCGGATCGGCGCTGGGGCGCGTGCCCGAGGGCGTGAAGCGCGGCGACGTGCCCGCTTTGGCGCTTGTGCCCGAGGTGGTGCTCCTCGCTTTGGTGGTGCTGCTCGGCGTGGCGCTGCCGGGGCCCTTGGCCGGCTCCATTGAAGAGGCCAGCGCCATTGTCATGTCCTACGAGGAAGAGGGCCTCTCTTCCGGCAGCTTGTTCGAAGATGCCCTGGCGGCTTTGGCTTTCGATGATACCCCCGAGGAGGTGTTCGAGTAATGACGACGAAGAAGCAGTCGCCTTTGCGCGTGGGCGAGACCCATGTTCAGGCCGTGAGGGACACCTTTCCCGGCGCGGTGCTCGATGCGACGTGGCAGGCCGCCGATCAGGTGACCATTACGGTGCCCACCGATATGCTGCCCGATGTGGTGGAGTTTCTGTACTACGGCCGCGGCGGCTGGCTGCCCAACATGGTGGCCAACGACGAGCGTCCGCTGCATGGTTGCTACGCCCTGTACTACCTGCTCTCTATGGAGGAGAGCGATCCGGGGTTCGTGGTGGTGCGCGCCGAGGTGGATCCGCATTCCATGGAATACCCGTCGGTGACCCCGCGGGTTCCCGCTTGCGTGTGGAGCGAGCGGGAGGCCTTCGACATGTTCGGCCTGCGCGCCATGGGGCTCCCCGACGAGCGCCGGCTCGTGCTGCCGGACGACTGGCCCGATAATCTGTATCCGCTGCGCAAGGACTCCATGGACTACCGCAAGCGCCCGGCTCCCGTGACCGATGTGGAGAACTACTCGTTTCTCTACGAGGGCCATGCCGAGGAGACGACCGAGGTGCCCATGGGCCCTCTGCATATCACCTCCGACGAGCCGGGGCACTTCCGCCTGTTCGTGGAAGGGGAGGACATCATCGATGCGGACTACCGCCTGTTCTACGTGCACCGTGGCATGGAGAAGGTGGCCGAGAGCCGCCTGAACTACGACGCCGTGACGTTTCTGGCGGATCGCATCTGCGGCATCTGTGGCAACGCCCACTCGGTGGCCTACGCCGAGGCGGTGGAACACGCCCAGGGCATCGAGGTGCCCGTGCGCGCCCAGTACATCCGCTCCATCTTGCTGGAGGTCGAGCGTTTGCACTCTCATTTGCTGAACCTGGGGCTGGTGTGCCACTACTGCGGGTTCGATACGGGATTCCAGCACTTCTTCCGGGTTCGCGAGAAGACCATGGACTTGGCCGTGCTGCTCACCGGAGCCCGCAAGACCTACGGCTTGAACCTGATCGGCGGCGTGCGGCGCGACATCTTGGACGAGCAGAAGCTCGCCACGATCAAGTACGTGCGGGAGCTGCGGCACGAGGTGGAGGCGCTCGTGGACATGCTCGTGTCCACGGCCAACTTCGAGTCGCGCACGGCCGGCATCGGAAGGCTTGACCCGGCGGTGGCCCGCGACTTCAGCCCCGTGGGGCCCTGTGTTCGCGGCAGCGGCATCGCCCGCGATGTCCGTTTCGACCATCCCTTCGACGGCTACAAGTTCCTCGTGGGAATGTCGGCGCGCAGCCACGACGGCTGCGACGTGCAGAGCCGCACGCTGGTGCGCGTGGAGGAGTTTATGGATTCCCTGGATATGATCGAGCAGCTGCTCGAGGGAGCGCCGTCCGGGCCCATTCAAACGGAAGACTGGCAGTACACACCGCACAAGTTCGCCTTGGGCTACACCGAGGCGCCCCGCGGCGAAGACATGCACTGGGCTCAGGTGGGGGACAACCAGAAATGCTATCGCTGGCGCGCCAAGGCGGCCACGTACTCGAACTGGCCGATTTTGCGCTACATGTTCCGCGGCAACACCGTGGCCGACGCCGCCATCATCGTGGGTTCCATGGATCCGTGCTATTCCTGCACCGATCGCGTGACGGTGGTCGATGTCAAGAAGAAGACGTCCACCGTGCTCACCAAAGATCAGCTCGAGGGCTACTGCCGCCGCCGCACGCACTCGCCTCTTTCCGGGAAGGGGTGGTAGGCTATGCTGAAGCTGTTCAAGGAAATCCGCAAAACCGGCGACGCCACGGTGGGCTATCCTTTCACTCCCCTGGAGATGCCCGCGGGGTTTCGCGGCAAGCCGGAGCACAACGAGAAGCTCTGCATCGCGTGCGCGGCCTGCGCCATCGCCTGTCCCGCCAATGCCATCACTATGGAACTTGATGCCGAGCAGAACTACCTCACGTGGGATATCAGCTACGGTCGCTGCATCTTCTGCGGGCGCTGCCAGGAGGTCTGCCCTCTGTTCGCCATCGAGCTGACAACCGACTTCGAGCTGGCCGTGACGAACAAGGAGGATCTGCGCGAGTCCTGCTCCTACGGCGTGGCCCGCTGCGCTCGTTGCGGCAAGCCCTATGCCCCGGCCAAGGAGGTCGATTACGCTCGCCGCGTGCTCGCGGGCGTGGGCGGTTCTGCCGCGGCCGATATCGAAAAGGTCGACCTGTGCCTGGATTGCCGCCGCATCGACGATGCCGAGGCCTTTGCGCACCAGGCGCCCGAGAGGGGGGAGGAGTAAATGCTGGAGAACGATTTTCCGCTCGATCTCCAATGGCGGCCCGATCCGGTCGTGCTGGACGCGAAGGTGGCCGAGGCGAAGCAGAAGCTCCTTGAGTCCATCAAGCGCTCCGTGTACGTCTATCGCGTCGATTGCGGCGGTTGCAACGGCTGCGAGATCGAGATTTTCGCCACCATCACCGCGGTCTTCGACGCGGAGCGCTTCGGCATAAAGGTCGTGCCCTCGCCGCGCCATGCGGATATGCTCATCTATACCGGGGCCATGACGCGCTCCATGCGGGAGCCGGCGCTTCGGGCCTACCATGCGGCCCCCGATCCGAAGATTGTGATGTCGTACGGGGCTTGCGGGTGCACGGGCGGCATCTTCCACGACAACTACTGCGTGTGGGGCGGCACCGATCCGATTCTGCCAGTTGACGTGTACGTGCCGGGATGCCCGCCCTCGCCGCCGGCCACGATCTTCGGGTTCGCCACGGCTTTGGGCCTTTTGGATCAGAAGTTGCACGCGAGCCACCATGTGGCCCCGGCCGGCGAGCAGGCGCCCGTGGCCTTCCCGGCCATTCCCTACAAGGTGCGCACGGCGTTCGAGCGCGAGGCGCGCCGCATGAGCGGGTACTACTACGGAAAGCAGATCGTGGACGAGTTCATGCTGGCGTTGTCCAAGGACACGGTGGATGCCCTGGGAGCGGCCGATGCGCTCATCGCCGCCGAGACCGATACGCGCAAGCGCGCCGTGTTCATGGATCTGAAGGCGCTGCTTTTGAGCAAGGTCGTCGACGAATGAGCGTGACCGTGCGACAGCGATGCAGGCGCGAGGCCGCCGGTTTCGAGGAGCCGGCGGCCTTGGGGGACGTCCTTTCGCCCACAAGGCCGCTCGCGGCCCATACCACCGATGGGCGCACGGCTCGCGAGGTGGTGTTCTACCGGCTGGGCGAGAAGTTCGTCGATCACGAGCGCTCTATCCCTGAGGATGTGCGGTCGGTGCTGTACTACACGCTGGCCATTGGGCACCATACCGGGGTCATCGATTGCCTTGCCCCTCGCTTGACGACTTCGCGCGAGGTGTTCGCCGACGTGCTGGCGCTTCTCGGCCCGGGTCGGGCCCACGACAAGCTGGCGGGTATTGAGAAGTTCGGCGAGATCGAGGTGAAAAAGGAGCACGTGCCCGTGCTGAAGCCCGCGGTTCTCGCGGCGCTCGATCGCGTGGGCGCTGCCCTGGAAGTGAGCGACGAGCCGCCCTTGTGCGCCGTGTCGGAGGCGGTTGTCGCCATCGATGCCCCGGCGTGGCTAGAGGAGTTCCTGCGTCTTTTGGAGGAGATCCAGTGCGAGCCGTGCGTGTACGCCATGGGGAGGAGGGTCACATGCTGAATGCCGAGGAGATTCTCGCGGCCAGCGAGGCGTCCAAACGCGGTGGCAACATCGTTTTCTGCGTGGGCAGCGTCCTGCGCGGCGACGATGCGGCCGGGCCTCTTCTGGCCAAGAAGCTGGAGGATTTTCCCGTGGAGGGCTGGACGGCCGTGGACGGCGGCCAGACCCCCGAGAACGATCTGGGCTATCTGCGGCGCCTTGCGCCGAGGCGGCTTCTGCTGGTGGATGCGGCGGCCATGGGCCTTGAGCCCGGCGCTATCCGCCGCCTTCAGGCCGCGGACGTGGCCACCCAGTCGCTTATAACGACCCACACGCTGCCCATCACGTACCTGCTCGGCGAGCTGGAGGCCGTGTGCGAAGAGGTCGTGTTTCTGGGCGTGCAGCCCGCGGGGACCGAGTTCTTCGATCCGGTGAGCCCCCGGGTGCTCGCGGCCGTGGAGCACGTGTACCAGTGCCTCGCCGATGGTGCCGATTTCGAGCAGTATCCCTTTGTGAATTGAGATGACGCACGTAGGTGCGCCTTTGGTAACTTGGAAAGGATTGAAACAACTATGGCTATTGTGAAAGAAGATCTGGCCGCTGTGAGCCCCGATGCGCTCGCGCCGGCGGCCACCGAGGCCAAGGCCGAGAACATCGGCGTGACGAAGGCGGCCATGCCCGGTGCCAAGTGCTTCGTCTCCGCCATGCTCGCCGGCGCCTTCATCGGCTTCGGCGGCATGTACTTCTGCACCTTCCTCGGCGACACCACCATGGCCTTCGGCGTGCAGCGCCTCGTCGGCGGCTTGTGCTTCTGCCTGGGCCTGTGCCTGGTGCTGTGCTGCGGCGCGGAGCTGTTCACGGGCAACGTGCTCATGGTGTGCGCGAAGGCGTCGAAAAAGATCACCTTCGGCGGCCTGTTCCGCAACTGGGGCATTGTATGGGTCGGCAACCTCGCCGGATCGCTTCTGGCTATGTTCATCATCTTCATGTCGAATTTGCAGGGTATGAACGGGGGCGCCGTGGGCGAGGCGTTCGTCTCGGTGGCCGCCGGCAAGGTGTCGCTCGCGCCCGAGGTGCTCTTCTTCAAGGCGATTCTCTGCAACATCCTCGTGTGCCTGGCCGTGTGGATCGGCTTCTCCTCGAAGACGACGGCCGATAAGGTTCTGGGCATCCTGCTTCCCATTTCGGCCTTCGTGGCCTGCGGGTTCGAGCACTGCGTGGCGAACATGTTCTTCCTTCCCATGGGCCTGGTGCTCAACGGCCTCGGCTTCGGCGCGGCCGGCGCGGTGACGCTGGGGGGCGTTGCCTACAACCTCGTGCTCGCCACGCTCGGCAACATTGTCGGCGGTCTTTTAGTGGGTCTGGCCTACTGGTTCATCTACCGCAAGAAGCAGGAGAAGTAGATCATGAACGTGATCGATCGGTATCGGGAGGGCGAGCCGGTGGAGCTCTGCGAGGGCGAGCTGCTGACGCCGGCGGGACTTGCAGGCGACGCCGCGAGAGGGGTGCTCGTCGAGCATGCCATGGAGGTGACCGTCAACACGGTGCCCACCATGCGCGTCGTCTGCACTCCCGATCACCTGGTCGATTTGGTGGTGGGCCGTCTCTACACCGAGGGCATCGTGGGAGGGCTCGACGATATCGAGGACATCTACGTATGCGATCAGGGGACGCGTGCCTCGGTGCTGCTCTCCTGCCATCATGCTGATTTTTCGCGGCAGGGTGTCGAGACGGTTCCCTCGTGCTGCACGGGCAACCGCGTCTATAACCGCTACTTCACCAGCGACGAGCGCCCGGCCAAGGTGAAGCCCATTCCGTGGGAGGCGGCATGGGTCTTCGCCGCGGCGCGAGCGTTTGCGGAGGATTCGCCTTTGCACAAGGCGACGACGGGCACTCACAGCTGCTATCTCGTGCTCGGGGGCACCGTGACCATCTGCCGCGAGGATCTGGGTCGCCACAACGCCTTCGACAAGGTGGTGGGGGCCGCTTTGCGCGAGGGCATCGATTTGCGGGACGCGCTGATCTTCTCAAGCGGTCGTTTGCCGGTGGACATGGTCATGAAGGCCATCCATGCCGGCGTTCCGATTTTGGCCACCAAGGCGGTGCCCACCGACGAGACCATTCGCCTCGCCCGTGAATTCGATCTGACGCTTATCTGCCAGGCGCGTCCCGATTCGGCCGTGGTCTACAACGACCCTTTGGGGGAGAAGCGCTAGGGGGTTGAGAAGGGGAGGCCGATGAGCGCCGCGAAGCGACAATCTGCGAGGGCGGGCGTGATTTTCGCGCTCGCCTTGGTGGTGCTCGGGGCGCTGGTCGGCCTGCTCACCGTTGCGCTCAGCGTTGCCGTAGACGGGGGCGCCTCCCTGTTTGCGGAGCGACCGCAGCTCGTTTGGCTGCTGCCGGTGGCGGGGCTTTGCTCCTATGGGGCGTATCGGGCGGTCGGCCTTGATTTTTCCTGGAGCACCGCTCGGGTCATGGAGGCAGTTCGCGATGGGCGTTCGGTGCCTCCGCTGCTTGCGCCGGCGATCATCGTGGGCACGGCGCTCACGGTGCTGTGCGGAGGGTCGGTGGGCAAGGAGGCGGCGGCGCTCCAGATGGGCGCGGCGGCAAGCGGCCTTTTGCGCGATCGTGTTTCCGCGCGTTTCCGCACGGTGCTGGCGCCAGCGGCTATGGGCGCCGCTCTCGGCGCTATGCTGGATGCCCCGTTGGCGGGCGTCGTGTTCTCCTTCGAGGCGCTTCGCCGAAGGCCCGGCTCGCTTGCTTCGCTCGCTGCGCCGGCGGTGACGTCTTTAGTGTCCTGGAGCGTGGTACGGGCGATGGGCGTACGCTTTCTTCCGGGTTCCGTTGCGGCGCCGGCCGTATTGGACGTTGTCCTCGCAGGCGATTCCTTCATGGGGGATCGGGTTGTCGGGGCTCTGCTTTTGCTCGCTGCGGTGGGTGCGGCGGCGGGACTGCTGGCCCTTGCTTTCTGCGGAGCGCTCGGGAAGCTTCGGGGCGGTCTCGCCCGGCTCGGGGCGCCCGTCTTTGCGCTGGCGGTCGGGGGAGTGGCCACGGCGCTCGTCGTCGGCTATGCGGATCTTTTCCACTATGAGGACGTGCGCTCGTACTGCGGTACGGGCCTTTTGCAGATTGAGGCGGCTCTGGCGGGGGAGGCTCTGCCTTGGTGGGCCTTCATCGTAAAGGCGGCACTTACGCTGCTCACTCTTGCCGGTGGTTTCAAGGGCGGCGAGATCATGCCCGTTCTCGCCATCGGCACCTGCCTCGGCGCGGCAGTCTTCTCCGCTGCGTCGTCGCTTCTCCCCGCATCTATCTTGGGCGCTGTGGGAGCGAGTAGGTCTCTCGGAGCCCTCGTCGGCATGGTCGCCTTTTTCGCCGCCTGCACTAACTGTCCTCTGACGGCTCTCGTGTTTGCTGGCGAGCTACTCGGCTTCGCTTCCTTGCCCGCCACGATTGTCGCGATAGTTCCCGCCTATCTGATCGCCCGCCGGGTCAGTCTTTATCCGACCTCCTTGCAGCGTGCGCGAGGCAAATGCCAGTTCGACCCCGTTATGGCCCGGCGCGATGCCAGTTAAGGGGTGAAATGGTAAGGAAATGCCAGTTCGACCCCGTTATGGCAAGACGCAAACGACCATTTCTGGGTCGAACTGGCATTTGCACGGGCAAAAGCGAAAATGCGCGCCCGAGCTTTGGGCTGTCGGCTTCCAGGGCGCAGGCGTTTTCTGGAGCGCGTTCTAGGCCACCAGGGCGCGGAGGCTCTCGATCGCCTCGTTGGTGAGATGCAGGCCCTCGCGCAGGTAGGTAGCGAAGCTGCCGTAGAGGCGGTCGATCTCGTCGAAGTAGGCGCGCAGGTAGGCCGGGCGCGCTTCCAGAAACGACATCAGGATGGCACGCTCGTGGTCGGTCATGCCGCCGTCGAGGTGCGCGGCCTCCTCCGCGATGAGGTCGGCGTGGTCGGTGTTCACTCGCAGGTAGTCCTCCATGATGGCGTCCTCGTCGGCGCCGGTGGCGCGCAGCAAGGTGGCGCATAGCACGCCGGTGCGGTCCTTGCCGTTTACGCAGTGGATGAGCGCGGGGCGTCCCTCGGCGGCCATGGAGCGCAGGGCCTGGCCTACCAGCGGATACTCGCGCACGTAACGGCGGTAGTTCGCGCCCATGCGCTCCTCGGGCTCACCGTAGCGCTCGATAACGCCGGCAATCAGGCGCTTGTCGGAATCCTTGCGGCGGTGCTCGGTGGAAGGTTCCAGGGCCACGGTGCGCATGCCCACGATATAGGGCTCCGGGTGCGCCGCCACTTCGGCGGCCGTACGTAGGTCGTAAATGGTGGCGATGCCGAGGGCGCCCGAGAGGAAGGCCGCCTCTTCGCCCGTGAGGTTCGAAAGCTCTCGGGAACGGAAGATGCGCGCGTCTCTGAACGAGCCGCCCACGGCTCGGATACGCGCATCTCCGTAGGTGCCTCCGGCGGGCAGCGCCTCGAAGGCGAAGCCGGCCACGAGTGCGGAGGGCTCGCCGTCCTCGGTCACGGGTCGCACCTTCAAGAGGTAGCGCCCGGGGGTCTCCGGCGTGTAGACGAACCGCCAGTTCACCCCACGGCTTTTGTCCACCGCGGCGGTAGGGTAGGCCGTCCACGAGGCGCCGTCGTCCAGGGAGAACTCCATGGCGCAGATCGTGCGATCGAAGTCGTCAACATAGCCGGCGAACTCGATGGGCTGCCCGGCATAGTAGGGTGGCCGCGTGCGTGGGGCGAGAGGATTATCGGGAGCGTCGGCCACGGATCCTCCTATACCAAGTCGCCGCGGATTTCCAGTAGGGTGCGGGCGAGGTGGGCGAAGGCCTGCTCGCCGGCGGCCGAGTCGGGCGCATTGGTCATGATGGTTATGAGGTAGTCGCGACCGTTGATGGTGACGATGCCCGAATCGCACACGGCGTCGTCGTCTTGGCCGTCGATCCAGCCGGCTTTGTTGCGCACGGTGATGTTCGTGCCGATGGACGCAACGGTCTTATCCTCTTCAATGAGCGTCTGGCCGCCCTCCGCGTCTTCGGCGAGCACAGAGCCGTCGCCTTCGGAGCCGTCGGCGGGCGTGCTCTCCTCGGAGCCCTCCTCGTCGCTTCCGTCGTCTTCCACGCCCTCCTCGCCGCCGGAACCCTCTTCCGGCAGGTAGTCGGTGTGCCCTGCGCTCGTGGTGCCCAGGGCGCCGTTGCGCAGGAATGAGACTTCGGTTTTGCCGAAGGTGTCGGAGAGCCACTGGGCTGCCGAGGTATCGGCAGTCGTCAGGTACTCGTAGATCTTCAACCACATGAGGGCCGACTGGCGTGCCGTGTAGGTGGGGAAGTACGTGTCGTTTACCAGCGCGGTGTCGACGCCGGCCTCGGCCAGCCATGCTTCCATGCCGTCGTTTCCGTAGGTGCGGCGCAGCTTGCCGTAGGAGGAATTGTCCGACCAGACAATGGTGTTTTCCACCTGAGTGAGGCGCGAAGACGAGGCGCGGTCGATGTCGTTGGGGAACTCCTTGTTCACCACATAGGCGCAATAGGGGCCTTTGAACGAGCTGGCGCCGTAGATGGGCACGTCCACGTTGCCGGCAATGCCGCGTCCCGTGCCCAGATCCATGATGAGGTAGCTGGCCTCATAGCCATTGTTGTCGTAGTAGGAGAGCGCGTTGTTCAAGCTCACGAGGGAACGGTCGGAGAGCACGGGCGCGGCGGCCTGCTCGCCGGCGTCGTTGGTCGCGTTGCCGAGGGCGAAGGCGAAGGGGGCCTTCTGACCGGCGAGGTTGGTGAGGTCGTCGCGGGTCGGCGTGTAGGCGGGCAGCTGGGCCAGCTCCGGCTCGACGGGGCGGGCGAGGCTTACCTGGGTGGCGACGTTCTGCGCGAAGTAGGAAGCGTTGTTGCCCACGGCGTTGGCGCTGGCGACACCGACGTGCTTGCTGCCGTCTTTGGCGGCGGCCGATGCGAAAGGACCGATGTGGAAAAGCGCCATGGCGAAGATGACGGCCAGCGCGATGACGATGAGCGCCATGGCCGCCCGTGCGAGGTTGAAACCGCCAGTCGGGGCGAGGGTGTGCATCTGGGGGGCGAATGCGGCGCCTGCGCGAGGGGCGTGGCTGCCGCGGCCAGAGGGAGCGCCGTTGCGCGAACGCCCCTGGGCGCTGCGATTGCCGGCGGGCGCTTGATTGCCGCGGGGCCTCTCGCCGCGTGCAGAGCGCTCGTCGCCCGAGTGCCGGCGTCCCGACTCGGGTTCGCGACGCCGGTCGCGACTTGAGGGGTACTCGTCGCGCAGGGGATTATGCCGGGTGCTGCGCGGGCGATTGTCGGAGGAAGAAGACGAACGGGTGGCACCAGTGGAGCGGCCGTCGAAGCGGCCCGTGGAAAGAGAGAGGCCGCCTTGGGAGCGTCTGGGTTCGTCGTCGTAGCGGCTGTAATCGGATCGGGCCATGACATCCTCGGGACTGATGTGTTTGAGTTACGTTTAAGGGTCGAAAGAATAGTAGCAATTCCCCCGGTTTTTGCGAAGACCTTACGAAGATCTTAACAAGGATCGCGTAGTGAAAATGCCCGCAGACGGTCTTTAGCGGGCGCCCTATGGACTTTTAGTTGCCGGAGGGGAGCGCCGTCGCCAGTCGTGCGCGCTTCCCCTATACTTAGGCCTTACGAGTTCGAGTGCCTCGAATGGGTATGGGCGGCGACATGTTCCGAACCTGGTCAGGTCCGGGAGGAAGCAGCCATAAGGGACCGCTGACGAGCGCCCATACCTATTCGGGGCACTTTTGCGCGAAGGGCGCACCGCGGTGCCAACGTAAAATTACCGTGGCGCTTTTGCGCAGGGTCTCGTTGCCGTGACCTCTGAAAATACAATGGGGCCGGCGGCGCGCCGCCTTCTACGTTATTCTGCAGATTGGAGACTCGGTGGGCATCATCGACTTTTTCATCAACCTTTTGAAAGACCCGCGCGGCTTCATCGCCGGCTGGATCATCGCTTTGGGCCCGGTGTGGGTGTACACGCCGCTGTTCCTCATCGTGTTCGTGGAGACGGGGCTGGTGTTCTTCCCGTTTCTGCCGGGCGACTCGCTCCTGTTCGCAGCGGGCGTGTTCTCCGCCGACGGCGGCGGCCTGAACGTGTGGGCCACGCTCATCGTGTTCTGGGCGGCAGCCATTTTGGGCAACACCTCGAACTACTGGATCGCGCGCCTGTTCGGCAGCCGCATCATCGATTCGGGGAAGGTGAAGGCGCTCACGCCCGAGCGCATGGCCAAGCTCGACCACTTCTTCGAGCGCTATGGCGGGCTCACGATCATCATCACGCGGTTCATGCCGTTTTTCCGCACCTTCGCGCCGTTCATCGCCGGTACCGGACATATGAACTTCGGGAAGTTCACGTTCTTCAACGCCGTCGGCGGCATCTCCTGGGTGAGCCTGTTCGTGCTGGTGGGATACTTCTTCGGCGGTATTCCGTTTGTGCAGGAGCACTTCGAGGTGATCGTGCTGGGCATTGTGGCCGTGTCGGTGGCGCCGGCGTTCATCGGTGTCATCAAGGCCGCGCTGAACAGTCGTCGCGCCAAGGAGGGCGATCCGGTAGCCCAGGCGGCCGAGCGCGTGAACGAGGCCGAGTACGAGCGCGAGCTGACCGAGGAGCGCGTGATGCGCGCCGAGGCCGAGGCGAAGGCGGAGGCGCGGCGCCGGGTGGCGGCCGAGGACGCGCAGGCGGCTTCCGAGACTGAGGAGAAAGGCGGGGAGTAGGCCATGGCCGAGGCACTCTATCGCAAGTACCGACCGCAGATCTTCGAGGACGTGGTCGGTCAGGAGCACATCGAGCGCACCATCAAAAACGCCATCGCCCAGGACAAGGTGAGCCACGCCTACCTGTTCACGGGCCCGCGCGGCACCGGCAAGACCACCACGGCGCGCCTTCTGGCCAAGGCGCTTCTGTGCGAGAAGGGGCCTACGGCCGAGCCCGACGGCACCTGCGACGATTGCGAGATGATCGCTGCCGGCGAGCACCCCGATGTGTACGAGCTGGACGCCGCGAGCCGCACCGGCGTGGAGAACGTTCGCGAGGAGATCATCGGCCGCGTGCAGTTCGCGCCGACGCGCGGGCGCTACAAGGTATACATCATCGACGAGGTGCACATGCTCTCGACGGCCGCCTTCAACGCGTTGTTGAAGACGCTGGAGGAGCCGCCGAGCCACGTGGTATTCATCCTGGCCACCACCGATCCCCAGAAGGTGCCCGAGACCATTCACTCGCGGTGCCAGCGCTTCGATTTCCGCCGCATCTCCACCGAGGCCATGGTGTCTCGCTTGGGGGCCATCTGCACCGCCGAGAACGTGGAGTTCGAAGGGGAGGCCCTGGAGCTCATCGCGCATCGGGCCGAGGGCGGCATGCGCAACGCGCTCACTTCGCTGGAGCAGCTCATCGCCTTCGGCGACGGTGCGGTGACCATGGAAGTGGCCGAGCGGATGCTGGGAGCCGTGGACTCCACGGATTTGGCCGACATCGTGCGGACGATAGGCGTCCGCGACGCGGCGGCGTGCTTCCGCTGGGTGGCCGAGTACGTGGAAACCGGCGCCGACATGGCCCAGTTCGTCGCGAATTTGGCCGAGCATATGCGCAACATGTACGTTATGGCTGTGGCGGGGCCCGAGGTGGTGCTCGACGTGTCCGAGACGACGCGCCGCGAGCTGATCCAGGAGCTGCCGCTGTTCGGCGTCGACCGCCTGGCGCGGCTTCTGGGTGTTTTGGGGGATGTAGCCGGCGAGCTGAAGACGTCCACGAACCCGCGGCTTACCTTCGAGATCGCGCTGACGCGTATGGTACGCCCCGACGCCGATGTGACGTTGGAAGCTCTGGCCGAGCGCGTGGAAACCCTGGAGCGCCAGCTGGCCGGCGCCTCTGTCGTGGCTGCCGCGGCGCCCGCGTCCGCAGGCGTGCCGGTGGCTGCTCCTGCGCCTGTGTCTGCCGCTGCTCCGGCGGCGGTCGTTTCGGCAGCGGTTGCCCCTGCTGGAGCGAGCCCCGTAGGGGGCGACCTTGGTCGCCCCTCGGCTCCAGCTGGGTCAGCGCCGTGCGACAGCCCGTCCGCCTCGCTCGCCGAGGGGCGACCAAGGTCTGCCCCTACGGAAGAGGTTGTCCCGGCGGCAGCCCCTGCCGCGGCGACCTCTGCTGCCGTTGCCCCCGCGCCGTCTACGGCATCCGCCCCCGTTTCCGCACCGCCCGCTTCGGCCGCTGCGGGCGCCTTATCGCCGGAAATCACCGCCGCCCTCTCGAATATGGCCTCGCTTCAGCGTCTCTGGGCCGGTGTTCTCGCCTCGCTGAAGAAGTCCAAGGCGGCCTACGGCGTGCTGTTCATGAACACCAAGGCGGTCTTCGATGCGGCGGCGGGCGCGCTTCTCATCGAGTTCCCCGCCGAGAACGACTTCGCCTTCCGCGCCGTGCAGAAACCCGACGTGCAGGCCGAGCTCGCCCAGGCTCTGCGCCGTGAAGCCCACGGGGACATTCCCTTCGAGCTGCGCAAGGGCGGCGCCTCGGCTCCGATGGCCTCTGCTCCCGCCGCGGCTTCCGCATTTAACGTACCCGCACCGGCCTCTCAATCGGTACCTGCCCCGTCCGCTGCTTCGGCGAGCCCGATGTCCGGCGCGCCTTCTAGCGTGAGCGCGCCCGCGGTTCCCGCTTCCGCCGCTGTGCCGGCCCTCTCGCCGGCCCCCGCGCCCGATGACGATCGGCCGCCCTACGACGACTACGTCCCCTACGACGATGCGGATATCCCTTTCGAGGATCCCTTCGCCTCCCGGGGCGCCTCGCCCCAGGGCGCAGCGACCTTCCCGGCGCCGAGCGTCTCCGCAAATGCCTCTCCCGCAGCCTCTTCCGAAGTGCCCCCGTGGGAGGAGGCGCCCCAGGTGCCGGCGCCGTCTGGTGCGACACCTCAAGCGCCTGCGTCCGCTCCTGCCCCCTCGCCGGCCCCTTCGATGGCAGCACCGTCCGCCTCCGCGCTTCCCCCCGAGCCCGATGCCGTGTCCGGGCCTTCCCCGAATCCCGTAGAGGAGCCCGACCTCGCCGCCTCGCTTGCCTTCGGCTTCGGCGACGGCGTCAACTTCGAGGAAGTCGTCTAAGCGAGATTGGGCGAGATGCCCTAGAATACGTTAGCAGTCGGGCGCGACCCGCGAACCAGCAAAGGAGACCCTTTCATGGACATGAAGAAAATGATGAAGCAGGCTCAGAAGATGCAGCGCGATGCTGCCGCGGCCCAGCAGGAGATCGCCGCCATGACCTTCGAGGCCTCGGCCGGCGGCGGCATGGTGAAGGCCACGGCCACCGGCGAGATGGCCATCACCGACATCACCATCGACCCCGCTGCCGTGGATCCCGAGGACGTGGAGATGCTGCAGGACATGGTCGTCGCCGCCGTGAACGAGGCGCTGCGCGCCGCCAGCGAGGCGGCCAACGCCCGCATGAACGCCGTCATGGGCGGCATGAAGATCCCCGGCCTGATGTAGCCAGGCCGTCTCCATCTCAAGGCGACATTCGTGCAAGCGGCACCTTCCATTCAAAAGCTCCTCGACGAGCTGGAGCGTCTGCCCGGCGTGGGACCGAAGTCGGCCCAGCGCATGGCCTACTGGATCCTGAACACCGACGCCGCCGAGGCGCTGCGTCTGGCCGATGCTATCCGTGAGGTGAAGGCGGGCGTGCACTTCTGCGCTCGCTGCTTCAACTACGCCGAGGGCGATTTGTGCGAGATCTGCGTCAGCTCCAAGCGCGACGGCGCGGTCATCTGCGTGGTGAGCGAGCCTCGCGACATTCCGCCCATCGAGCGCACGGCCGTGTTCAACGGCGTCTACCATGTGCTCGGCGGCGTGCTGGCACCCATGGAGGGCGTTGGCCCCGGCGACTTGCGCATCGCCGAGCTGATGGCGCGTCTTGGTCGCGAGGACGTGACCGAGGTGGTGCTCGCCATGAACCCCAACATTGAAGGAGAGACCACGGCCGCCTACCTCGCGCGGCTCATCAAGCCCTTGGGCGTGAAGGTGACGCGCCCGGCTAGCGGGCTTCCCGTCGGCGGCGACTTGGAATTCGCCGACGAGGTCACCTTGGGCCGCGCCCTGGAAGGGCGATTGCCGCTGTAGGCTTTCAGGCTGCGAAAAAAGAAGGGCCGTTGCGAAAAGCATCTCGCAACGGCCCTTCTTTATGGGTTGAAAAAGCCAGGTTACTTGCAGCAGGCGGGAACCTCGTGTTTGACGCGGTCGTGCTCCTCGGCGCGCTTGGCGTCGTTGAAGCGGTCGAGCGTGCCCACCAGGTAGCCGGTGATGCGGCGGATGCGGTCGAACTTCACCGGCGCGAGCCCGTAGTGGATGCCCACGTCCTCGCCATCGACATCCAGCGTCAGCGACTCCAGCTGACCATGGGGGTACTTGTCGTAGGCGCGCTTGATGTAGGCCTTGATCTCGTCGTCGGATACGGGGGCATCGCTGGCTTGGGCGTAGTTCACGGCCACCTTCACGCCGTCGATCATCTTGTTCTCCATGATGGGCTCCTTGTCGTTTGCGGTTCGGTTAATGCCTCGCTGGTTCACTATATCTAGTTAGCGAAACGGAATTCTAACACAATATGTGGCCCTTTGGGGTCATGTTCTCGAGATGTAGCAAAAACCTCGCGAAAGACCTTTGCTCAGCGCTCCCAGAAGTCGGCGGCCAGCTCGGCGCGGTTGGCGTGGCCGGTCTTCTTCAGGATGTTGTGCATATGCACCTTCACGGTGCCGGCGGAAAGCGTCAGTGTGCTTGCAATGTTCTGGTTGTCCTTCCCCATGAGCGCGTGGCGCAATACCTCCTCCTCGCGTTTGGAGAGGTCGTAGGTGCGGCTATACAAAGGCAGCAGACGATCGATGGACTCCGCGAGCAAAGGATCGTCGCCTTCGGGCAGCTCGCGGGCTCGCAGCTGCAGGGACACCGACGCGCCCCGCAGAACCGCTAGGCCGTAGCAGATGAACAGGAGGTTCTCCATGGGGCTGCGCTCGGCGAGGACCCACATGCCGCGGGGAATGCTGCCGGGGTCGAAGATCAGCTGGACGTACACGTTCTCCAGAATGATGCCGCAGGTAAGACCGATGGCCCAGAAGAACGCGGTGCGGTGGCTCTTCATGATGGAGCGCCGCTCGGGGTCGGGGGAGTGCGTGCACCACCAGGCGAGCAGGCCGTAGCAGACCAGCTGCAGCACAGCGCGCAGGTTGTAATAGACGAACTCCCTCCATTGCGGGTTCTCGATGAACTGATAGGCGGCCAACGACAGCGCGGCCCACAGTGCCACGGGCGCAAAGCGAACGACGGGGCGTTCTTCCCGGCAGTAGCGGCAGGCGGCCAGCCACAGAAAGAGGAACGCACCGCCGCCGGTGATGATGGAGGTGTAAGGGTGTCCCACATCGTAGAACGAGGCGGCTTCGAACACGGCATCGGGGGTGATGAAATTGTCTTTAAAGACGAGGGAGACATCGAAGAAGTAGAACGTGAATCCGAACGTGGCGTACAGGAACGTGCGACGGTGCGACACGTAAAAGGCCGACAGGCTCGTGGCCGCCACGATGGTGTAGAAGAACATGATGAGAAGCGTGTAGTAGAACAGCAGGGTCATTGGTGCTCCTCGAAAGCAGATGCGGCGGCAGGACTCGCTCGGCGTGGTTTGCCAGCTTGGCGGTAGTGTAGCGAATCGCGGCGGGGGCCGTCGAGCCGCTATGGCGCTTTGTTGACGGATCGGCAACGGCGATGTTCCCACCTGCGGTTTAGTCCGTGTATAGATGGAGGTCTTCGCAATATCTCCAAGTTATACCCGCTGCGCTTGAGGAACATCCCCGGCTTATGCCTTGGCTGCGCGCAGCCCGTGCCCCTACACTCGGATCATCACATCCTCCCATGGCTCGCGGTCGAAAGCAGTGGCTCCGATGGCGATTCCGATGGCGGCCCATGGGAAGGCATCACGGCGTTTCGCCCCGATTCAGACAGGAGATCATCATGGCCGAGACAACCATGGAAGCCGTTCCCATCCCGACCGAAGAGCCCAAGAGGGAGAAAAAGAAGCGCAAGTTCTCTTTTCCCTCGGCGTTCACGATTCTGTTTATCGTGACCATCATTGCCGTCATTTGCACGTGGTTCGTGCCGGCCGGCCAGTACTCGAAGCTGCTCTACGATTCCGAGAGCGGCAAATTGGAGATGACGACACCGACCGGCGAGGTGTCCCAGCTTGATGCGACCCAGCAAACGCTCGATGAGCTGGGCGTGAAAATCGACATCGATCAATTCACGAGCGGCGCCATCACCAAGGCGGTGTCTATTCCCGGCACCTATGAAGGGCTCGATCCGCATCCGGTGTCGCTTGCCGACATTCCCTACTCCATGGTCTGGGGCGTGATCGACGGCATCGACGTCATGGTGTTCATCCTGTGCCTGGGCGGTCTTATCGGCGTCGTGAAAGTGACCGGCGCCTTCGAAAGCGGGCTTTCCGCCCTCACGAAGAAGACCAAGGGTCGCGAGTTTCTGCTCGTGTTCGGCGTGTCGGTGTTCATGATCTTCGGCGGCACCATGTGCGGCCTGGAGGAGGAGGCCGTGGCCTTCTACCCGATTCTCGCGCCGATCTTCATCGCGCTGGGCTACGACTCCATTGTGGTCGTGGGCGCGATCTTCATGGCCGGCTCCATCGGCACCACGTTCTCTACGGTGAACCCCTTCTCGGCCGTTATTGCCTCAAATGCTGCCGGCACGGTGTTCACCGAGGGCATCGCCGTGCGTGCCTTCGCTTTGGTCGTGGGCGCCATTGTGTTTCTGCTGTACTTGCATTGGTATGCCAAGAAGGTGAAGGCCGATCCGAAATTCAGCTACTCCTACGAGGATCGTGAGAAGTTCAATGCCCAGTGGGAGCTGGACGAAAGCGGCGCAGCGGCCCGGGAGTTCAGCCTGCGCAAGAAGATCGTGCTCGTCATCTTCGTGGCCGCCTTCATCATCATGATTGTGGGCGTCATGAACCTCGGTTGGTGGTTCCCGCAGATGGCCGCAGAATTCGTGACGCTGTCCATCCTGGTTATGTTCATCGGCGGCACGGGCAAGGACGGCGTGGGGGAGGCGAAAATGGTGGACGCTTTCGGTGCCGGCGCCTCCAGCCTGGTGCCCGTGGCCCTCATCATCGGCCTGGCCCGCGGCGTGAACCATGTGCTCACCGAGGGCATGATCAGCGACACCATGCTGAATGCGGCCTCCAACCTGGTGGCCGGCATGAGCGGCCCTCTGTTCGTGGTGTGCCTGCTGCTCATCTTCTTCGTGCTGGGCTTCGTGGTGCCTTCTTCCAGCGGCTTGGCGGTGCTGGCGATGCCTATCTTCGCGCCTTTGGCCGACACCGTGGGCATTCCCCGCTGGATCATTGTGGCGGCCTACCAGTTCGGCCAGTACGCCATGCTCTACATCGCGCCGACCGGCCTAGTGATGGCAACGCTGCAGATGCTGGACATGAAGATGTCCCACTGGTTCAGGTTCGTCTGGCCCATGATGGTGTTCACCTTGGTGTTCGGCGCCATCCTTTTGAGCATCTGCTCCGTGGTGTTCGCGGTGTAGCGACTTTTCCCGATAGGTCGGGCGGCCTTGCCGGCGCCGCCTAGGCCCTTCCCGACAGAGGGCGACCTTTTCGCGAGGGCCGCCCTCTGGTTGTTGCGCAGGAGGGGGCGTGCCACGGAGGCTCTGCGCCGGTAGCTACCAAGGCCTAGAATTCGGCTTGGGGGACAGATTCGCGCAGGATCGATCCTGCTGCAAAAAGCGCTGCCCTCGTAAAGGAGCGAGGGCAGCAATCGCGAAGGGCCGATCGGGCGGGAGCTAGGCTTCAACCACTTCGATTTTTATTTCTTCGTCGTAGTCGGGCTCGGGGTTGTCTCCTGGGTTGGACATATGCAGGATCTCTTGCCCCTGGAAGTAGCAGCTCTTGAGGTAGCATCCGTATTCGTAGGCGTCTTCCTCGGTATCGTAGAGGTCGTCTTCCTCGTGCACCTCGCCGTCTTCGGAGATGAGTCTGACCTTGTACTGTGCCATGTTATAGCCTTTCTCTTTGAGCAATTATTTTCTTAAGCCACGGCCAGTGCCTGGCTCGCGGTCTCTTCTTCAGGGAGCGAATCGAGCATGCCGACGAGCTTGAAGCGGAGGGATTTGGCCACGTGGTAGCCTTCGATTTTCTGCTTGATGGTCTCCTTCGTCTCGCCCTGCTTGTACAGCTGCTTGACCACGTTGGACAGGATTGCGTCGAAGCCGAACTCGGATATTCCTCGCACTAAAAGCAACGCGACGCCCAAAGTGGCCACGCCCCCGATCATACCGCCGGGCCCCAGGGAGCCCAAAGCTGTGGTGATCGCAGCTGCACCGGTGAGCCCGGATCCCCCCAGGGCCGTCAGGAGCATTAAGCCGGGCACTCCGAGTGAGGCTACGGTCTCGACGATCTTGTCTAGGGGTACTGTCTTTTTCATTTCTACCTCTCTTTCCGGCGTCGCGTCCGACGGCGCCATTTCTGGATCTGCGTCGGGGGCCGTTCGAGCCTGCGGAGATGGCGCGAAGTGTAAACTACTCGAAAGGAGGTATCAGCCCAAATGAAAGGAGATGGATTGCCTTCTCCGAGGATCGCGGTCTCCCGACGGACTAAATAATATGACGGAGAGGGTCATGAAGCGAGGAGCGGAAACAGCCCATTTTGGGCTCCAATGGATAGCTTTTCTATCCATTATGGGGCATATATAAGGTGGTAGCGAATGGAAAACATCGATTTGGCGAGGGAGATGAGAGCGCGGCTGTATCGGGAATGCCGCGAACGCGGGCAGTTCAGCAGCAGGGACAAGGCGGCGTCGGCCTTCTCTGTGGAGAACGTCAAGATCAGCGCGTCGTCTCTTAAAGATTTCGAGACGGGGAAGAGGACGCCGTCGCCTAATTTGGTGCTTGATATGGCAAGGGTGTACCAGACCCCCGAGCTCAAGTGGCTGCACTGCTCGACGGTCTGCCCGATCGGACTGGAGATCTACAAGAAGGGTGCCGGGCTGGGAACCGAGGACATCTACCGAACTTATTTCGAGCTGGCGGGGGCCTTCGACCGCATCAACGATGTCGAGACGTCACTGCACGAGATCATAGCCGATGACGCCTTCACTCCCGACGAGGAGGAGAAGATGGACGAGATACTGGGAGTTCTCGATAAGATCACCGAGAGCACCGATAGACTCCGAGTGTGGATTGAGAAGAGTCGGAAGGGCGCTCGCTGATAGGCAAATCGTGTCTAATTTGTGACCTCCGATTACCTTTGGGCCGCCAGCAATGAGCTGAACCCCGCTATCGGGGTTCAGCTCAGCTACGGCAGGGCCTTTTTTCATGTTGGCGGATGCTGTACGGGACACTTACAGCCCTGATCAAGCGTTAATCTGTGTCTTATGCAGATAGCAGAAATGCAAGGCAAGGTGATGCATCTATAATAGCTTCTTGGTGGTTTATACCCTCGATCAAAGATTGAAGTTGAAATATGACACGATCAGAGAAGGTAAAGGCTGCGCGGCAGTTTGCCGAAGCGTGGAAGGGCAGAGGCTACGAGAAGGGCGATGCCCAGGTTTTCTGGACGGAGCTTCTGCGCGATCTCATAGGCATGGAGCACGTCTCGTTTAATGCAAAATTCGAGTACTGGACCGTTGATGGCGGTTTCATAGACTACCTCATATCGGATGCGGCGGTGTTCGTTGAGCAGAAGGGCTTGAGCATAGACCTCAGCAGGCCCGAGGAGCCCGGAGGGAGGATGGTCGCGCCGTTCGAGCAGGCGCTTGCCTATGCGGAGAGTTTCGGGCGCAACAAGCAACCGCGCTTCATCGTTATGTGCAATTTCGGAACTTTCTGTGTGTGACCGCAATGCGCATTCCAGGAAAAAGCCGGGTGATAAGAACAAGATGCTTGTGGTAATGCAATGGCAACTCGACTCGGGTATGATACCGAGGGAACGATACTGCCTTTGAGCCTGCGAGCGATTGAGGGAGAGAACGAGAGATACAGAGATGGTTGGACTAGAGCCAGGTGATAGGTGCGTTAATACTTTCATTCTGACGCTTATGGAGCTGCCCGGGGTTGGAGCCCGGACGGTTCAGAAGATCCTCGAGGATAAGCGGTTGATAGTTGAATCGACGGAAGTTCTCGATGGGGAGTTCGCATTGGCCCTGAACGTTGGGGCAGTCAACAAGGCCCTGGCTTACGATCCTATCGATTCGCCGGATGCCAACGCGGAGCGTGCTGACGCCATTTGGATGGAGGCCGAGGGCGTGGCCGATATGATCGTCGAACGCGCGAATGACTGCGGTGCGAGCATCCTGAACCCCTATATGAGCGCATATCCGCGCCGCTTGCTTCTCAACAAGAGGTACCCGCCGATCCTGTTCTGTAGAGGCGATGCCGCCGTGCTCAACGCGGAGAAGGCTGTAGCCATAATCGGCACGCGGGAGCCCACGGATTTCGGGAAGAGAATGGGGACGAGGCTCGCGGAGG
Organism: Adlercreutzia sp. DFI.6.23; assembly: GCF_024462535.1. NCBI lineage: Bacteria > Bacillati > Actinomycetota > Coriobacteriia > Eggerthellales > Eggerthellaceae > Adlercreutzia > Adlercreutzia sp. DFI.6.23. The sequence goes on from NZ_JANGBP010000013.1 coordinate 36,801, forward strand.
TTCTTGCAGCCGACGAGTACGTGATCGTGAGTGGGCTTGCTTTGGGCTGCGACACCGTTGGACACGAGGGCGCGCTTCTGGCCGAGGGGAAGACGATTGCTGTGCTGCCCACGCCGATCGACGCGCCCGTGTACCCCTCGCAGAACCAGGGTCTGGCAGACCGTATCGTGGGAGGTGGTGGCGCGTTGGTTTCGGAGTACGCGCCCGGCGCCATGTTGCACGACAAGCAGCTCGTGAGTAACCTAGTCGCGCGCGATGAGTGGCAGCCCGGACTCTCGGATGGTGTCATCGCTATCGAGACGAGCGTCGCGGGGGGCACCAACCACGCTATGAAGCACGCCCAGGGTACGAACACCCCCATCGCCGTTTTCGACTACAGCAGCCGCATGGGCGAGGACTTTTACGCCGACGAGCGCTTCGGCGGGAATGTAAAATACCTCAAGGACGGTGCGTTTCCCATATTCGAGGCCTCCACCATTGAAGACTTCAAGATCGCCATGGAGTCCTACCGTCAAAGGAATTTCAGAGGAGCCAGCGGTGGCACGGCGCTTGGCAGGGACAGCCAGCTGAATCTGTTCGGTTAGGGTGATCGATGATGGTCGGGGATTCCTGCGACAACCTGCTCGCCAACTATCGGATCTTTTTCGAGGGCATGCCCGATCCGGTGTTCTATAAGTACTTCTATCCCACTGGCGATAATACTGGCGTGCTCTGGGATCTTTACCACTATGTGAGGGGACTGAAGAAGGATAAGGATAGCGACGCCGAATGTTACTACAAGTACAGCGAGATGCCCGCGGGGCCCAATGGAGGGAACCTCAGCTATTACGAGAAGGATCTCCGACAAATGCTGAGGGCTGTTTGGAAAGACACGGGCGGCAAGGCAGTCAAGGGCGCCGTTGCCACGATACCCTCAAGTGACGTACTCAAGATCAACAGAGTGACCGAGATGGTACGCGACGTGCTGAGCAGCTCCGGCGGCGCCTATGTCGACCTGACGCGAATCATCCGGCGTGGGAAGAGCCGCGGAGCCTTCCATTTGGAGGGAGGAAAGCGCAGTGTGGCCGAGAACAAATCGACCCTTTTGATATCTAATCCGGGAATTCTCGCCAGGCTTGATTTGGTCGTCGTCGTTGACGACGTCCTGACCACGGGCAGTTCTTTCAGGGCGATGGGCGAGTTCCTGAGGGAAAACGGGTTCCGGGGGAGGATCGTCAATTTCGCCTATGCTCGGGCTTTTACGGGCGAGGTCGTGAAAGCATACTTGAGGTACGATCGCGGAATCGAGTACGAGTTCTTTCCCGACGCACGGCAGCTGCGGGAGCCGTTTCCCGAGAAGGGCGGGTCGCAGGATCCAGATGGCCCGATCGGCGCGATCGTCTACGACTTAGACCAAGCGCTCATCGACAGCGGCATAAGGGATCTGCGCTACGAGGAGAACATGGCCCATGCGGTTATGCCCTACAAGGTCTACGAGGGCGTTAGGGAGCTCACCTCGCTTCCCATTCCGACTGCCCTTCTGAGCAATCGGTCGAAATGGCAGATGGACAAGTTGCTTTCTCCTTCCGAAGCGGTCGACAATATTAAATTCCCGGAGCACCGCGGGCTCATTCCCTTCCCGGTGTTCACCTATCCACAAGATGAGGATGAGGGGGGCTTTCGCAGAAACTACTACAAGCCCTGCCGTCGTGGCGTTTGCGAAGTGGTGGACTATCTCAAGAAATACTACGACGTTGGAGGCTGTCGCATAGTGGGTCTGGGGAATACCTGTGAGGACATGATCGCGTACAAGTCTGCCGGCATCGACGGCGCTCTTGCGCTCTGGGGCGTCCCCGACTACCTCAAGGGGCACGCGCGCAAACATTGGGGTGCGGACTGGGTCTTCGAGAGAGTCGAGGATTTCGCGGCATGGTGTAAAAGCCGCATGAACTTCTACCAGCGCGGAATCGAATGCATGGACACAGACGCTGATCTCGCTAAGAAGCTTTTTGATAAGGCCATTCGGGTGGGAGATAATGTCGGTTCAGCGGCGAGTTGTCTGGGATATTTGATTTCCAAAGAAGATCCCAAGACAGCGATTGAGCTCTATAGAAAGGCCATCGATGCCGGCGAAGTAAAAATGGCCGCCAACAATCTCGCCCTTCTCATCGAAGAAGATTATCCCGAAGAGGCCGAGTCGTTGTATATGAAGGCGATCGAGGCGGGAAGCAATAAGCTAGCACCGAGAAACCTCGCGCTGCTTATCCGAATGAGCGATCCCAAGCGCGCCGTGAGTCTTTTCAGGCAGGCCGCCCTCAATGGCAATAGTCAATATCTCGAAAAAGACCTTCGGCCGCTGATTCGATCGGGTGTGGAATGCGCCGTGCGGTTGTACGAAGCGCTCTTGGTCTCTGCAGATGGAAAGAAAGCCGCAGAGCTGGCCCAGTTGGTCGAGGAATGGGACACCGAGAAGGCCGAGACGCTGTATGCCACCGCGATGTCCTCTGGAGACAACTATGATGCTCCCAGGTGTTTAGGACGACTGCTAAGGGAGAGCCAGCCGCAAAGGGCGCTCGACCTCTTCGCGGTGGCGGCGAGACACGGCAACACTGAGGGGATGTTTGAGGACGTCAAGCCGATGATCAAGAACGGCGTTCTGGAGGCCTTGGAATTCTTCGAGCGTTCAGTGATCACGCAGGACGGGAGAGGAGCGGCCGATCTGGCGCAATTCCTCGAGAAAGAGGATCCGGGCAAGGCGCGCGGGCTTTACGCAGCCGCGGTCGAAGCCGGTGCCGGAGGATTGACTTGCACGAAGTTAGCCGATTTGCTGCGCGACGAGGACCCTGCGAGGGCCCTGGAGTTGTACGAGCGCGCGATTAAGGAGGGGGACGAGTTTAGCGCGCCGATTTGTTGCGCGAAGATGATTATGGACCGCGATCCCGATCGCACCCTCGATTTGCTGCAGCTTGCGGGTAAAGCTGGCAATTACACGGAATTGTCGGATGTCCTCATGCCGCTCATTGCTGACGGCAGCGAGCGGGCGATGCAGCTTTATGAAAAATATGTCATAGCTACGGACGAGCTTGATGGGGATTCTCGTATTCAAGATTTGGCCACTTACCTTCACGATAAGAATCCGCATAAAGCGGTCGAGCTCTATAAACGGTTGTTCCACACCGACCTCAAGGGTGAAGCAATGTACAGTTATGGCATTTTGATACAAAAAGAAAGCCCCGGAAAGGCCAAGGAAGCATTCAGAATGGCGATAGCGGCGGGCAACGAGCAGTATGCAACCTGCGCCCTCGCGCGGCTTATTGAGGACGAGAACCCGGCAATGGCGATCGAGCTGTTTGAGAGATCGCTAGCCGTGAAGTACGACAGCGATGTCGTCAACGAGCTCGGGATCGTGAGGGCGAGTAAGGATCTTGACCTGGCTAAGGACACCTTCGTCGAGGCGATGGAGGCCGGGGACAAGCTGTGCGCCCCGTGCAATTTGGCCCATCTTCTCATTCCCGACGATCCCAACAGGGCAGCGGATCTGTATCTATCTATACTGGAACAAAACGAGCCGGAGGTTGCCCTCGGCCTCTCCTTTTTGGTGCGGGAGAGCGACCCGGCGCTGGCGGCCAACCTGTTGAACAGAGCCATCGTGAATCGAGAAGACAGAGAGCCGCTGCGCTTCTTCCTCACGTTCCTTGCCTTGGCCGACAAGGAAACAGCTCTGAATGCTTGCAAGTACTTTGCCAACCAAGGCTTCAGCGCAGCGCCCGGCATCGCGTCCGAGATCATGTTTGGGAGCGCGTACGACCCCGCTAAGGGCACCGTGTCCCTGAAAAAGGGCACTTGCGAAGACGATGCAGCATGCGAATGGATCGTATTGCGACAGGACGGAGGGAGGGTGCTCCTTCTCGCGCGCGACGTCGTGTCGCACATGCCGTTCGTCCAAGGGGTTGACACTCTGGACTGGTTCAGCTCCGAGGTCAGGCGATGGCTCAACGGGGAATTCCTGGCCGACTCGCTCGACTGGGACGTGGCCGAGTTATTGGTGGCTGGCGACGAGACGGACGATCTCGTCTTCTGCCTGTCCGCGGAGGAGGTCAAGAGGTACATGGACGAGGGGCACCTCCTGGCGGCTCGGGCCTGCAATGACGCGACCGGATTGCGCGCAGCGCGATGGTGGCTCAGGCCGTCAGGCGGCGAGAGCACGTTAAGCGTACCGTGCGTCGATGAGGATGGCGTCATCGGGTGGTGCATGTCGTTTGCCTCCGCTGGCGTGCGACCGGCGATATGGCTTGCTTTCTGATGAGTCGTTGTGCCTATTCGGCACTGAGGAAAACGTCCTCGGTGCCGAGCGTAGCGCAAGACTGGCTCGTGGCCTTCGAGGAGCAGTTCGATAGGCTGTTTCGCGCAGGTGAGGTCGTCGTAGTAGCTGGCCCGGAGATCGTAGAGCAGCGGCGACAGGGACGCCGTGCTCAGGGCTACGGGATGGCCTAGGGTCTGGGGCGCTATGACGTGGAGGCCCCCATGCTCGGCGCAGGTCTCGCCGATCCACAAGGCTGCCTTCCGAGTGCCGAAGGGGGCGGTGAATCTTCGCCGTGCGACGGGAGGCCTACTCGTCCGAGTCGTCTCTCGGTTTCTCTTCGTGCAGGTAATGTACTTCGACCTTGATTTCTACGGAGTCGTATCCGTTTTCAGCGAGCGATTTTGCGATGGTGTTGCAATCGGCGATGGCCTGAAGGGCCTCGCCGCGGTCGATATCCGGCATCTGGGAATAACGTGCTGCAACCGCATGCATGCTGATATTAATGGCAGCGTCGATAACAGGGGGCTCGACGCTCAGCCAGCCAGAATCGATGGCTTTCGACAGAAGCTCGTCGACGCTATGGGTCTTGCTGGGAACGATTCCATTCTGGATGAATACGTTCTTCACCATCTTTTCTGCTGCTTGCTGCGAATGGAAGGCGATGGCCTCGGTGTAGGGATCGATTTCCTTCGCCAGATTCTCGACAACGAGCACATCGCGGTGGGCGGCGTACATGAAGCCGGTGTATTCCGTATCAGCCATAAATCTTCACCCCTTCACGAGCGACGATGTATTCGGGTGTCGAGAGGTCGTGCGAGCGTTGCACAAAGGTGTCGGCGCTTGAGCAGAGCACGTCCTTGGGACGCTTCATCCAGAGAAGCGCCTTGCGAACCAAAGCGCCGTAGGCCAGGGGTCTCTTAGCGGCGTCTTTTGTGACGACGTAAAGGTCGACGTCGCTATCGGGTGTTTGCTCGCCGCGGGCGTAGGAGCCGAACACATAGATGGCGTCGGTGGGCACGGTGCTTACGATGCTGCCCACAATATCGTCGAGATGATCGATGGGAAGTTGTTTCGCATTGGGGTTCACGGTGCCTCCTTCCGATGGCTAGGTATGCGGCGTCGCCTGATGGGCGTGATTTGCCTGGCTCCGTCTGATTATACCTTCAACGAAAAGTCCCCAGGCATGACAAAGGGCCCTGTCCCCTCCAAAAACAGAGCCCTCATCGTTCGAAGCTTGTGGACTTCGGCGTAAATCGGTGATTATTATAGCAACCCTCACAGAAAATGCAAAACGTCACCGAAAACTGTTACTTTTGCTCGCGCTTCTTGGCCTTCATGTACTTGGCGCCGAAGGCGCAGATGTCGGTGGCGCCGAAGCCGATGAGTAGCATCGAGAAGCCGGCCTTCAGCACTTGAGCCGAGGTGGCGCCGGCGCTTGCGAAGCCGGCGGAGCCGTTCATCTGGTAGGTGTCGAACAGGGAGCCGACGTCGTCGGGCGTGTAGTAGGCGAGCATGCACAGGCCGAAGACGATAATGACGGTGCCGACGATCATGCCGCAAATGCGGAAGGCCTGCTCGGGATCGATGGTCTTGTGCGTCTTCTGGACGGCGGCCGCGGTGGCGGCTACCGCTGCGTGAGGCGAGGCGGTGGGGGCGGTGCCGGGTGCCGCGGCCGCAGTGGGAGCCTGGGGTGCCGCTGCTACCTGCTGGGGCGCGCCGTAGGTCGCTTGGTAGGCGGCTTGATGGGTCGCGACCGGTTTCTGCGGCATAACGGGAGGCTCGTTGGTGACGGCGGGTTCGTCGGGGTTCAGCTCCTGGGATTGCAGTACCTCGCCGAGCATCTCGCTCGCATCGCCCGCAGCGGCGGTCTCAACGTCGCCAGGGGTGCGAGCGGGCTCGCCGTAGGCGAGAGATTCCCGCTCGAGCTCGCGGCCTTCGGGGCCGTAGCCGGCGGTGACGCCAGGGGTTTGGTTGGTGTTCTCGGTCATGGGAAAGCTCCTCTCAGAGAAGGGGTTCTTGATTGAACGCAAACCAGCATAGAAGCGGCCCGCCCCGAAATCGGAGCGGGCCGCTAAGCGTATGGCGACCGTAAAGTTGCCGCCACCGTTTCGGAAACGGTGGCTGGCGAGTCGATTCCTTCTACCAGCTGAGCAGCTCGTAGCCGTCTTCGGTGATGACGAGTTGGACTTCCCACTGGGCCGTGAGCGAGCGATCGGCGGTGCGAACCGTCCAGCCGTTGGGGTCGGTCATGTCGATCTCCTGGGCGCCGGCGTTGATCATGGGCTCGATGGTGAAGCAGAGCCCCGGCACGAGAATGGGGCCGGTGCCCGCCTCCGTGACGAAGCTCACGAAAGGATCCTCGTGGAACTCCAGGCCGATGCCGTGGCCGCCGAACTCGCGCACGACCGTGTAGCCGTGCTCCCGGGCGTAAGCGTTCACGGCGGCGCCGATATCTCCCAGATGCCCCCACGGCTTGATGGCGTCCAGCCCCACCTGCACGGCCTCCTTCGTGACGCGCACGAGATCGGCCGCCTCCGGCGACACCTCGCCGATGCAGAACATGCGGGACGAATCGGAGAAGAAGCCGTCTTTAATAGTGGAGCAGTCGATGTTGACGATGTCGCCCTCGCGCAGCACCTCGTCTGGAGAGGGGATGCCGTGGCAGACCACCTCGTTGACCGAGGTGCACACTGACTTCGGGAAGCCCTCATAATCGAGCGGCGCGGGAATGGCGCCGTGCTCCACGGTGTAGTCGTGCACCCACTGGTCAATCTGCTCAGTGGTAATGCCCGGCGTGATGCGCTCGGCCACGTAGTCCAGCACGCCCACGTTCACCTCGGCGCTGCGCTTGATGCCCTCGATCTCGGCCGGGGTCTTCAGCAAATCGCGCGGCGGCACTTCCTCGCCGGTCTCGGCGAGCTCTTCCAGGCGCTCGTCGAAATCGAGGTGGCATTTCTTGTACTTCTTGCCGCTGCCGCACCAGCACTCGTCGTTGCGTCCAGGACTTTGAAGGCCGTCATACATGGGGGCTCGCTCCTTTATCGTGTGCGCCTGCGGGCGCCTTGATGTTCGCGTTCCCATGGTACTACAAGTTCGCCAAAGCGAACCTGCTGGTTTGCCTCGGCGGGTTCATTGCGAGACGGGATGAAGGGCTTGCGCGACTCTATCGATCGGTTGCGGGTATCTCCAGGGCGCGGTACTGCCTGTCCACCCAGTACACGACGTTGGCGAACGCGTCGTTCCTCATTTACACCGGCCCCATTTACTCGACGATCCTTGCGGCGATCTTCCTCAAGGAAAAGATTGATTGGCGTGGCATTCTTTGCATCATCGCCGTGGTAGTCGGCATGCTGTTCATCGTGGGCATCGTCACTCCCGAGGGCCTGACGCTCGATCTCGATCCCACCTATACCTTCGGCAACGCCATTGCCTTCGCATCGGGTGTCGCCTACGGCCTCTATTTGTTCTTCTCGCGCTATCGCGAGGATTGCGACTCGAACGTGCGCTCCTGGTGGAACTTCCTGTTCGCATCGCTGGCCATTCTCGTGCTGCTTCTGTGGCACAACTTCTGCCTGCAGCCGCTGTCCTATACCGAGAAAGTGAATGGCGTAACGCAGGTCGACGCCGCTGGCCAGATCATCACGCACCCCTGGAACCTGTTCACCATGCCGCTCGATTCCTGGCTGTGGCTGATTGCCGCCGCTCTCATCACCGGCTTCGGCGCGTTCTATCTGCTCACCCATGCCACCAAGCGCCTGAAGGCCGGCGAGCTGGCTGCCATCTCCTATCAAGAGACCATCATGGCGTCGCTTCTGGGCCTGTGCCTGTTCGGCGAGACCCTGACCGCCTTCCAGCTTATTGGCGGCGCGCTCATCGTTATCGGCGGCGTGAGCCAGATCGTCTTCACCACCAGTGCGGCGAACAAAGAAGTCGACGATGCCGCTGTTGATGGCGAAGTGGCCCTGGCGGCCCAAGTGGGAGCCGGCGGTGCGGGCTTCATCGATGCGAACCCGGATGGAATGGATCCGAAGCTGGCTGCTATGGCCGACGGCGCCCAGAAAGCTGCCGACGCTTACGATCGGGACCATCCCGACGCCGACGACCGCTAAGTCCCCTGCTTTCGCGGAGGGTCTGGCTGGGGAAGTGAGAGTCCGGCCCTCCGCTTACGCACTTGCCAAATGGGTCTTTTTGGGAGGGAAGGCCCCTGCTTTCAAGGAGTGACTATGAAAAACTCTGTATTCATGGAAGAGATGGACGCCTTTACCTACCGCGAGAAGCTCGCGAAGGATGCCGTCGTCTTCATCCCCGTTGGTGCGCTCGAACAGCATGGCAGCCATATGGCCATGTGCGTGGACGCCGCTCTTACCAAGGCCATGGCCGGCGCGACCGCTGAGGCGCTCACGGCCGATACGGACGGCGCGCTCGAGGGTATCGTGTGCTCGGCCATCAATTTCGGCTATCGTTCCCAGCAGCGCAGCGGCGGCGGGTTCCACCTGTCGGGCACGACTTCGCTGTCGGGTACTACGATCATCTCTTTGGCCCGCGATATCTGCTATAGCCTCATCGAGGACGGCGCTCGCAAGATCGTGTTCATGAACGGCCATTACGAGAACTACCAGTTTATCTTCGAAGGCGCCGAGCTGGCTCTCGAGAAGGCGTCGGCCGAGGGCATCAAGAACGTGAAAATCCAGCTTTTGTCCTACTGGGATTTCGTTGACGATGCCACCATCCAGGAGTTGTACCCCGATGGTTTCACGGGTTGGGATTTGGAACATGCTGGCGTGATGGAGACGTCCCTCATGCTCTTGTTCTATCCCGATTTGGTGGACATGGACCGCATCGATCCCGCGCTGTACACGGGGTTGCCCGCCGAGCTTCCCAATTACGATGTGCTGCCCATTGTGGCCGACTACACGCCCCCTTCGGGCTGCCTGTCGCATCCTGGTGCCTCTACGCGCGAAAAGGGCATCATCCTGCGTGACGTTGCCGTGGCCAATATGGTCATCGCCATCGAGGATGAATTCAGCGGAGCAGGTGATTTCCATGAGGACTAACGATGCCGCGGCTGAGGTCGCCCCTGTTGCTCACGAGCCCCACAGCGATTTGAAGCGCGTTGCCGCCTCGTCGTTTCTGGGAAACTTCATCGAGTGGTTCGATTATGCCACCTACACGTACTTCGCCATTACGATTGGCCAGGTCTTCTTTCCCGGCTCCGAGGTGAACTCCACTTTGATGGCCTTCGCCATCTTCGCCCTGGCCTTTATCTTCCGCCCGCTCGGCGCCATGTTCTGGGGAAGCATGGGCGACAAAAAAGGTCGCAAACAGTCGCTGGCCATCTCGGTTCTGCTGATGTCCGGTGCCGCTTTCCTCATCGGCTGTCTGCCGTCCTACCAGGCCATTGGCCTGGCCTCTCCCATCCTGTTGCTCGTGCTGCGCAGCGTGCAAGGGTTTTCAGTGGCTGGCGAGTACTCGGGTGCCGCCGTGTTTCTGGCCGAGTACGCCCCGCCTGAGAAGCGCGGCCGCTATTGCTCGCTCGTCCCCGCATCGACGGCCACGGGCCTGCTGGCGGGCTCCACGATGGCCCTTGTGCTGAAAATGGTTCTGCCCGAGGCCGCCATTATTGAGTGGGGCTGGCGCATTCCGTTTCTTCTGGCTGGCCCACTCGGCTTCATCGCCCACTACATCCGCACCAAGCTGGAAGACTCTCCGGCTTTCGTGAAGATGGAAGAGGGGAACAAGGAGGCGGAGCATCCGACGCACTTGGTGTTCAAGAAGTACCGCAAGCGCCTGCTGTCCTCCGTTGCCGCTACTATGGTGAATGCGGTGGGATTTTACCTGGTGCTCACCTATCTGCCGACGTACCTGACGAGCTACACCTCAATGGAGGCGTCCCAGGCGCAGCTGGCCACCGACATCGCGCTCATTGCATATCTGCTCATCATCTTCGGCTCGGGCACGCTGTCCGATAAAGTGGGGCGTCGGCGTATGCTGCTCACCGCATGCGTCGCCTTCATCGTGCTTTCCATTCCCTGCTTCCTCATGCTGGGGACGGCGTCGCTGCCCATCGTTATTGTCGCCGAGCTGATCATGTGCGTGACGCTGTCGCTCAACGACGCGAACATCGCTTGCTATCAGGCGGAGATGTTCCCCACGGAAGTGCGCTACACCGGTGCGGCTTTGGGTTCGAACATTGCCTACGTGGTGTTCGGCGGCACGGCGTCGTTTGTGGCCACGGCGCTCATCGACGCCACAGGCAACGGGCTCATGCCAGCTTTTTATATGATGGCCATCAGCGCGGTGGCCGGCGTTATCTTGTTCTTCACAGCCCACGATTATAATGGCATACCCCTGGACGAGATTCGGTAGCTGGTTGGTTGACGCTGGCTCGTGCCCCTTCTTTCGGGCCAGCTCCCTCTGAGGTGCCAGCTACCGCCTCGTTCCGGCGGATCGGCCGCTTGCCCGGCGGCCGCCTTTCGAAGGCCCCGCAGCCTGCCCTGGCTGCGGGGTCTTCCGTCACCTGCGGCGACGTGCTACCCTACAGAGCGGTAGACGTTAAGCCGGGTATGGGCCCGGCATCATGAGCAGGAGCGGAGGTGGAAACGTGGCGAAGGTGAGCCCGGGAGTCTACAAGAAAGTGCTGCGCGTGCGCGAGGCCTACCCCTTCGACATCGCCTGTTTGCTCATGCGCTTTTTCGGCAGCATGCTGAACATCGGCGTGGTCACGATGATCACGCTGTCGGGTTACTCTTTTCTCACGGCAGGGCTGTCCTCCTCGCTCATTGCGTTGTCCATCTTCGTGGTGACGCCTCGGGTGTCGAAGCGCATCGACGAGCGCGGCCAGTCGGCCGTGGTGCCCAAGGCCGCGGCCGTGTCGCTTCTGGGCCTTGTTGTTCTGATTGCGAACGTGGCGCTGCACGGGCCGGTATGGCCCCTGTTCGTAGGAGCGCTGCTGGTGGGGTTCTTCCCAAGCCCCCAGGCCATGGCCCGCGCCCGGTGGACCTACCTCATCCGTTCCGGCCGCTTGGGCGAGACCGCGCCCGATCTGCGCACCATGTTCTCCTACGAGAGCGTGCTCGACGACATGGCGTTCATCTTCAGCCCGTCCATCTCTATCGCGCTCGCTGCCGCCATCGCGCCGGTGGCGGGCATGGTGTGCGGCGGCGTCGCCTTTGCCGTCGGGGTCGTGCTTCTGTGCTCGGCGAAGGGCACCGAGCCGTATCCCGGCTGGTCGCAGGGTGAGGCCGCGGGGAGCGCCGCCGATGTCGTCGGCGCTGCCGATGCTGCCGAAGCCGTCGGCGACGCGGCGGGAGAGGGCGCGGCCGCATCGAAGGGCGCGTTGGCCGAGGGCGCCTCCGCCGTTGCCTCGGCGGCGTCCGCGCCCGCGAAGAGCCTGCTCGCCACCTCCTCGGCGGTGCGCGTGCTGTTCGTGATCTACGCCTTCGCCGGGTCGTTCCTCGGCCTGTTCGACACGGCCACGGTGTCGCTTTCCGAGGACTTGAACAGCCCCGATTTCGCCGGTGCGGTCCTTATGGCCTCGGGGGCGGTGTCCATGACGGCGGGCTTTCTGTTCGGCATGGTGCGTCTGCGGGCGCCTCTGCCCAAGCAGCTCGTGGTGGCCGCCTGCGCCGTCGGCCTGTCCTTCGGCACCATGTTCCTTATCGATTCGGCGCCCACGCTGATGGCGGTGGCGCTGCTGGGCGCGTGCACCTACGCGCCCCTGCTCATCGTGGCCAACGGCGTTTGCGAGCGCGCCGTGCCCGACGCGCGCCTCACCGAGGCCATCACGTGGCTCAATGCCGGCTATACCTGCGGGGCCGCCTTCGGGCCCACCGTGGCCGGCGCCCTCATTGACACCTTCGGCACCATGGCCTCCTTCAAGGTGGGCACGCTTCTGTGCCTGGGCATGCCGCTTACGGCCATTCTCTGCTATCGCGTAGTGAAGGCGAGCATCCTTCCCGCCTACACGGTGGTGGAAGAGCGCGAGATGTAGGCGGTCGCTCTCTTGGGGCCCTTCAAGCTTACTTAACCCTTGCGGAATTAGATGACAATTTTCCCACTGATCCGGTGTCAAAAGGGGAATGATGGCACAATAGCCCCAACGTCATTTGAGTCGGAGCGCCTCTGGTTTGCGCGGCGTCTCGCGTACCGCAAGGTGCAGGCATTTCGACTCCGGAAAGAGGAGGTTCCCATGGATCCGATGAACTACACGCCCCCGGTGCAACCTGCGCCCGCGCCTTCGCCCGCCTACACCACCAGCTGCCTGAAGGCCGCCTGGGAAGACGTGAAGGCGACGCCGAACTACATAAGCCGGCTGTTGGTGCTCGGCCTCATCATGTGCGTGCCGATTCTGAACTTCGTCGTGGCCGGCTACCTTCTGTTCTGGTCCCGCGAGGTGCCCTTCGGCGGCCGCAGCCTCTTGCCCCAGAAAATCGTGACGGGCAAGAACTTCGAGTATGGCTTTTACGCCTTCGTGCTGACGCTGGTGGTGGGCCTGGTTGGCGGCATCATCGGCGGTATCTTCGGCTGGATTCCCTTCATCGGCTGGGTCGTCTCCATCGCCGTTTCCCTGGCCACCTATGTGGCCGGCATCATCATGCAGATGCGCATGATCATGGGGCAGAGCCTGGGCGATGGCTTCAATGTGAAGGACATCTGGGAGAAGGCGCGCCGCAACTGGGGCCAGCTGTTCGCGGTGACGCTCATCCCCATGGCCATCGTCATCGGCATCTCGCTCGTGCTGAGCATCGTGGTGTTCTCGATCATGTTCCTCTGCATCATGGGCGCGGCTCCGACCATCGCCGCCATAGGCGGTGCGGCCGATCCCTCCTTCGCGCAGATCATGTCGCTTATCGCCGCTTTGGCCGGCCCGATGATTTTCTGCACGCTCATCCTGTACGTGGTGCTGTCGGTGGCGGAAGCCTTCGCCGAGGCCGTGGCCATCCGCGGCGTGGCCCACTGGGTCGCCCGCTACGCCCCCGAGTGGACGACGCTTTCCGCTCCGCGCTACTAATAAACTACAGGCAGAACAAAAACGGTTGGCAGAGGGCTGGGCCGCACATGAGACAGCAGCACAGCGAGCTCGGATCCACGCAGCCGCCGAAGCCGCGGCTCTCGCTCTCCTGCTGGTAGGTGCGGGCGCGGGCGCCGATGACGGCCTCGGCCTGGCGGTAGTCGCCGTTGGTGGGGTCGGCCTTGCGGGCGGTGCGGATCTGGTCCACGGCGGCCACGGTGTTGCCGGCGCCGTAGTTGGCCAGCGCCGCCAAATAGTGCCAGCGGGCCGTGCGCTCCTTGATGGGCAGGGCCGCGAGCACCGTGAGGGCCGCTTTGTAGTTGCCGCCGTCGATGAACAGCACCGCCTGGCGCAGCTCGGCCGAATCGGTGGCCGACACCTCCGGCCGCGGCACCGAGGAGGCCTGGTTCCAGGTGTTGAACAAGTCCTCCCAGTTGATTTCCACCCACTGGTACTGGTACCCGCCGCCGGGCGCACCCCCACCGTAGGGATTGGCGGGGCCGGAACCGCCGAAGGGGTTGCCGCCCGGCGTGCCGTAGCCAGTGTAGGTGGGGTTATAGGGCGACCGGTAGCGCCGAGCGTCCTCGCGAGCGTACTTCTCCGGGTTCGTGATGCGGTCGTAGGCCTCGTTGATCTTCTTCAGGCGCTCCTCGGCCTCGGGGTCGTCCGGGTTCAAATCCGGGTGATTCTCCCGCGCCTTCTTGCGATAGGCCTTCTTTATCTCGTCGGACGTGGCCGTGCGGGGAACGCCGAGGATGTCGTACGGGTCTTCAGTCACGAAAATCTCCTAGGATGAGCGATGGGCGGCATCGGGGTGGATGCTCATCGATTCGAAGCGGTTTTCCATCCACTGGTTATCGAACTGCTCGGCGCAGAACTGCTCGAGCGCGTTGTCGGGCGCCGCACCTGCCAAGCGCGAGTACCAGCAGTCGAGGGCCACGAGCGTCATGGCGCCGTCGAAGATCATGAGCGCCGCGCACAGCGCCGTGATGGAGTAGCGCCAGCGCCACGGGATGAGGTTCACCGTGTGCAGAAGCGCCGGCAGAGCGAGCTTCACCCACACCACGCCGAGGACGCCCCACATGCACATGAACATGAAGTTGGTGCGGCCATTGATGTTGAGGAACGTGCCAGTGTAGTCCCAGGCGATGGCGCCGAAGGCGTATTCCATGAACCAGCTGACGAAGTACTCGAAGGCGCCCCCGATGACGGCGCTGACGAGGAACACCACGGGGATGGGCGCGTTGTGGAAGCGGTTGAGCGCCAACGTCATGAGCACGGCGCCGAAGCCGTAAATGGGGGAGAAGGGCCCCCACAAAAGGCCGGCGCGGTCCTCGTAGTGGCCGAAGTCGACCACGAGCACGTGGTAGATGGACTCGATGACCACTCCGGCCACCGAGGCGATGACGAAGATCCAGAACAGGTTGAAGAAGTCCAGTTCGATGTAGCCGCGGCCGGTCTTGTCCAGGCCGAGGGTGCCGTCCTCGGCCTCTTCGCGGGTCTGCATGAGGCGCAGTCGCCGCTGCAGCTCGCGCTCGTCGGACAGCGACGGGTCCACCCAGACGTGGGCCGCGATGAGGATGAGGGCGCAGGCTCCGAGGAACCACAGGCCCGGGTTCACGCCGAACAGCAGCAGATCGGCGGAGAAGGCGACGACGAGCCCTATGGCCACGGCCTCGGCGATGAGGCGGGCGCGCCGGCGGTTGCCGCGCAGAAGGCGGAAGCCGAGAACGCCGGAGGCCAGGGCGCAGAAGCAGGCGGACAGCGCGAGCGTGACGTACAGGATGATGGTGAGCAGCGAGTCGTCGGTGTAGGTTTTCTCGACGAAGACGGTTCCCATTTGGGCGAGCGTGTGGATTACTTCGGGCACGACGGCCACGCCCCCGGCCATGAGCAGGGCGCCGAACACGCGAAGCGCCAGGGGAGTGCGCTCGCTCTTGCTGCCGTCTCCGATGCCGGGCGAGGGCTGCAAGGGGGTTTGTTGAAGAACCGTCGGATCCATGGGCCTATGGTATCATGACCCCCATCTTCAGGCGGCAAGCCCACAACAAGCCCGCAAGCTTGAGGGGCGTCCGTCACATTGCCCGCAGGGCAGCAGGCTGAAAGGAGCGCTGGTGGCAGTCGAACAGACAAGCACCATTTCGTGGTATCTGCGCATGTTCTCGTACCTGCTGATGATCTGCGGCCTGTTCGGGCTCGCCGTGGGAGGCGTGGTGATCTACGGGGCCTTCGCCGACGGGGCGGCCACCACAACGGGGCTCCCGCTTTCCGCCCTCGTGCTCGGCGTTACCGCGGCCGTGGCCAACGGCATTACCATTGCGGCGGGAGTTCTCGGACGCGCGGCCTCGCGCAATCCGGGGCGCGCGGCGGCCCTTCGCAGCCTCGCTTTGGCCGGTGTGGTCGCCTCGGTGTTCGGGTTGGGGCTGTGCTATGCCACGGGCGGTCAGCTTCCCACGTCGCTCATCTTCAACCTGTTGCTCATGGCGATTTGCGTCGTCATCGCCGGCAACCTGGGGAAATCGGCCCAATAGTTCGCCCGCTGCCCTAGCCGACAGAGGGTCAAATACAGTATACTGCGAGGTTAAGGCCGCATAATGGCGGTCTGCTTTCTCAGGAGGAATTATGACTGAACTCGATCCGCGCAGCGCCTCTCCGGCCGATTCCGCCCCCGACGAGGGTCTTTCCCCCCGCGCGGCCGCCGAGGCCAAGAAGGCCGCCGCCGCGAAAGCCGCCGCTGCGGCGTTCATCCAGAGTGCCGGGGACGATTACGGCAACGTCGAGGCCGCTCAGCCCCGCGACGTGAAGAAGGGCCAGCGCACGGCCGTCATCGTTGGTCTTATCATCTGCGTGCTCGTAGCTGCCGGCGTGCTCACCTATCTGTTCACCTCCGGCTTCTTCAACAAGCAGCCGGTCGCCGAGGAGACCCAGCGGGTGCCGCTGTCCGACGCCCGCGTCATCGCCGCCTTCGACGAGGTGGCCATGGACGCGCCGGACATCTCGCAGTACGCCTACGTCTCCCAAGACGCGCTCATCGGCCCGAAGTTCAGCGACATCGTGCTGAACGAGCCCACGAACTTGGGCACGCCGGGCAACCAGATCGTCACCTGCGAGGCCACTGCCACGGCCACCTTCAAGAACAAGGGCGTCGAGATCAACGTGCCCGTGACGCTGCCCTTCGAGTACTCCGATGCCGGCGAGACGTGGGTTCCCGGCGACTTGGTGGTGGGAGAGGCATCGGCCGTTCCCTTGGCCAGCGCCAACGCCAACGACATCTTGGCCAACCTGAACGACATCCTCGCGACCAACGACCCCACCTACGGGGAGGCCATGGTTGATGCGTCCATCGTGAAGACCACCTCCGATCTCACCATCGACGGCGGCCCTATCACTGTGGACCTTTCGAAGACCGTGGAAAGCGAGGCCGACGGCGTGAAGACGAGTGAACTGCGCACCTCCACGGTGACGCTGAACGTGGCCCGGTCCAACACCGAGGGCTGGCTTGTCACGGTGGCCGACGCGGGGCAGATCGACACGCAGACGAACCAGATTCCCGTCGCTCCGGCCGAGGGCGCCGATTCGCCGGCATCGGTCGACCCCGCCAACACCGACCCTGAGAACATCGGCAACGTCAAGTTCGGCGACTCGGTGTCGCTGTCGGGCACGCTTCAGACGGTGGAAGACGCCGCAGGTCTTTCCTCCGGCAACAACTACACCAATAAGGGCACGACGGATAACGCCAACGGCAGCGTGCAGCTGGTGCTGAAGCTCACCCGCCCGCTGGACATGAATCTGAACGGCACCCAGTATCGGCTGACCACCATCGCCGTGGCCACCTCGGGCCTCGACGACAACGGCAAGAGTCTCATTGGCCGCAAGGCCGATGTGAAGGGCCCCCTGGAGGAGTCGTTCGCCACGTCCTGGTCGCCGGCGGGCGTGAAGGCCCTCGAGATCCACGTGGAATAGCGGACAGCATTTCGAAATGTGCAGACAGCGCCCCTTGGACGAAGGTTCAAGGGGCGCTGTGCTATGATTGCCGGTACTGCTTATTCGCGCCGGGCCGCTCGGCCGGCGCCTCGATACCTGAGGAGGTTGCCCGTGCCCCAAACGACAGATTGGGCCGATGTGCAGGTGGTGGGCATTCCCCGCGCGCTTCTGTTCTATCGCTTCGGCGTGCTGTGGACCACGTTCTTCGAATCCATCGGGCGCACCGTGGTGGTGAGCGAGCCGACGGACAAGGCCATCGCCGATGGGGGCGATCGTCTTTCCGTGGACGAGTGCTGCCTGGCCTCGAAGGTGTTCATCGGGCACGTGGAAAGCCTTGCGGGCCGCTGCGACGCCGTCTTCGTGCCCTGCTATCCGACGAGCGACCACCGCAGCGGGTTCTGCACGAAGTTCCAGTCGGCCACCGATATGGTGCGCAACACCTTCCGCGACGACAAGCTGCGCGTCATCTCCTGCGAGGTGCAAAATGCTCGGAAGGCGAAGGACGTGCGCCGCGCCTTCTGCGACATGGGCGCCCGCATGGGCGTCGCGCCCAAGGACGCCCGCGCTGCCTTCAAGGCCGCCTGGGACGCCCAGCGCGCCCACGACGAGGCGCTGGCCACCGCCCAGGAGCGCACGCTGCGCCGTCTGATCGACGAGCGCCGGGCCGCCGATGCCGCTGCGGCGGCCGGCGACGATGCGGTCGCGCGCCCGCTTGGCATCCTCGTGGTGGCCCACCCCTACATTTCCCACGATCCGTACCTCTCCGGCGCGGTCATCGATTCGCTCGAGGAGATGGGCGCCACGGTCGTCTACGCCGACGCCATGGATCACGAGCGCGCCTACAAGAAGAGCTTCGAGTTCTCCGGCACCATGCCGTGGCTCATCAACCGCGAGCTCATAGGCTCCATACTCCTGGCCCAGGACAGCATCGACGGCATCGTGCTCATCAGCGCCTTCCCCTGCGGCCCCGACTCCATGACCGACGATGCCATCATGCGCTGCATCCAGGGCACGCCCATTCTGAACCTGATGATCGATGCGCAGTCCGGCACCGCCGGCGTGGAGACTCGCGTAGAGAGCTTCGTCGACATCCTGCGCTTCCAGCAGAAGGGAGGCTATGTCCATGAGTAAGCCCCAGGCCCCCATCGAGCAGGTGCGCTCCTCGGTGGCTGTTGAGCTGGAGCGGCGCCACGCCCCGACGCTTCTGGCCGACCGCAAGGCCGCCAAAGCCGCCAAGCACAAGGCCAAGCACCACAAGTACACCAAGGCGGCGTTCTTCCGCTACTGCTACTACGATCCGGCGTTCAAGTTCTTCTGCGAGCAGGTGCTCGACGTGGACTACCTGCCCCTGCCCGAGGCCACCCGCGCCGCCAGCGAGGTGGGCGTGCAGAACTCGAGCGATTACGTGTGCACGCCCTTCAAGCACATCCTGGGCGATTTCGCCGAGGCGCTCGATTTGGGCGCCGACATCCTCATCCAGTTCGGCGGCCCGTGCCGGCTGGGCTATTACGGCGAGCTGCAGGAGTCCATCTTGCGGGACATGGGCTACGAGTTCATCATGATGAACTTCGCCCGGGGCATCGAGCTGGGGTACATCGGCTGGGCCAAGGAAGTGCTGAAGACGGTGAACCCGAACATCGACGTTCCCCACGGTGTCGTGAAGCTGAAGGCCGTGGCGAAGATGATCGAGCATTTGGACTCCCTGCGCGACTTCTACCTGGCCAACGCCGGTTTCGAAGTGGAGCGCGGGGCCTTCGACGCCGCCTGGGTGTCGGCGATGGACGCCATGCGCACCTGCCTGGACGAGCGCGACATCAATGAGGCCTACCGCGAGGCCATGGCCGCCTTCCGCGCCATTCCCCTGGACAAGCCCGCCGATCCCATCCGCATCGGCATCGTCGGCGAGATGTTCACGGCCATCGACGAGCGCAGCAACCTAGGGCTCGACCACAAGCTCGTCGCCATGGGCGTGGAAGTGCACCGCATGCTGAACTTCACGAACCGCTACCTTCGCTACAACGAGCCGAACCTGCGCGTGGGGGCGAAAGACTACCTGACCTATGACATGGGGCCCACCTCCACGCTCACCGTGGCGGCGGCGAAGAAGTACGCTGCGGGGGGCTTCGACGGCCTCATCCACGCGAAGAGCGCCGGGTGCACGCCGGAGATCGACTGCATCCCCGTGCTGCAGAAGGTGAGTGAGGACTACTCGGTGCCCGTGCTGTACCTTACCTACGACTCCCAGACCTCCGACACGGGCCTGGACACGCGCCTCGAGGCGTTCTACGACATGCTTTCCATGAAGAAGGAGAAGAGCAAATGACAAAGGGTTATCTCGGCATCGACATCGGCTCCATTTCCACGAAGGGCGTGATCATCGACGAGAACCGCGCCATCATCGCGCGTTCGTATTTGTGGACCGAGGGCAACCCGACCGAGGCGTCGAAGAACGTCGTGCGCGAGCTGGAGCGCCAGGTGGAAGGCGCGGGGGTGGATATCGTCGGCGCTGGCACGACGGGCAGCGCGCGGCGTCTCGTGGGGGCCATGCTGGGGGCTTCCGTGATCAAGAACGAGATCACCGCCCATGCCGTGGGCACCACCCATCTGCACCCGGACGTGCGCACCATTCTGGAGATCGGCGGCCAGGATTCCAAGATCATCTGCGTGTCCGACGGCATCGCGGTGGACTACGCCATGAACACCTTGTGCGCCGCGGGCACCGGCTCGTTTCTGTCGTCGCAGGCGCACCGCTTGGGCGTGGAGGTGGAGGAGTTCGGCGACATCGCGCTCACTTCCACCAAGCCGGCCAACATCGCCGCGCGCTGCACCGTGTTCGCTGAGAGTGATCTGGTGCACAAGATCCAGGTGGGCTACGCGCGCGAGGACATCATCGCGGGGCTCTGCAACGCGGTGGCGTCGAACTACCTGAACAACGTGGGCAAGGGCAAGAAGATCGCCGCGCCCGTGGTGTTCCAGGGCGGCGTTTCCAAGAACGCCGGGGTGGTGCACGCCTTCGAGGAGCAGCTGGGGATGCCCGTGGCGGTGGATCCGGACGGGCACCTCATGGGCGCTTTCGGCGTGGCGCTGCTTGCCGCCGATGCGGGGCCGATTGTGGGGGCCGAGTCGGGCCCGTTCGCGAGCGGCATCTTCGACTTCGAGGCGATGCTCGACTTCGACTTCAAGACCCGCGAGATCGAATGCCAGAAGTGCGCCAACCACTGCGAGGTCATCTGCGTCTACCGCGACAAGGACATCATCGACTCCTGGGGCAACCGCTGCGACAAGGGCGCCGTGAAGACCACAGCGTAGGGACTCTTTCGCCGTGGTGCAGGAGATTTTGTTGGTGGCATGGGGCTGCTTTGGCGGCCCCATTTTCGTACGGCAACATTGCCCGTCGACGCTTAGCGATAAAAGCGAGGTTCGATCACGACAAGCGACAGCTCGTCCTGCGCTCCCTTCAGCGTGGCTTTGGTGAGAAGGGCGAGCCCTTTATAGAAAGGATGCTCGGCGCAGACTTCCAGAAGGCCCAGATAATGGGGGGCCCAAGGGAGAAGATGCTCAGACAAGTACTCTTCTACCAGCTCGGGGCGTTCTTCAGCCAAAGTGGCGAGCAGCGAGAGCATAAGGCCGATATGGTCGTCAGGCATGCGGTCGTCTGCGAGGCGAGCGATGCCGTGTTGGCGCATCCAGCTCCGCAGACGCAGTGTGCTTTCCCCGAAGATGACTTGCTCCCGGTCGGTATAGACGGAGCCCCAAGGCGGCGCCGGTTTTTGCGCAGGGCCGATGAACAGTCTTCGGTACTCGTCCACAAGCTTGTCTTCGGCGCAGAAAGCCCCGTCAGCTTCGGTGGCGCGGCTCGCTTTCAGCCCCGCAACGATAAGATCGAGGCCTTCTTGCGCCTCGGTTTTGTCGGCCAAAGGCCATTCTGCCGTAGCCTCGTCGGCGTTAAGCAAGCTCAATGCTTCGAAAAGCGCTCCTGCGCTACCAGTGCGTGGATCCTGCAGAAACAGGGGAGATAGTGTGGCGCCTGCAAATGACAGGCTGTTCAGGACATCTACGGATGGGGTCAAGGAAAGCCTCCTGAGCAAGTCAGTGATTTCGGCGGGCTAGAATCCGACGGTCATATGCAGATTGTAGAACACAATGCGTGTTGCAAAGACGGCGGCGAAGGCGAGGATGGCGGCGGCGATACGCAGGATGAGGCGCGCACACTCGGTTGCTCGGGGTCGCAGGGCCCAGCTGTCGAGGAGGAGCGCGCCAGCCCCGACGAGGGCGAAGATGCCGATGACAAGAGGGTAACCCGGCGCAAGCGAGGCTGCGGATATCTCATTGTTGGCGATTGAGGCCAGATAGGCGTTCTGGGCGAGCATGGAGACGACGCCGGCAGCAAGGCTCGCCGCCCCCAGGCCCACAAGGAGAAAGCTCCATCGTGATAGGGGTACTTTCGCAGCGGCAAGAAACAGCTGGCTTAGCACGGTCCCCTCGAATAAGCCCGTGAGCAAAAGGTTCGCCGGTGAATAAGGTGTGTTCCAGGTGGGCACGGTGCGCACGGCGTAGGCTTGGGAGGTGCACGCTAGCAGGGCGATTCCTGCAAGGCAAGCGACGAGCAGCCATGGCTTCGCAGCAGCATCGGGAAAGTTCACCTTGAAGGCGACCATCCAATAGGATCCAGCCAGGAACAAGAACATCACGGCGGCCAGCACCTCGTTGGAAAGCGGAGAGGTTCCCACGCCTGAGAACACGTGAAGCGCGTTGGCCGGCGTACCCAGATGCGTTGCCGAGGCGATGAAGCCAACGAGCGCAACGGCGAAAGGCAGCGCGATCATGCGGTCGATGCGAACCGCGCGCTCGTGGTCGATAGCAAATAGGCGCGCCAGAGCCATGATGATGAAAGCTACGACGCCTGCAGGGGCCAAGGCGGTGAACAGCGCAAGGGAAAGATTGTCGAGGCCGCTTGTCATAAGCCGATTTCCTTGCGGTTGACCAGCGCGCCCTTGCGACCTTGGGCAGCAGCGGGGCAGGGCCGGATGAATAAATTGGGCCCGGTCTCCGTTTCCGAAGGCAAAGGAAGGATGTCGCCGCGCACCTCGTCCCACCATTCGGCATGGCGCTCGAAGATGTCGCCCTTCTCCCCGAAATCCAAGGCGCGCAAGGGGCAGGCCTCCACGCAGATAGGGGCCTGCCCCGCGGCCAGACGCTCGCGGCAGCCATCGCACTTGCTCGAGCGCTTGAGCTCTTTATCGATGACGGGCGCATGGTAGGGGCAGGCCATGGTACAGTAGCCGCAACCGATGCATTTGGTGATGTCGGGCCAGATAAGCCCCGTCTCATCGCGATGCATGGCCCCTGTGGGGCATACCTGGGTGCAGGCGGGGCTGGCGCAATGGTTGCAGGCCAGAGAAATGTGATAGGCGAAGGCGTCTTGGGAAACGGTTCCGTCCTCTGCTACGTTCCAGTCGCCGCCCTCGTAGTCGAGCACGCGGCGAAATCCTTCGTCGGGCCCATGGTCGTGGTAGTCCTTGCAGGCCATGACGCAGGTCCTGCATCCAGTGCAGCGCGCGTTATCGAAGAAAAATCCCTTCGGCATGGTCTCCAAGTCCCTTCAAACGGCGTAGCTCGGGCGAATCCGTGCTACGCCTCAATCATATCGGAAGCGGGCCGCCGCCTATGAGGGAGGGGTCGCGGCGGCCCTGAATGCTCCTTAGGCGTTTTCCACTTCCTTCGGATTCGCGATGGCGCCGGTGGTGTCACCGCAGTCTTTGGCGGCCGGGCAGGCCAGAATGGCCACAGAGGGCTTCGTCGCATCCGGAGGAGCCATGGGGGCAATGCCGTCCACGGTGCCGGGGTGCGCCGCTCGCAGCTTTTCGATGTCCCCGAACTCGAGGGCCCGAAGCGGACAGGCGTCCACGCAGATCGGCATCTTGCCCTCGGCCACGCGGGAGGCGCAGCCGTCGCATTTCGCGGATTTCATGGTCTCGGTGTCCACTACGGGCACCTCGTAGGGACAGCTTTTCACGCAAGTGCCGCAGCCAATGCACTTCTCCTCGTCGCGGGACACGAGCCCGGTATCGGCATCCTTTTCCAAGGCGCCTTGGGGGCAATTGGCCACGCAGGCCGGCATTGCACAGTGGTTGCAGGCCATGGACACGTGGTAGGCCCAGCTCGTCGGCTCAAAGGTACCGTCACCGTTGTCTTTCCAATCGCCACCCTCGTAGTCGAACACGCGGCGGAAAGCGTAGTTGGCGGGCAGGTCGTTGTAGTCTTTGCAGGCCATCTCGCAGGTGCGGCAGCCGGTGCAGCGGGTGCTGTCGAAATAGAATCCGTACTGAGTCATCTTCGTACCTCCCTTAGGCCTTCGCAATCTGGACGATCATGGAGTGAGTGCCGTTGCCCTTGGCCATCGGCGTTGGTTTGTACTGCGTGAGCGTGTTCACGCAGCCGCCCTCGTCCACCTTGTCGCCATTCATGTTGGCCTTGTGCCAGGCGCCCTGCGGAATCATTACAGTTCCGGGGATGACGCGGGGCGTCACCTTCGCCTCGATGCGAATCTCGCCAACCGGACTTGTCACGGCAATCAGGTCGCCGTCTTCAATTGAGCGGCTCTCGGCATCAGCGGGGTTTACCCACAGCTGCTGACGGGCCACGGCTTCAAGCTCGGGGATGAAGCCGAACGATGAATGGGTGCGGCTCTTGTGATGGAAACCGCAGCAGTAGAGGGGGAATTCCTCGGTGACGGAACCGTATCCGTGAAATCCTGCTTGGAAGACGGGGATGGGGTAAATTACCTCGCCCTCTTCAAGATCCCAGGTACGTGACATCTCGTCCAGCGCTTCGGAGAAGATCTCGATTTTTCCGGAGGGGGTGCCCAGTGGGTTGGCGGAGGGATCGTTGCGGAACGCCTCGAAGGCGATGTAGGGTTCAACGGGTCGCTTGTATACGCCCTGCTCGAGCATTTCCTCCCAGGTCGGCATGGAGCCATCTTCTTCGGCCCCCTGCTCATAGAGGAACTTTACCCATTCGTCATGAGTGCGGCCTTCGGTGAACGCATCACGCACGCCGAACTTATCGGCAATGTCGGCCATGACGTCATAGCTCGAGCGACACTCGCCGGGTGCTTCTTGAGCGGGAGTACCCAGAACTACGCCCGAGTACCATTCGGTGTATCCCTGGGTCTGCAGGTTCATTTGTTCTGAGCGCATGGCATCGGGCAGCAGAATGTCAGCGTATTTCGCCGAGTCGGTCATGACCGTGTCCCAGACGAGGATGAACTCGCATTTCGATTCGTCGACGAGAATCTCATGGGTCATGTTGATATCGCCATGCTGGTTGGTCAGACAGTTGCCGGCGTAGTTCCAGATGAACTTGATATCGGTACCAAGTTCATCGCCTCCGACAAGACCGGAATTTGTGGCGGTCATGGTATGGCCGTGATCCACGGCGTTAACCCACTGATAAGCGGGAATGGAAAGCGTGACGGGGTTTTCGCCTGCTGGCAAGCCGGGAACGAGACTTGTGAGCGCCATGGATTCACGCTCCCCGTTGTTGGTGCCCGGAAGTCCCCACTTGCCTAGGAGGAGCGGCAGCATGTAAATAGAGCGGCAGGCGTCCTCGCCATTTGTGTGGCGCTGGGGGCCCCATCCCTGGGTGATGAAGGGTGCCTTAGCAGCAGCGATGGTGTTGGCTAGTTCGCGGATGCTGGAGGCAGGAATCTGAGTGATGGGGGCGGCCCACTCGGGCGTCTTCTCCACCATGTCCCAGCCAGTGCCCATAATGTAATCCTTGTAGGATTTGTTCTGACCTTTGGCGGATTCGGGCATGGTGTCCTCGTCGTAGCCGAGGCAGTAAGTATCGAGGGATTCCTTGTCCACTTTGCCTTCGACGATCCATTCATGAGCGATGGCCGCGCAGAGGGCCGCGTCGGTACCAGGGCGAATGGGAAGCCATTCGTCAGGGTGGCCGGAGACCGTCTCGTTCATGCGCGGGTCGATAGAGATAATTTTGCCGCCGCGGTTCTGAATGGCTTCGCGAAGGCGGGCGAAATCCCATGAGGCATTGGCACCGCCCATGCGAGTTTCGGCGGGGCTGTTGCCGAACATGACGATGAGATCAGAATGCTCGGTTGCCTCAGTCAGAGAAGAGCCGTCGAGCGACGTACCGTACATGTAGGGCGCGACGGCCTCGATCATGTGGGCCGAATAGTCATAGGAACGGTTTAGGTAGCCGCCGAGCAGGTTGAGCAATCGGGCGGTGGGGTTGCCTGTTTTCGAGTACATGCCTGTGGCATAGTTGACGTAGATGGCCTCATTGCCATAGGTGTCGATGACGCGTTTCAGCTCGCTGGCGATGGTGTCGATAGCCTCGTCCCAGGTAATCTGCTCGAACTTTCCTTCGCCGCGTTTGCCCGCACGCTTCATGGGGTACAGCAGACGGTCGGGGCTGTTGAGCCAGCGTCGCATGGAGCGGCCGCGTAGACAGGCGCGGGCCTGCAAGTCGGTATCTCCTGTGTTATCGGTCTCCATGTAGAGCACTTTGCCATCGCGGGAGTGCCACTGGAAGACGCAGTTGCCGCCGCAGTTGACGTTGCACTGACTCCAGTGGATCTCGTCGGGCGCAGTCTCCTCTCCGGTGGCGGCCATGGGCTCCTCCCCGGCTCCGGTGCCAGATTGGGGTGCGCATCCGAAGAGTGCGGTACCCGCGGCTCCCGTGGCAGCCAGGCCCGCGAGCGAGCCTTTGACGAAGGTGCGGCGCGACAGGGTGGATTGGGTTTCAGTCATAGTCCCTCCTCTAGTTGAATTGCCTTCTCGCCGCTTTCAAAAGTACCGGAAAAGGGGAAGTGCCGAATCACACGACAAGTGTGATTTAAGGACAAAACCCCAGTTCGCGCGTTTTCGGGTGATACCGAAGTGCGGTCATTTGCCTAACAGGCGCGTCCTCCTATGCTACCATGCGTGCCACCGAGATAAGAGAGGAGGTCAAGCTATGGCGACCGAGAGTGCCAGCGCAATCGGCCATGCGTCAAGTTGGGGCTATGCTTGTTTCCTCACGGTGAATGCCACCTCGGTATGGGGCGGCATCTTCCCGTTTCTTCCCCTTGAGTTTCAGACGGTGGAAGTGACTCTCACGTTCTTTTTGACTCAGGCTGTGGCTTTTGGCGGCGCCTTCCTGGCGAGTATGCTGGGATCGTATTTCTTTCCCTACGGTGCTCGGCGCATGCTCGTCTCGCTTTCCGCTGTCCTGCTATTCCTTGGGTCGGCCTGTCTGATTACGGCCATGTACGTGGCATCGGCTGCCATTGCATTTGTGGGAGCTGGCGGGGTGCTTCTCGGAATCGGGTGCGCCGGCATGTTCATGCTCTGGCAGCGGTATTTTGCTTCCCTCGATGCGAGAACCGGCAATTTCCGCCTTATTGTGGGCACGGCTATCGCTCCCTTCATCTACCTTGCCCTGTATTTAGTGCCCATTGCGCTAACGGCTTTTCTCGTCCCCCTGATCTTCGTGCCTCTGTGCGGTCTGTGCGTGGCACTTTCGGTGCGCGAGATGAACTTCGAGCAGCCCATGTTCGAGGACGTCCCGCGTCAGCACCCGCGCGTCTACCGTCAAGTGGTGGCCGACTATTGGCGCAGTGCTTTATGCGTGGGGTCGCTTGCTCTGGTA
The DNA here is from genome assembly GCF_024462535.1 of Adlercreutzia sp. DFI.6.23. Classification (NCBI taxonomy): domain Bacteria; kingdom Bacillati; phylum Actinomycetota; class Coriobacteriia; order Eggerthellales; family Eggerthellaceae; genus Adlercreutzia; species Adlercreutzia sp. DFI.6.23. The sequence goes on from NZ_JANGBP010000013.1 coordinate 63,731, forward strand.
GCCGGCGTCATTCGCGGAATCGCTCTGCTACATGAGGAAATTAGCTCGCTTGTCAACAGCGCGTCCATGCTTGGTTCGTTTATTGCGGCTGCGGTGCTTTTAGTCCTGTGGCACCGCATGAGCTTTCGCTTCGGCCTCATCTCTGTGTTCCGCGTGGTATATCCGCTGCTCACGCTGGGATTTCTTCTCATGCCGTTTTGTGGCTTGGTGTATCTGAACGCCTTCGCGGCGGTCGCCTACATGGTCTTTTCCCTTGTGCAGATGCTCATGATGATGCAGTGCGCCCAGGTCTCCCGCGATCGTGGTATCAATCCTGTGTTCATCTACGGGTTCTTTGGGGCTATCGTCTATATTTTGCAAAGCGTCGGCTTCCTTTTTGGCTGGGCGAGCGAATTGACGGTGCCCGCGGGCTCCCAGTGGTTGTATTTCGTGGCGCTTATCTCTAGCTGCGGACTGGGGATCACGCTCCTGGTCTCTACGGGAACCCTTTTCAGGCCGATGGTGTCGAAAGGCACCGTAACCGCCGACCCCATCGAGTTCTATTCTCTTGCCGCCGTGCCCGCCGTGTCAGTGGGGAGAGGAAGCGGCTCGGTCTTTGGCGAGGATACTCGAAAGGCGAACTGCGGCTTAGGAGCGGAACTGGGCAGAGCGTCAGCGGAGTCTTTGGAGGATGGCGATTCCCGCGTAAGATCTACCGCCGACGATAAACCGGCCACGCCAGCCAAACGTCGTCGACGTCGGCCTTCGGCTTCGGAGGACGCCGGTGCCATTCGCGACCGGCTTTCCAAGCAGTGCCTGGTACTGCAGGAACGCCACGGTCTTTCCATGCGCGAGACAGAGGTGATGGAGCTCATCGCCCGCGGCAACTCCATGGCGGCCATCGCCGAGCGGCTTGTTATCAGCGAGAATACTGTGCGTACTCACGCTAAGCATATTTACACCAAATTGGACATTCATCGCCGCCAAGAGCTTCTCGATATGCTGCGCGAATTGGGGGATTAGCCATCTTTGCAGTATTGCAAAGATGGCAGGAGCCTCCTCGCCGCTTACCGAGCGGCCTCTTTTCTTTTTCCGCTGAACCCATAGCATCAGAACATTCACTTTTTTCACGGACGAGATGCGAGAGCGAGGTAGATGCGGAATGGCATTGGGTGTTGGAAGAAAAGAACTGGTGATGGTGGGCGTGCTTTTGACGGGCACGCTTTTGGCGGTGCTGAACCTGACGATGCTGTCGCCGGCGCTCCCGGCGATTATGGGCGATCTGGGCGTGGATGCCACGACGGCCCAGTGGCTCACCTCCGTGTATGCCCTGGTGGAAGCCGTGGTCATTCCGCTTTCCGCCTACCTGGTGGGGCGCTTCACCACCCGCCAGCTGTTCATCACGGCGCTGTCGGTGTTCACGGCGGGCAGCCTCGCGGCGGCCGTGGCGCCGAACTTCTGGGTGCTGTTGCTCGGCCGCATCATGCAGGCCGCTTGCACCGGCGCGGTCATGCCCATGGTGTTCACGGTCATCCTGCTGGTGTTCCCCCGCGAGAAGCGCGGCACGGCCATGGGTGTCATCGGGCTCATCATCGGCTTCGCACCGGCGGTGGGGCCGTCGCTGTCGGGCCTTCTGGTTGATTCCGTGGGCTGGCGGGCGCTGTTCGCCATCGTGACGGCGTTCGGCGTCGTCGTGGTGGTGCTCGCCGCGTGTTTGCTGCGCAACTACGGCAACTTCGCGCGCACGTCCTTCGACAAGCTGTCGGTGGCGCTGTCCACGGTGGGTCTCGTGTGCTTGCTCTACGGGCTTTCCACCTTCGCTTCCACGACGAACATGGTGCTTACGTTGGGACTCATCGCCGTGGGCATCGTGCTTGTGGCCTTCTATGTGCGCCGTCAGTTGAAGTTGCCGGAGCCTATGCTGAACGTGCGCATTCTGAAGACGCGCCCCTACGCCACGGCGGCCTGCGTCGTCATCATCGTGCAGGCGGCGCTGCTCGGCACCGAGGTCATCACGCCGCTCTACATTCAGGGTACCCTCGGGTTCACGGCCACCATGTCGGGTCTGGCCATGCTGCCCGGCGCGGTCATCGGCGCCTTCACAGGACTTGTGTCGGGGCGCCTGTTCGATCGTTTCGGTGTGCGGAAGGTGGCGGTGCCCGGTGTGCTCGTGGCCGTGCTGGGCGCCTCGGGCCTGGCGCGCCTCGGCATCGATGCGAATTTCATCACGGTGGTGCTCACCTATACGACGCTTGTCATCGGCCTGCAGTTCACCATGACGCCGCTGAACACTTGGGGCGTGAACTCGCTGGATAACCGCGTGATTCAGCATGCCCAGGGGCTTTCCAACACCATGAACCAGGTGGCAGGCTCCTTTGGCACGGCGGTACTCGTGTCGGTGTCGGCTCTGGCGCCTCTGGTGGCGCCTGGCGCTTCGGCCGCTGAGCAGGCCTACCTGGGCGAGCACATGGCCTACTGCACCACCTTCGGTCTCATGTGCGTGGCGGCGCTCGTCATCATCTTCCTCGTGCGCAACCGCCCGGTGGCGACAGCGGGGGCTGCGGCGGCCACGCCGGCCGAGCGCGGTGCGGAGCCCGTGGACTACGCGGCCGGCATTTCCGGCGTGGCCGTGGACGGCACCCTGGGCGAGTCCTTGAACCCGGCGCGCACCTACGTGGCGGCCGAGGTGATGAACCGCGAGCCGGTGTGCGCGGCCGACACCGCCACTATGGCCGAGGTCATCCGCCTGATGGATGCCAACCAGACGAGCGGCCTTCCCGTGGTGAACGCCGCGGGCGACTTGGTGGGCTTCGTGTCCGACGGCGATGTGGCGAGCTACCTCGGCAAGACCGAGATCGCGCTCGTCGACTCCACGCTGCTGAATGGTTACCGCTACATCGACGACGAGGACGCTGCCACGCGCCTTCGGGAGCTCATGGGCTTGAACGTCATGGCCGTGGCGACGCGCCGCGTGATCTCCGTGGAGGCCACCACGCCCGTGGACGAGGTATGCGCCCTGTTCGCTTCCAAGCGCATCAAGAAGGTGCCGGTGGTGCAGGACGGCAAGCTCGTCGGCGCCCTGTCCCGCCGCAACATCATGCGCTCGCTCGTGGAGGCTATCGACATCCTGGAGAAGTAGGGGCTGTGTCGCTCGCTTCGTTGGGAGCGCAGGGCCTGGCCCATGAGGCGTTGCGTGCTCTGCTGGAGAAGTTGGGCTCGGCCCACGACGCGATGCATGCTCTTTTACCCCCTGCGTTGAACTTCGTATGAAAGCCTGGATGTAGCAACGGCATACAGGCTTTCTGCTAACTTGCGCAGTGTTTCGTTTCTCATATGGCTTGAAAATCACGAAACATCGGAAAAGACGGTGAAAATGAATGTTCGGGGCGCTCAAATGGCTTGAAAATCGCGAAACATCGGCGTTTTCGAACTCCAAGAGGCTCGATTGCTGATTATTGCTGGAGTTTTCCCAGGTGGTGTATTACAACGAAGGCGCAATTTCGCGGTCAGCGCCGATCTTTCGTGATTTCCAAGCCATTTGAAGGCGGCGGAGTTCTTTTCCGTAGCGATATCGCGCGGCCGCCAGTAAGTTCGCCGATCTTTTGAGGCGCTGGCGACGGTGCTTGCGGGATCCTCTATCGCTCCCGAACCAGCGTGATGAGGTCTTGCTTTGAATGGACGCCGAGTTTCTGGTAGATATGGTTGGTGTGGCTCTTCACCGTGGCGTCGGAGATGACGAGCTTCTCCATGATGAAAGTGCGGCTGTGCCCCTCGGCCAAAAGCGCCAGCACTTCGGCCTCGCGCGGGGAGAGGTTGCGCTCGGCGGCAATGAGGGCGCAGGCTTCGGCCAGGTCGTTCGCGGGGGACGTCGCCGTCGCTTCGTGTCCCGCTTGCCAGGTTCGCCACACAACGGCCATGAGCACCGCCACGGCACCGTAAAGGGCGGCGATGACGATGAAGCGGCCGAGGCTCGAGACCGATTGCAGGATGAGGCTGAAGAGGATGGCGGCCGTACTCATAACGAGCTTGGCCATGGCGGTGCTGCGCAGCGGCGGCCATTCCAGGGTGCGGGCCGCCATGACGCCGGCGAGCCAGAACAGGAAGTGGGACAGCAGCTCAACGGAAAGCGACGCGCTCTGGATGATGACCTCGGGAACCGCGAGCTCGGTCAGGGTCGTCTGGTCGACGAGCAAAAGGGCGCCCAGCAAAACGAGAAGGGCCGCGGCCATGCGAGGGAACATGCCGCCGTCGTCGCGGTGGTGGAACACGGCGGCTACCACGGCGGCGAACAGGACGCAGGCGGGCAAGATAGAGGGAAGCGCATCGGCGCCGACGATGCTCACGTCGCCCCAGAAGCCCAGCGGGCTTAGGGCGCGGCCCACGGCGTTCAGCACGGGGAACAGGATGACAAAGGCAATGAAGCCGGCGCGTTCCGTCACGGGCAGCTTCCACTCCGTGGATGTGTGGCGTCCTTCTACGTGGGCAAGCGCCCTGGTGGCGGCAATGAGGCAGGTTCCGCAGCCGATGACGGCCACGGCGTCCGCGGCTATCTGCAGTTCGGTGCCGAGGGCCCCCACGCCGGCCACGACAACGGCCTTCAGTACGCGGCTCCCGGCCAGGGCGATCACTACGTGGACGAGCTTCTCCGGGCGAGCGGTCTCTGCAGGATAGGGCCTCAAGGCTGCCCGGCGCATCGCCCAGAAGGGTTGAAAGCGCGTCTCTGGGGCGTTTGCCTTAGGCCACGGGCTCCAGCGCGGCCACCTGCTGGCCGGCGATGCGGCCGTTCACGAGGCAGTCGAGGGTGCCGTTGCAGCCCAGACGGCAGGCGCCGTGTACGCCACCGGTGGCCTCGCCCGCGCTCAGCGCGTTTTCCAGGCTCTCGGCGCACCAGTCGGGCACGTTGTCCACCGAGCCGATCTGCACGAGCGGCGTGCCCACCTCGAACATGGCGTCGCAGAAGCGCTTGCGGTCGGTGAGCTCGTTGACGAAGCGCTTGCCGGTGGTGGGGTCGATGGTGGGCGCGTAGGCGCTCTCGGCCTCGATCCAGGTGGCGGCGCAGCCGAAGGAGTCCTCCTCGGGGCTCGTGTAGGGATAGCACTGGATCTGGTCCAGCTGCATGCCCATGACGCCGGCGTCCAGGGCCACGCGCAGGCCGTGGGCCGTGGCGCCGTCGAAGTTCGTGCAGCCCACGGTCTCGTCGAGGCGCGGATCCTGGGCGCTGCGGAAGGTCACGTCCTTGCCGTAGCCGCCGGTGGCCAGCACCACGCCGCGGGTGGTCTTCACGTTGGTGGTGGATGAGGCGGTGTCGGGATCGAAGTCGCTGCAGCCCTCGGCCACGGTGGCCTCGTCCTGGGCCCACTCCACGCCGATCTCGCTCACAGTCCACTCGAACACCTCGTTGGACTTCTCGCCCACAAGTTGCAGCTTGTCCTTGTAGTTGAGGTTCAAACCGGCGGTGAGCGCATCGTTCATGAAGGTCTCGATGCTGTCCTCGATGCCCGCGGCCTTCTGGGCGGCCGAGCCCACCACGGCGATCTGCCCGTCGGCGTACACGGAGTTGCCGCCGGCCATCTTGTGCTTCTCGATGACGCGGACGGCAGCGCCGGCCTTGGCGGCCTCGTAGACGGCGGCCAGTCCGGCATAACCCGAGCCCACGACGAGCACTTCGGTCTCCTCGTCCCAGTTGACGTCGGCACCCGTCGCAGAGGCTCCCGTGTCGGAAAGCTCGTCTTTGCCCTTCGGCGCGCAGCCGGAAAGGCCGAGTACGGCGAGCGCGCCGGCGGAGGCAGCGCCCATAAGGAAGTTGCGGCGCGAGAAGCCCTTCTCGGCGGTGTTCAGCTCCCCTGCGTTGTTCATGATGCCCATGATCCTCTCCTTTTCGTTGGAAGTGCAACAACAGGGCGCACCATACGCGCCGCCTGCCGTACCGCGCACCGCCCAGATGGGTTGAACCGCACCACCCAAAAGGGTTGATTGTCAAGAAATGCCTGATGAGAAGCTTGCTCATGTTCAGCTCATCGAAGAAGCTCCTGGCGTCCTTGAAGGGGTTCGAACATTCCCGAAAACAGTTCGAGGAAATGCGTAAGAAAACTTGATAACACTTGACTTAGGTTTCCTTCTGCGTACAATGTGCTATTAGCACTCGTAAGGGAAGACTGCTAACGCTTTTGTCGCCGCCGGTCAACGACTGACGCACAACCCGTACGCACCGCGAGATACTGCCGGCGAGCGACCTACACTCGGGCGGTCAAGCGTCTTCCGATCGTATGAAAGAAGGAACCAGCCTATGCGCAAGTTCAAGACAGAGAGCAAGAAGCTGCTCGACCTCATGATCAACTCCATCTACACCAATCGCGAGATCTTCCTGCGCGAGCTTATCTCCAACGCGTCCGACGCGGTGGACAAGCTGTACTTCCGCAGCCTGACCGACCCGTCGGTGGCTGTGGGCCGCGACGACCTGGCCATCACGGTGGGCTTTTCCGCCGACGAGCGCACGGTCACCGTGTCCGACAACGGCATCGGTATGACCAAGGACGAACTGGACAAGAACCTGGGCACCATCGCCCATTCCGATTCCTTCGAGTTCAAGGCCGCCCAGGCCGAGGCCGCTGCCGATTCCGAGCCCGGCGAGGCGAAGGGCCTCGACGACCTCACCGATGTGGACATCATCGGCCAGTTCGGCGTCGGCTTCTACTCCGCCTTTATGGTGGGCAAGAAGGTGCGCGTCGTCTCCCGCGCCATCGGAAGCGACGAGACCTGGGCCTGGGAATCCGACGGCGTCGACGGCTACGACATCAAGCCGGCCGAGCGCGCCGAGCACGGCACCGACGTCATCGTGTACCTGAAGGACGACACCGCCGACGAGTCCTTCGGCACTTTCGCCAGCGAGCACGGGCTCACCCAGCTCATCAAGCGCTACAGCAACTACGTGCGCTACCCCATCAAGATGGAAGTGACGAAGAGTCGCAAGGTTGAGGCGCCCGAGCCGGCCGAGGGCGAGGAACCGGCCGCGCCGACGTGGGAGAGCTACACCGAGGTGGAGACCATCAACTCCATGATCCCCATCTGGAAGCGCAAGAAGTCCGAAGTTTCCCAGGAAGAATACGACGAGTTCTACAAGACCGACTTCCACGATTTCGAAAACCCGGCCCGTACCATTTCCGTGCACGCGGAAGGGTCGCTCAACTACGACGCCCTCATGTTCGTGCCGAGCCGCGCGCCGTGGGACATGTATTCGAAGGACTACAAGCGCGGGCTTGCCCTGTACTCCTCCAACGTGCTCATCATGGACAAGTGCGAGGAGCTTCTGCCCGACTACTTCGGCTTCGTGCGCGGCGTGGTTGACTCATCCGACCTCACGCTGAACATCTCCCGCGAGACGCTGCAGCACAACGGCCAGCTGCGCGCCATCGCCCGCCGGCTAGAGAAGAAGATCAAGGCCGATCTGGTGAACATGCGCGACGACGACCGCGAAGCCTACGAGAAGTTCTTCGAGCAGTTCGGCCGCACGTTGAAGTTCGGTATCTACCAGAGCTACGGGATGGCCAAGGACACGCTCGGCGACCTGCTTCTGTTCTACTCCGCCAAGCAGCAGAAGATGATCACTCTGGACGAGTATTTGGCCGCGGCTCCCGCTGGCGCCGATTCCATCTTCTATGCCGCGGGCGATTCGCTGGAGCGTTTGGCCGCCATGCCGCTCGTGACCACGGTTTTGGCCAAGGGCTACGACGTGCTGCTGTGCGACCAGGACGTGGACGAGTTCTGCATGATGGCCATGGGCACCTACGGTGAGCACGCGGTGGATGGCGACGAGGAGAGCAAGCAGCCCTACTTCATCAAGAACGTGGGCTCCGAGGACTTGGGACTTACCACCGATGAGGAGAAGAAGGAGGCCGAGGAGGCCACCGAGTCCAACGCTGAGCTCTTCGACGTGATGCGCGAGGCGCTGGGCGAAAAGGTGGAGCGCGTTGTCGTTTCCACTCGCCTTACCGATGCGCCGGCCGTGGTCACAAGCGAGGGCGGCGTGTCGCTGGCCATGGTGCAGGTGCTGAAGAGCCAGCCTGGTGCCGAGGGGCTGCCCGATTTGCACCTCGTGCTGGAGATGAACGCCAAGCACCCGGTGTTCGAAGCCCTGCGCGCGGCCCATGAGGCCGGCGACGACGACAAGGTGCGCACCTACGCCGGCATCCTGTTCGACCAGGCGCTCCTCGTGGAAGGCGTCATGCCCGACAACCCGCTCGCCTTCGCCCAGGCTGTGAGCGAGCTGATGAAGTAGCGAGGTCGATGCTCGGCGCCGCTGAACTGAAACAACTCGAGACTCCCTCCTCTCTCTTGGAAAGGATCGCCTTCGCGCGATCCTTTCCCGGTTTCGGAGCAAGAATTTCGAGTTGTTAGATGTCGAGGGTTCGGCTTGCGGAGTACCTTAGCGCCGCACCATCCGAACAAGGTTCCATTTTAGCGAATAACGTTGATTTTATCGGGCATTGGGCAGGTAAGCCGAAGGAAATGGGTCGAAGGCGCTTTCCGAATGTCTAACAACTCGAAATTTCGATCTTTTGCCGGAGGGCAGATTGTTTTACGCGCCTTTCAAGCAGAAGCAAGAATCCCCACGAGGCGCTCATCAGAAGCAGGCCCGCGGCGTCGAAGGTGATGAACAGGTCGACGCTGCTGGCGAGGAGATCGTGGCCGACGGGCAGGGTGGCGCGGATGAGCGACTCACCGACTAGCCCCACGATTTGTTGAGCCAGCACGACGCCGGCCAAGGCGCGATGGCGGCATGGTTGCCAGATGACCGGCGGGTAGGTGCAGTTCCACATGAGGAAGGCGATGCCGATGCCCTGGGTGGCCACGCGCCCCGGAACGCCGGCGAGCTCGTAGGCGCCCATGTAGGCTTCAGGTGTGAGCGCGAACCCCAGGGCGCACTGCACGTTCACGACGAACACGAAGGCGAAACAGAGGCGCACGACCCAGGTAGCCACGGTGACCCTTCGCGGCACTTTTTGCAGACTTGCGCTGTCCTTGCCGATCTTCCTGTTTGTCGCGCTCTGGTCGGTGGGGTCGCTGTTCAGCTGCGAATCGTTTTGGGCGATGGGGGCGCTTGCTTTCCCTGTGTTGTCTTGAACGGGGGCCGCGGAACGGGGATTGAAGGATCTCATTGTGCCCTACCTCCCTAGCTGGCTCAGCTGCCGGAAGGCGTAGAAGGCCACGGCGCTGGAAGCGGCGACGTTCAGGGAATCGACGCCGTGAGCCATGGGGATGCGCACGGTGTAATCGCACCGCGCAATGGTGGCGGGGGAGAGCCCCTCGCCCTCGGTGCCGAACAGCAGCGCCAGCTTCGCGGGCGCGCCGCCGGTGGCCTCGCGCTCGGTCAGGCGCGCGTTCAGCTCGTCGGGGGTCACGGATTCTTCGGAGAGCGCCATGGCGGTGCAGATGAAGCCGTGCTCGTGCAACTCGGGGATGCCTCGTACGCTCCAGGTGCCGCAGCCGGGACGGTTCGGCACGTCCTCATCGCTGATGCGGGTCCAGGGAACTTGGAAGACCGTTCCCATGGATACGCGCACGGCCCGGCGGTACAGCGGGTCGTAGCAGGCGGGACTTGCGAGCACGGCGTCCACGCCCAAGGCCGCAGCGCTGCGGAAGATGGCCCCGACGTTGGTGTGGTTCGTGATGTCCTCGAGCACGGCCACCAGGCGCGCGCCGCGCAGCACATCGGCCACGGCGGGCAGGGCCGGGCGTCGGAAGGCCCCCAGGGCGCCGCGCGTCAGCTCGAAGCCGGTGAGCCGCTCGAGCTCGTCATGGGGCGCCACGAACACCGGCAGCCCCTCGCCGCTGGTCTGCTCGCTCGTGCGCTTTTCCATTCGCTCGATAAGCGGCGCCATGGAGGGCAGCCACTTCTCTTCCATGAGAAGCGAGATCGGCTCCATACCGCCTTCGAAGGCCCGCTCGATCACCTTTTGCGACTCGGCGATGAACAGCGCCCGCTCCGGCTCCAGCTTGCTGCGCAGCTGAGCCTCGGTCAGCCGCGCGAACGCATCGAGCCGCGGATCGTCCAACGTGTCTACATAGATAAGGGGCATAGATACCTCCAAAAAAAGAAAAGCCAACTAAATTATAGTTGGCGAGAACGCGCTGGTGGCGCGAAAGTCAGCGAGAGCCCGACAGGTGCCTGCAATTGCCTCGCCTTTTGCCCAAGCGTACTTTGGTACGCGCCGAGGCAAAAACAAGAGACAAGGGCAGGTGCCTGTCGGGCTCGCAGCGTCGAGTAGTTCGTTCGACCCGTCAGGGCGAACGAAACTAAGAAAGGGCGGCCTTCAGGGCGGCCATCTGGTTGGAGCCGAGGCCCTGCAGACGACGCTCGGCCGGAATGCCCAGTTCCTCCATGAGCTTCTCGGTCTTCACCTTGCCGAAGCCGGGCAGGGCGTTCACGAAAGCCTTGACCTTCATGCGGCCGATGATCGGGTCGTCGATCTGATCGAGAACCTCGGCCGGGGTGGTGAGACCCATGGCGAGCTTGTTGGTGATCTCGGAGCGCTTGGCGCGAACGACGCGAGCCTTCTCGAGGGCGGCGGCGCGCTGCTCAGGGGTCATGGTAGGTGCGGGCATATCACTTCTCTTTCTCTAGTCGGTGCCCTTCTAACAGGGCCTTCACTCGAAGAACGCTGGCACCAGAAGGCTTCGGTACCAGCGTTTCTCCGTTTTTAGCTACACGATCATAATAGAAAACCGCAGGTTGTACACCCCTTTTCCCGCTAATGTCGCGTTTTTGCAGAAAAATGTACGCTTTTAAGGCTCCGAAATGGGGATTTGGTGACGAAATAGCTCGAATGCGGCTGCTCAAGCTTCTTGAGAAACTGCGAAAAAGGGGAGGGAAGGCGCTGTTCGAAGACGTTGGACGGGCACGCGAAAGCAGGAGCGCTATAATGCTGCGGAAACCTGCAATCGAAGGGAGCAATACTGTGACTGAGAAGCTGGTAGCCGAGGTGCAGCCGACCGAGCACCCCGCCTTCAACGAGTTCGTGGCCACCATCGAGGCGCTGCGCTCGCCGGACGGGTGCCCCTGGGACAAGGAGCAGACCCACAAGAGCATTTCCGGCAACATGGTGGAGGAGGCTTACGAGGCCGTGGATGCCATCGAGGCCGACGACGTGCCGCACATGCGCGAAGAACTCGGCGACGTGCTGCTTCAGGTGGTGCTGCAGTCGCAGATTGCCGCGGACGCTGGTGAGTTCACCATCGACGACGTGTGCCGCGACGTGAACGCGAAGATCGTGCGGCGACATCCCCATGTGTTCGGTGACGTGGTGGCCGGCGACGCCAACGAGGTGCTGGACGTGTGGGATCAGATAAAGATGGCCGAGAAGGAGTCCGCCGATGCCGCGGCCGACGTGCCCCAGGGGCTGCTCGACGGCGTGCCGAAGAGCTTCCCGGCGTTGAAGCAGGCGCAGAAGATCTCGCGGAAGGCGGCCTCGGCCGGTTTCGAGTGGGAAACGGTGGACGACGTGTGGGCCAAGGTGGACGAGGAGGTCGCCGAGCTTAAGGCCGCCTACGCCGCCGCGCCGAAGTCCGCGAACGGCAAAGTGGATGCCGCCGCCGATCCCGCGGCTGCCGCGGCGGTGGAACTGGAGATGGGCGACGTGCTGTTCTCGCTCGTGAACGTAGCCCGCAAGATGGGCGTCCAGGCCGAGGAGGCCCTGCGCGCCACCTGCGGCAAGTTCCGCGTCCGCTGGGCTTTCATGGAAGGCGCCGCCGCCGGAGGTGGCCGCCGCGTGGAAGACCTCTCCATGGAGGAAATGGAAGAGCTCTGGCAGCTTTCGAAAGTGCTTGAGGGCGATAGCCTAGGCTAAAATACGGAATCGGCGCATTTTAGCCTAAAGAGGCGTGATCTTATCGCTCGTACGCCTTCTTGCCGGCGACGTAGGTGGCTTGTACCTTTGCCTGCTGCAGGTCGTCGGGAGCCAGCTTGAAGGGGTTGGGGGAGAGTACCGTTATGTCGGCGAACATGCCCGGGGCTAGCTGCCCCAGCTCGTCGGCGCGCTGGGCGGCGGCGGCGCTGCCGGCGGTGTAGGCGCGCAGGGCCTCGGCCAGGGTGATGCGCTCCTCGGGTAGCCAGCCCCCGCACGGCTCGTGGGTGTCGGCGTCGCGGCGGGTGACGGCGGTGTAGACGGCGTCGATGGGGTCGATGTCGGTAACGGGGGAGTCGGTGCCGAAGGCCAGGGTGGCGCCGGAATCGAGCAGGGCGCGGAAGGGCCACATATAAGGGACGCGCTCGGGGCCCAAATCACGCTCCGGGCCGCCGGGATCCAGGGTGATGTGGCGTGGCTGCACGCTGGCGATGACGTCCGCCCGCGCGATGCGCGCGATGTCGTCGGGCTGGAAGTTCTCCAAATGCTCGATGGTGTGATGGGCGGGGGAGGCCACCGGGTGGGCTTCGAAGATATCGAGGCAGCGGTGGATGGCCTCGTCGCCGATGGCGTGGATGCGCACGGGCGATCCCTCGTTCGCGGCCGGAGCCACCAGCGCCTCCATCACTTCGGCAGCCACGGTGGGGCGCCCGCAGTCGCCCTCGAAGCGAGCGTTGGTGTAGGGGTCGTGAACCCAGGCGGTGTGCTGGCTGGAAACGCCGTCGAAGAACTGCTTGAAGCCCTGAGCCGAAAGGAGCGGGCCCGTGTGGGCGGCCTGCAGGGCGGCCAGACGGCTGCGGTCTTCCAAAAGCGTGGGGAACATGGACACGCGCACGGTGAGCTCGCCGGCCTCTTCCAAGGCGCCGAACAGGTCGTCGCGCACGAAATCGAGGCCCGGCATCGCCATGAGCGACACGTCGCACACGCCCGTGATGCCGTGCTCGTTCAGATAACGCTCGAAGGAGCGGTAGGCGTCCAACAGCTCCTCGCGCGAGAATTCCGCCACGATGCGCGGCATGAGCTCCATGGCTGCCGCCTCGCGCACAATGCCCGTAAGGTGCCCGTCGGCGTCTTTGTCGTAGCTCCCGCCTGCGGGCGGCTCGCTTTCCTCCGTGATGCCCAAGCGTTCCAGCGCGCAGCTGTTCAGCCACAGGGTGTGGGCGTCGCCGGAGTACATGGCCACGGGTCGGTCGGGGTAGGCAGCATCCAGCGACGCGCGGCTCGGCATGCCGGCCGGGTTCCACAAGTAGTCGCGCCAGCCCTGGGTGAGCAGCCACGAGCCGGCCGGTCGCCGTGCGGCCAAGGGCGCCAGGCGCGCTACCGCGTCGGCCTCGTTCTCGCCCACGAAGCGCTCAGCCAGAGGGGAGAGGTACAGCGCGGAGTGGAAGTAATGAAGATGGGCGTCGTGGAAGCCCGGCATCACGAGAGCGTTTCCGTAGTCGACGACTTCGGTATCGGTGCCGCGCAGATGCTCGGGCAGGACTTCAAGAGGGCCGGCCCACAAAACGCGGTCGCCCCCGATGGCCACGGCTCCGGGCGCGGGCTCGTCGTCGGCACCGGTAAACAAGGCAGAGGTAACGAGGATTCGATCAGCGGGGCGGGGAGTTGCCATGGTGCGTCTCCTTCCGAAGGCGAGCGTGTGGGGTGGCCGAGCGACTCGCAAGGGCGACTCGGTTTCTCAGGTGCAGTATACGCCTTGAAGTAAAATTGTTCATCTGCACTACGAAAAATGAGGGTTTGAACTGAAAAAAGATGAGGGCAGAAGAGGCCGAATGATGCACGCTCTACTAATTGACAAAGTAGATTATGGAGCCAATAAGAGTGCATTAAACATGGCCAAATGAGAAAAACATGACTTTTAGCTGGTAAAACACCTCAGATAAGCCGCCTTCCAGGCTCAAGCGCGACCAAGGGAGAGGCTGTGCTATCTTATGCATTCGTGAAATTTGATTGAATCCCTAAACGATTGGAACTTTTTTATTGCATGTGAACAAAAATGATGATACTTTAGGTTCATCGACGAATTGCGACCTCGGCTGTAATTGTTAGGGGGTCGAAAAGCAAAGCACCGTCGATGCGCAAGGAAGGCATCCGATGCAAAAGCTTCGGGTCGCACGCTTGACCTGGGGCGAAGGAGACGTAGCAAGGGGCGTTTACTAAGGGTGTAAGGCTGGCAGAGGGTTGGTAATGACAAGTTAAACCCTCATCTAATACCACTTTACCTCTTCCCCCTGGCCCGGATTCTGAGACATTAGATGCATCCATCGCGCCGACCGCGATGGGCTGAGGGTGGCATTCGCCCGCAGCTTCTCAACTATGATGGCGGACTTCAAGCCGCCGGATTGGAGAGTCACATGCAAGGAGTAAACGTCAAGAGCGAAATCGGCAACCTCAAGAAGGTCATCCTTCACCGCCCCGGCGACGAGCTGCTGAACCTCACCCCCAATACGCTTGAGGAGCTCTTGTTCGACGACATCCCGTTCCTCCCCGTGGCCCAGGAGGAGCATGACGCCTTCGCGAGCATCCTTCGCGGCGAGGGCGTGGAAGTGGTTTATTTGGAGGACCTCATGGCCGAGGTTCTGGACGCCAAGCCCGAGCTGCGCCAGCAGTTCCTCGATCAGTGGATCTATGAGGCCGGCATCCGCACCGACATGTACCACGACATCATCACCGACTACATCAACTCCAATTACGCGGGCACCAAGGACATGGTCATGAAGACCATGGCGGGCATCAACCTGCAGGAGCTGCCCCAGAAGGACACCCACCTTTTGGTGGACATGGTGTCCGACCGCTGCAAGCTCGTGTGCGCTCCGATGCCGAACCTGTACTTCACCCGCGACCCGTTCGCGATGATCGGCAACGGCGTGTCCATCAACCGCATGTACTCGGTGACGCGCAACCGCGAGACCATCTACGGTGACTACATCTTCAAGTATCATCCGGACTTCGCCGGCACGCCGACCTACTACGATCGCAACGACACCTTCCACATCGAGGGCGGCGACATCCTGAACATCAACGAGCACGTGCTGGCCATCGGCATCTCCCAGCGCACCGAGCCCGACGCCATCGACGCCATCGCCCACAACGTGTTCAACGATGAGACCTCGACCATCGACACGATTCTGGCCTTCAACATCCCGTCCTCCCGCGCCTTCATGCACCTGGACACGGTGTTCACCCAGATCGACTACGACAAGTTCACCATCCATCCCGGCATCATGGGCCCGCTGACCGTGTTCGAGATCACCCCGGACGGCAAGGGCGGCACGAAGATCCGCGAGCGCAACGAGGATCTCGAGAAGGTGCTCTCCGAGTACGTCGGCCAGCCGGTGAAGCTCATCCCCTGCGGCGGCGGCGACCGCATCGCGGCCGAGCGCGAGCAGTGGAACGACGGCTCCAACACGCTCTGCGTCCGTCCCGGCACCGTGGTGGTCTATCAGCGCAACAACGTCACCAACGACGTGCTGTACAAGCAGGGCATCAACTGCCTGGAGATGCCCTCGGCCGAGCTCTCCCGCGGCCGTGGCGGCCCGCGCTGCATGTCCATGCCGGCCTGGCGCGAGGCTCTGTAAGCCGCAAGGCGCCCGCTCCGTCAAGGAGCACTCTTACGTCCGTCTTTTCCGGCCCAGTCTAGCCAGCCAGCGCTGGGCCGTAAAAGAGGCGCGGGTTCCCCGGTTCTCGGGGGCCCCGCGCGATACAAATGTCTCTTTCAAGGGAAAGGAAACAGAACATGCCTATCAATCTCAGCGGTCGTCCGTTCCTCCGCCTGCTCGACTTCTCCACCGAGGAGATCGAGTACCTGCTGAAGCTCTCCAAGAACTTCAAGGATCTCAAGCGCACCGGCACCCCGCACCGCTACCTCGAGGGCAAGAACATCGTGCTGCTGTTCCAGAAGACCTCCACGCGCACCCGCTGCGCCTTCGAGGTCGGCGCCATGGACCTCGGCATGGGCGTGACCTACCTTGATCCGGGCAGCTCCCAGATGGGCAAGAAGGAGTCCATCGAGGACACCGCCCGCGTGCTCGGCCGCTTCTACGACGGCATCGAGTTCCGCGGCTTCGCCCAGACCGACGTGGAGGATCTGGCCGAGAACGCCGGCGTGCCCGTGTGGAACGGTCTGA
The DNA here is from genome assembly GCF_024462535.1 of Adlercreutzia sp. DFI.6.23. NCBI lineage: Bacteria > Bacillati > Actinomycetota > Coriobacteriia > Eggerthellales > Eggerthellaceae > Adlercreutzia > Adlercreutzia sp. DFI.6.23. The sequence continues at coordinate 79,737 of NZ_JANGBP010000013.1, forward strand.
CCACCGAGTGGCATCCCACCCAGATGCTCGCCGACATCCTCACCGTGCAGGAGAACTTCAACTACGACATCAAGGGCAAGACCCTCGTGTTCATGGGCGACGCCGCCAACAACGTGGCCCGCTCGCTGATGGTCGTGTGCTCCAAGCTCGGCATGAACTTCGTGGCTTGCGGCCCGAAGGAGAACATGCCCGACGCCGAGCTCGTGAAGACCTGCGAGGCCATCGCTGCCGAGAACGGCTGCACCGTGAAGTGCACCGATGACGTGAAGGACGCCTGCACCGGCGCCGACGTCATCTACACCGACGTGTGGGTGTCCATGGGCGAGCCCGACGAGGTGTGGGCCGAGCGCATCAAGCATCTCGAGAAGTTCCGCGTGACCAAGGAAGTCATGGCCATGGCCAACCCCGACGCCATCTTCCTGCACTGCCTGCCGGCCTTCCACGACACCAACACCACCATCGGTGCTGACATCGCCGAGCGCTTCGGCGTCACCGAGATGGAAGTGGAGGACGAGGTGTTCGAGTCCAAGGCCTCCAAGGTCTTCGACGAGGCCGAGAACCGCATGCACACCATCAAGGCCGTCATGTACGCCACCCTCTGCGGCTAATTGCGGCAGGATCCATTCCGTAGGGGGCGACCGCGATCGCCCCTCTGCAAGCGAGGTTGACTTGCGAGCGAAGGGCTGACCAAGGTCAGCCCCTACGGAGGGGTTTTCGGGGGGTGGTTCCTTCTCGGAGTCACCCCCTACGATTTGACAACGGAATGCTTCTGCGCGGCGTCGTCATCGCCCTGAAACCTAGAATCACATCCGTTGCATGTTATGTTCCGTTTGGAACCGCAGTCTCGTCTCTCTTACATGCAACCTAGAAGCGAGATTGGCTGGTTCACCGAAAGATTGAGGTGAAATCTATGGCTTACGAAAAGGGCAACGGCAAGACCGCTGTCATCGCCCTGGGCGGCAACGCCCTCGGCAACACCCCGCAGGAGCAGCTCGAGCTCGTGCAGAACACCGCCAAGCACATCGTGGACATGATCCAGGACGGCACCAACGTCGTCGTCTCCCACGGCAACGGCCCGCAGGTCGGCATGATCAACAACGCCTTCGCCTACGCGGCGGCCAACGACGACAAGACCCCGGACATGCCCTTCCCCGAGGCCGGCGCCATGTCCCAGGGCTACATCGGCTACCAGCTGTCCCAGGCCATCCTGAACGACCTGAAGTCCCGCGACATCATGCGCTCGACCGCCTGCATCGTGACCCAGACCGTCGTCGACGAGGACGACCCCGCGTTCCAGAACCCCACCAAGCCCGTGGGCGCGTTCATGGACGAGGAGACCGCCAAGGCCAAGGCCGAGGCCATGGGCATCACCGTCAAGGAGGACGCCGGCCGCGGCTGGCGCCAGGTGGTCGCCTCCCCGATCCCCAAGCGCATCGTGGAGTTCGACGCCGTGCGCGACCTGGTGGAGGACGGCTACGTGGTCGTGTCCACCGGCGGCGGCGGGGTGCCGGTCTTCGAGACCGAGAACGGCTACGTCGGGACCCCCGCGGTCATCGACAAGGACCGCTCCAGCGCCCTCATGGCCGCCGAGCTCGGTGCCGACATGCTGATCATCCTGACCGCCGTGGAGAAGGTGTGCATCAACTTCAACACGCCCGAGCAGGAGCAGATCTCCGAGATGACCGTGTCCCAGGCCCGCGAGTACATCGCCCAGGGCCAGTTCGCCCCCGGCTCGATGCTCCCGAAGGTCGAGGCCTGCATCGAGTACGTCGAGGCCTACCCGGAGGGCAAGGCGCTCATCACGTCGCTCGAGTGCGCGGCCGCCGGCCTGCGCGGCGAGACGGGCACCGTCATCGTCGCCGACTAGGCACCGATGCGCAACCTGTCAGGGGGAGTGCGATAGGCGCCCCTTGACATTAACTTAATGTATTAAAAGAGCGCGTTCTCCGCGAAGGTGGAGAACGCGCTCTTCCTATTCTGCTCGTATGCACAACAGGTCAACAAAAAAATAGTTGCTCAACTGGGAAATTTTTTCTTGCAGGTGAACAAAAATGGTGCTATATTGAACCCATCGATAAAGCCGACCGATCAGCTCATCGGTTTTGTCGATAGTAATTATTCCTCATCGTCGCGAGCACGGTTAAGGCGTGCTCAAGAAAGGAATGAACCATGGCTAAAATCGTCAGCTCTTGGAACGACTGGGATCCGCTGAAGCGCGTCATCGTCGGCCGCTGCGACAACTCCGTCATCCCGCCGGAGGAGCCCGCCACCTCTGAGAAGGTGCCCGTCGATTCCGAGATGCGCGGCATGTGGGGCCTCCGTCCGCTGGAGACCGTCGAGCGCGGCAACGAGTGCCTCGAGAACCTCGTGAAGATCCTCGAGGACCGCGGCGTCGTCGTCGACCGCCCGACCCCGCTGCAGTGGAACCAGGCCATCGGCACGCCGGACTTCCGCAACGACTCCATGATGACCTGCATGCCTCCGCGCGACATCCTGCTGACCATCGGCAACGAGATCATGGCCGCCGCCAACTCCTTCCGCTGCCGCTACTTCGAGTACCTGGCCTACTGGCCGCTCATGGAGGAGTACTTCGAGCAGGATCCCGACTTCAAGTGGACCCAGGCCCCCCGTCCGCGCCTGACCGACCGCTCCTACAAGCACAACTACTACGACGAGAAGATCACCCTTGAGGAGCGCCTGGTGCGCACCGCCAACAAGGACTTCGTGACCACCGAGGTCGAGCCGATGTGGGACGCCG
>NZ_JANGBP010000130.1:0-423 GCF_024462535.1 Adlercreutzia sp. DFI.6.23
CCCCGTTCCGCGGCCCCCGTTCAAGACAACACAGGGAAAGCAAGCGCCCCCATCGCCCAAAACGATTCGCAGCTGAACAGCGACCCCACCGACCAGAGTGCGACAAACAGGAAGATCGGCAAGGACAGCGCAAGTCTGCAAAAAGTGCCGCGAAGGGTCACCGTGGCTACCTTGGTCGTGCGCCTCTGTTTCGCCTTCGTGTTCGTCGTGAACGTGCAGTGCGCCCTGGGGTTCGCGCTCACACCTGAAGCCTACATGGGCGCCTACGAGCTCGCCGGCGTTCCGGGGCGCGTGGCCACCCAGGGCATCGGCTTCGCCTTCCTCATGTGGAACTGCACCTACCCGCCGGTCATCTGGCAACCATGCCGCCATCGCGCCTTGGCCGGCGTCGTGCTGGCTCAACAAATCGTGGGGCTAGTCGGT
>NZ_JANGBP010000131.1:0-423 GCF_024462535.1 Adlercreutzia sp. DFI.6.23
GCTCTTGCCTGAGCTGTCCGCGCGCGGCTCGTCGATCCATTCCACTTTGGTGCATATCGCGGGATCTATTTCGTCGGCGCTCTTCGTCGGTCTCATGTCGGGGCAGGTTCACCGCCTGATGGCCGATGGTATGGCGAAAGCGCAGGCCTATAGCGCAGGTTTCTCGATCACCGTGTACCTGGCGGTCGCCTTTGTAGTGGTAGCGGCCATCTTATCACTGGTTTATGCACGCCATGTGGTCAAGCTGACCCGCGGGAAATAGGGCACAGGCGCTCATGCCACGAGCGGTAATCGCTAATCCTGCGCGTTAGCGCCGCTGGCTGTTCGCGCCAGTCAGTCAAGGTGCTCCATTTTGCAGCAAATCGCGAGCTATAAGCGTCTGGGGGGTGCGTTTGAGTCGGCGACTTCGAAAGAATCTGAAGA
>NZ_JANGBP010000132.1:0-423 GCF_024462535.1 Adlercreutzia sp. DFI.6.23
CGCACGTATCAGTGGGAATGAGCCGGTGGGTGCCGGTCTCGTACATGCCCGTGAGGATGTCGGCGCGAGCGAGTTTGGCATCCTTTCCCTTGCGCTTTGCGCCCTTGGCTGGGGCGTAAGGGGAGATCACCTTGTTGCGGTAATGGAAGGGATCGTTCATGCCCAGAATGGGCAGCAGGGCGTCGGCGGGGGCGATGCCTTCGAAAAGAGCGGCCACCTGTTGTTCCTTCGCGGACAGTTGGTCTTCGTGGGGCACGTCCAACCGGCTGCAGCCGCCGCAACGTCCGAAGGCGGGACACAGGGCGCACGACAAGCCCTTCCCCGCATCGCCGGTGGTCTGTCACGAGCCGGTGAACGTGTCGGATCGCTCTTACTTCAAGCGGGCCATGGCGGGCGAATCTGGCATCGAGGCCGTATTCAACA
>NZ_JANGBP010000133.1:0-423 GCF_024462535.1 Adlercreutzia sp. DFI.6.23
GGAGCTGCAGGACACCTACCAGTTCACCGAGAAGATGATGCTGGCCGAGCAGGCGAGGTCGATGCCCTTCGGCGCCGTGTGGGACGAGTACTGCCGCCGCGCCGGCTGCCCGCTCGATGGCGAGCTGTACCCGGCCGTGGCCGCCTACGAGGCCAAGGTCCTGCCCGAGCGCATGTAGCTCAACCAAGGTCTCGCCCCTGAGGAGTTTCAAGCAAGGAGCAACGATATGGCATTTTTCGATCAGGCACAGGAGATGCTTTCCCAAGGCATCGACACGGCGCGCGGGGCGGTGTCCGGCGTGGCCATGGAGCAGCTGGGGTTCGTGCGCGGGTTCGTGCGCCTGTGCAACGATGGCTGGGAGCAGGGCTGGCACGTGCGCAACGGCGGCAACCTCAGCTTCCGCCTGCGTCCCGAGGATGTGGA
>NZ_JANGBP010000134.1:0-423 GCF_024462535.1 Adlercreutzia sp. DFI.6.23
TACCTGCGCTCCTACTTCGACGAGATCGACCGCCTCTACGGCAGCTTCGCTTCCTACCTGCGCGAGGGCCTGCATCTCACCAACGAGGCGATCGAGAGCCTCCGCGCCCTGGTGGCCTAGAACGCGCTCCAGAAAACGCCTGCGCCCTGGAAGCCGACAGCCCAAAGCTCGGGCGCGCATTTTCGCTTTTGCCCGTGCAAATGCCAGTTCGACCCAGAAAAGGTCGTTTGCGTCTTGCCATAACGGGGTCGAACTGGCATTTCCTTACCATTTCACCCCTTAACTGGCATCGCGCCGGGCCATAACGGGGTCGAACTGGCATTTGCCTCGCGCACGCTGCAAGGAGGTCGGATAAAGACTGACCCGGCGGGCGATCAGAAAGGCGGGAACTATCGCGACAATCGTGGCGGGCAAGGAAGCGAA
>NZ_JANGBP010000135.1:0-423 GCF_024462535.1 Adlercreutzia sp. DFI.6.23
GCGAAGATAGCGAAGAACAGCACCTCCACGTACAGAGCCGCCGCGCAGGCGAGCACCGAGGCGAGCACATTGCACACCGGTTCGTCCAGTGCCCGCAGCGAAAGCGAGAAGACAAGAGCCGCTATCTGGGTAAGGGCACGCTGGATGCCGTGGCCCATGTGACCAACGAGATCGCCGACGTGCTCATCGGCCTCGAGGCCGAGGATCAGCGCATGGTGGACGCCGCCATGATCGAGGCCGACGGCACGGAGAACAAGGGCGTGTTCGGTGCCAACGCCATCCTGGGCGCTTCTTTGGCCGTGGCCAAGGCTGCCGCGGAGGCCGCCGAGCTGCCGCTGTACACGTACGTGGGCGGTGCGAACGCGCATCTTCTGCCGACGCCCATGATGAACATCCTGAACGGCGGCCTCCGCGGCAGCCTTG
>NZ_JANGBP010000136.1:0-422 GCF_024462535.1 Adlercreutzia sp. DFI.6.23
AGCCCGAGCGCCAGGAAGTGGGCGCGCAGCTGCTCGGGCGTGTAGTGCTCCAGCAGCTCATCGCCCGTGGGCGGCTTCACCGCGCCCGACGAGGAGGCCTTCTTTTTCCCGAAGAGCATATGGTGGTTCGCCACGAGCGTGGTCTGGCGCATCTGGGAGTCGGGGCCCTCGGCGAACAGGCCGCCGGGGCGCAGAGCCTCCCTCAGCGCCGGCTGGGCCACGCCGTAAAAGTACAGGTTGTCCTGGCCGATGAACTGGTAGACCCGAGCGTCGTCGGAGCACCAGAAGTCGCGCCAGCTCGTACGCGGCATCCCCTGCTCGTCGTTGATCGTAATGGTGAACGAGATGGGCGCCCACAGCGATTCGGGCCAGCACCACACCGTGAGCCCCTCCACGCCGTCGATGACGGGAGCGCGCACGCC
>NZ_JANGBP010000137.1:0-422 GCF_024462535.1 Adlercreutzia sp. DFI.6.23
CAGACCGCGCTCATGACCAGCCACCACTTCCAGCAGGTCTTCCACCACTGCTCTAGGCTGATCTTGCACACGGCCAGACCCGCGACAAGGATGGCACTCGTGGCGCGATGATAGTCATCATGGGCTCGGCCAGGCACAGGGCCGTGACAGCACCCTCGGGATTCAGTCCCACCAACTCGGTCAGGGGCCCGAAGATGGGCATGGTGAGCGCCGCCAGGCTGGAAGAGCTCGGCACCAGGATGGTCAGAAGGTTCTCCGCCACGTACAGAATGGTGGTGTACACCGCAGGCGCCACATCGGCGAGCCCCATGGCCATGGCGTTCAGAATGGTATCGATGATCATGCCGTTATCGGCAATGACGAGCACGCCGCGGGCCTGAAGGACTTCGCGTTCTCGGCCATCGTCATCGGCCTGGCCCGCG
>NZ_JANGBP010000138.1:0-421 GCF_024462535.1 Adlercreutzia sp. DFI.6.23
CCGAGAAGCAGCGCATGGAAGCGGCCAAGAGCACCCAAGCCGACACCCGCGCCCCCCGCGGCGGCAAGAAGGGCAAGAAGGGCGGGGCTCACCAGGTGGTGCCCGAGCTCGAGGCCCAGATGACCGCCGGCGAGGACCGCTATGCCCAGATGGCTGTGCAGGCCGAGAAGCTGCAGCGCGACAAGGTGCTCGCCGAGGCCCGCACCGCCGTGGCCGCGGCCAACACCCACGAGGGGGAGGGCCGCCGCAAGAAGCGCAAGGAGAAGCGCGAGGCCGAGGCCCGCGAGCGCGCCGAGCTCGAGGCCATCGAACGTGGTCTTGACCCGACGCTGGTGCTGGACGACTCCGTGGTGGAGATCCCGCAGGGCGCGTCGGTGGCCAAGTTCGCCGAGCTTCTGGGCGTGCAGCCCAATGACGTCAT
>NZ_JANGBP010000139.1:0-421 GCF_024462535.1 Adlercreutzia sp. DFI.6.23
CATGGGCGCAGCGCCCCTGTCTCCCGTGCAGATTGCCAAGAAGGCCGAGAAGCAGATGCGCCGCGAGAAGATGGTCGGCGCAGGCAAGCAGTACGCTCCCACGCTTTATACCGTGCTCGTCAATGTTCATCGCCAAGGGCTTCATGGACGAGATGAAGAAGTAGCAGCTCGCCCGCTCGTCGGGGTGAGCTCAGGGCCCCTGCGGGGGCCCTTTTGTTTTCCGCCGGCGCAGGGCCGGGGAAGGCGAGAGCGCCGGCACGGGACCGGCGAGGACGTCGTGGGCGGCGCGGCCGAGGGCCGTCCCTGCGGTCCGGCACTACGCAGAGAGATCGATATCGAAGGGGGACGCCTCAAGGCTACCGCAGAGAATACCGATACGAGGAAGAAAAAGAAGAAGCGCGGGCGCTTCTGGCGCATCGTG
>NZ_JANGBP010000014.1:0-74653 GCF_024462535.1 Adlercreutzia sp. DFI.6.23
GGCGTTCGTGTTGGATCGGGCAATGCGCAACCCGAAAACGCTCCGATACAGGGACTTCTACGCGAGGTCGCCCAGTTCAGACGATGAGGAGTCCTCCTCCTAGCCCACAATCTGCAAAGGAGGATTAATGTGCTTTTTTGTTCACCCTTCTGAACTGGGATTTTTCAAGTTTCCGCAGATCAAGCAAGGTGTTTTGCGAAATCAAAAAAGCACATTTTCCAAATCCCGCGATCCAGAAAAGCACATTTTCCAAATTAGCGAGAACGAAAAGGCCCGACCGCGGGTTGGATGCGGTCGGGCCGGAAGGGACGAGGCAAGCCGAAAAGAGACGAGGCGACGCGGAATCGCTTAGGCGGCGAGGCGCTTGGCGATGGCTTGGATGAACTCGCCCGTGGAAAGGGTCACGGGGTTCGGCAGCGTCGTGATGCGGGCGAGGTCGCCGGTCATCTCGCCGGCCTCAATGGTGGCCAGGGTAGCCGCTTCCAAGCGGTCGGCGAAAGCCACGAGGTCGGGCAGCTCGTCCAATTCGCCGCGCTTGCGCAGGGCGCCGGACCAGGCGAAGATGGTGGCTACGGAGTTCGTGGAGGTCTCCTTGCCTTCCAAATGCTTGTAGTAGTGACGCTGCACCGTGCCGTGAGCCGCCTCGTACTCGTAGACGCCCGCCGGGCTCACGAGCACCGAGGTCATCATGGCCAGCGACCCGAAGGCGCTCGACACCATGTCGCTCATCACGTCGCCGTCGTAGTTCTTGCAGGCCCAGATGAAGCCGCCCTCGGCCTTCATGACCCGGGCCACGGCGTCGTCGATGAGCGTGTAGAAGTACTCGATGCCGGCCTCCTCGAAGCGGGCCGCGTACTTATCGTCGTAGATCTCCTGGAAGATGTCCTTGAAGCGGTGGTCGTACTTCTTGGAGATGGTGTCCTTGGTGGCGAACCACAGGTCCTGCTTGGTGTCCAGGGCGAACTCGAAGCAGCTCATGGCGAAACTCGCGATGGAGGCGTCCAGGTTGTGCATGCCCTGGGCCACGCCGGCGCCGTCGTACTCGTGCACCAGCTCGCGGATCTCCGTGCCGTCGTCGCCGGTGTACACAAGCTCCACCTTGCCGGGGCCGGGCACGCGGATCTCGGCGTTCTTGTACACATCGCCGTAGGCATGGCGGGCGATGGTGATGGGGCGCGTCCAGTTGCGCACGCAGGGCTCGATGCCTTTCACAATGATGGGGGTGCGGAACACCGTGCCGTCGAGCATCGCGCGGATGGTGCCGTTGGGGCTCTTCCACATCTGCTTCAGGTCGTACTCCTCCACCCGAGCGGCGTTCGGCGTAATGGTGGCGCACTTCACGGCCACGCCCAAACGCTTGGTGGCCTCGGCGGACTCGATGGTGACCATATCGTCGGTAGCGTTGCGGTTCTCCAGGCCCAAATCGTAGTACTCGGTCTTCAAGTCCACGAAGGGGCAGATCAGCTCGTCTTTGATCATCTGCCAGATGATGCGGGTCATCTCATCGCCGTCCATCTCCACAAGCGGCGTGGTCATTTGAATCTTGGTCATGGTGCTCCTTACGACAGAAATCGGTTGCGACCATGCTACCGCGAAATGTGAGCAACTCGCCCCGCAATTCGCCTAGAAACAAGGTTGTAACGGGCAGGGGCTGTCCGAGTTCGAGCGAGAAAGGAGCCGTCCGGCTCGGAGGGGCCGAGGGAACCCGTGCTCAAGCAATGGCTCGCTTTGCGGAACAGCCCACTGGGCTGTTCCAGTCGCTGCGCAACCTGCGCGCGGGCCCCCTCGGCCCCTCCGAGCCTACTCAACTTCGGTTGCTTCGGGGACAGACGCGATCTCTTCCAAGAACGCCTTACCATAGGTGGCGAGCTTTTTCTCGCCTACGCCGGGGAGGGCTAGCAGCTCCTCTTCCGTGGCGGGGCGGGCGGCGGCCATAGCGGCTAGGGTGGCGTCGTGGAAGATGACGTAGGGCGGCACGGCGGCCTCCTGGGCCAGGAGCAGACGCAGGGCGCGCAAACGCTCGAAGAGCTCGGCGTCCGCCGCTCCCAGATCGGCGGCGCCAGGACGGGCAGCCTTCGGCGGTTTGGCCGCGCTCCCCTTGCGCACCTTCGGCGTCTGCTTGATGCGCAGCGCAAAATCGGGCTCAGCGGCCTCACGGTAGCGGGGGCCGAAGCCCACAAGCGGGAACTTCCCCTCGGTGATGGCGAGATACCCGTCGGCAGCCAAGAGCTCCACCACTTCCATGAGCAGGGCGCGCCGAGCCTCGGAGGTGCCGTAGACCGGCAGGTTCACCAGGCCCCACTGGCGCAGATTCTCGGTGTCGGCGCCGCGCAGCACGTCCACCACCGTCGTCTTGCCGAAGCGGCCGCGCAGAGCCTGCACGCAGCGCATGATGGCGCGAGCCTCGGCGGTGACGTCCACGGCCTCGAATTCCCCGTCGCAGTTCGAGCAGCACCGCTTCGCCGACGAGCTTGCAGAATTTTCCTCGGTCGGGAGGGCGGACCAAGATCCACCCCTACGGAGGGTGGGGTCGCAGGCGGCATGGCCATCGCGGGAGTCTGGGGCGCAGGCAGCACCGTCAAGCAGGTTTGCGCCGCCGGCACCCGCCCCACCGTAGGGGGCGACCTCGGTCGCCCCTCCCTGCGACGGGAGTGCCTCGTCATGACCACCTTCCCCGAAGTAGCGGAGAATGTACGCGCGCAGGCAACCGGTGGTGTAGCAGTAGCCGACCATGGACTCCAGCATGCGGCGGCGGCTCGCGCGCACCACCTCGGCCTCCTCGGCCGTGAGCCCCTCGTGGGTCGATTCCTGCTCGATGAAGAAACGGCCCGTGGCGATGTCGCCGTCGCACCACAGAAGTAGGCATTCGGCCGGGCTTCCGTCGCGCCCGGCGCGGCCGGCCTCCTGGTAGTAGGCCTCCACCGACCCGGGCATGTTGTAGTGCACCACGTAGCTGACGTTGGACTTGTCGATGCCCATGCCGAAGGCGTTGGTGGCCACCATGACCGGGGCCGTATCGTTCACGAAGGCCCGCTGGTTGCGCTCGCGCTCCTCGGCGGTGAGCCCCGCGTGGTAGCGGGTGGCCGCGATGCCGCGCTCGCGCAAGTGGTCGCACACCTCCTCCACCGTCGCCCGCTTGGCGCAGTAGACGATGCCCGACTCGGCCCGTCGCTCGTCGATGAAGGCATCCAGGCGCGCCAGCTTCTGCTTGGGCTCGCGCCGCTCCACCGCGAAACGCAGGTTGGGCCGGTCGAAGCCCGTGACCGTGCAGGCCGCGTCGCGCAGACCCAGAAGGCGCACGATGTCGCGGCGCACCAGATCGGTGGCCGTGGCCGTGAGCGCCGCCACGGGAGGGCGGACGGGCAGCTCAGCGATGAACTGGCCGATGGAGAGGTACGAGGGGCGGAAGTCCTGACCCCATTGGGACACGCAGTGGGCCTCGTCCACGGCGATCAGCGCGAGCCGCGCCGTACGGGCGAACTCGGCGAAGCGCGGATCGGCCAGGCGCTCGGGAGCCACGTACATGAGGTCATAGGCGCCCTCGGCCGCCCGGCGCAGCACCTCGGCCTGCTGTCCGGGCGCCAGCGTGGAATTCAGGTACGCCCCGCGGATGCCCGCTTCCTGCACGGCCCGAACCTGGTCGGCCATGAGCGACACGAGCGGGCTCACGACGAGCGCCATGCCCTCCATGACGACGGCCGGCACCTGGTAGCACACCGACTTGCCGGCACCGGTGGGCATGACTGCCAGCACATCGCGACCGGAAAGGAGCGCCGAGACCACTGCCTCCTGCCCCGGGCGGAACGCGTCGTAGCCGAAACGGCTCGCCAGCACAGCCCGTGCCTGCTCCATCTTCTGATCCATGAACGTTCCCCGCCTTCGGTCGCCTCGTCTTTTGCAAGCCAGTATAGCGGGTATCGGCTCTGCCGTGGTCGCGGCAAAGCCGTCCCAAAACCGTCATCGGTTCCCGGCGCTTTCCCACACCGACCGCTGCGGCGTCGCCATTGCGTCCGCCTCAGCCGAATCGCGCCGACACGCAGCGCCGCTACCCCAACCGCGCCAGCGCGTCCTCAGCAGCGGTGAGCACCTCGGCCACCTGATCGGGATCCATGGCGGAAAGCGGCACGCGGGGTTCGGGAGCCGCTGAGAAGTCGCCGATGGCCATGCGCAGCCACGCCACATCGTGCCAGGCGCCCAGCTTGTAGCCGGCCTCCTTCTGAATGCCCATGAGCGCAAAGCCCAACTTCTCATGCAAGGCCAGACTCGCCTCGTTGGGCACGGTGATGAGGCTGTAGGCGTTGCGCACGCCCTGCAGGGCCAGAAGGTCGATGAGCGCCCAGAACAGCACGCTGCCCCACCCTCGGGAGGTGTAGTCCGGCGCGAAGTAGATGGACAGTTCGGCGTTCCACGCATAGGCGGCGCGCTCCCCCAGCCGGTGCGCGTAGGCGAACCCGACGATGGAGCCGTCCTCTTCCACCACCAGATAGGGATAGTCGCCGATGATAGAGGCCATGCGACAGCGGAAGGCGTCCAAAGAGGGGGTCTCGGTTTCGAACGTGATCGCCGTATCGCGAATGTAGGGCGCGTACACGGCCAGAATGCCTGCCGCGTCTGCCTCCGTCGCCAGTCTTACCGTGCGCACAACCGAACCTCCTTTGAATCGCCTGCGTGACGCCGTGACAACTATTGTATGCTCGCACCCATCGCCGTCAAAAGGCGAACTGGCGAGCGGAGGGGAAGCCGCGCGCTACTCGTACTCCACCACGGCCAGATCCGCCGGGCCGCTCACGATGAAGCCTACGTCGCGCACAAAACCGCCGGCGGGAACGTTCCCGTTGTGGGCGTCGTTGGCGACAGTGAGCCGCGTGCCTGAGGCCGAAGCCTTGCAGTTCCACGCGTCCTCCAAGGTCACCTCGCCGTTGAAGGGCACCACGACCGACCAGCTCTTCACGCCGGCGCTGTAGTTCGAGCCGGCCATCTCGTAGCGGAAGAAGGTGCGGCCGCCCTCCTCCCAACGGTCGGCCACCTGGAAGGTCCACTGCAGGGTGTCGTCGGCGGAGACGAGCATCTGGGCTCCGGCGCTGTTGTCCTTCACCTCGGCCCGGGCCAGCGCCACCTCCTCGCGGGAAAAGCCGGGGCTCTTCAGGGTGTCGACGAGCCATAGGCCCTCGTCAGTGAGGTCGTCCAGGGTGAAGCCGGAGGTCTTCGCGCAGCCGGGCTTGAACAGGGCCGCCGTCTCGTCCTTATTCGACAGGTTCCAGCAGATGTAACTCACGTCCAGCTCGTTCATAAGGCGTACCCACAGGTTCGCCGAAGCGTAGTCGATCTCGCCGGCACCGCTTGCCTCGCAAATGCCGAACTCGGTCACGAACACGGGCAGGCCGCCGGCCACCGCCGTGGAAAGCGCACGGCGCAGGTCATCTTCATGAGTGGCGGCGTAGAAGTGCAGCGCGTACATGACGTTGGCGTCGGGCAGCGGGTCGGCCGCCGCGGCGGCGAGATCCTGGGACCAGGTGGGCGTGCCCACGACGATGATCGCATCGGGGTCGTTGGCGCGGATGATGGGAATGACCGCCTCGGCGTAGGCCTTGATGTCGGCCCAACTCGTGCCGCCGTTGGGCTCGTTGCAGATCTCGTAGATGACGTTGTCCGTGTTGCCCAAGGCGCCCGACACCGAGCGGAAGAACTCCTCGGCGGCCCACTGGTTGGTGGCGGGGTTCGCATCGGACAGGGTGTGCCAGTCGACCACGGCGTACAAATCGGCAGCCTGGGCGTACTGGACGCCGCGCACCACCAGGTCGTTCAGCGCCGTGCGGTCGCCCGTCTCCGTGGCGTAGCCGCCCTCTTCCGCCGAGTAGGTGGCCAGGCGCACGACGTTGGCGCCCCACACGTCGCGCAGCTCGGTGAAGAACTCCTGGTTCACGTACTGAGGGTACCAGGCCAGACCGTGGGTGGAGACGCCGCGCAGCTGCACCGGCTCGCCAGCGGCATCGGTGAGCTGGGCGCCTGTGACCTTCAGCGCGCCGGTCGTGGAAGGTGTGGGCGCAGGCGGGGCCGCCTTTTCGACCGGAGCCTCTTGCGCAGCGGCATCGGCCGGAGCCTCAGGCTCTGCTTCCAGCGTGTCCTGGGGACGGCCCATCGGCTCTTCCACCACCAGGGCATTCGATCCTCCGGCCGGGGACAGGCCGCCCACCGTCGCGGCCAGGGCCACACCGATGCCCGCGAGCACCACGAGCACCGCCACCGCGATGCCGATGCGCGCGAACCTTGCCCGTCCCGCCGTCTTTCCCATGGCACCCTCGCTTCCAGGGCCTATCGGCCCGCTCACTTCCAGGACCTAGAGGCCCAATCGTCCTTCGTCAGGCTCGCCATTGTACACCGCCGCCGGCGCCAGCGTCACTTCCACACACATTCCCAAGGCGCAGGCCACATCCGCCAGAAGATCGGAGGTGATGTTGGCGCGACCTCGCTCCACGCGGCTGACGACGGCCTGATCCACCAGGGCCCTCTCGGCCAGCTGTTTCTGCGTCATACCCTGCTCGCGGCGCGCCTCGGCCACCGCGCGCCCGATGGACTGGCGCAACTGGCGCCGGTCGTCCAGTATCTCGCCATCGTCATCGACGGGAAACGGCCCGCGCAGCACGAAATAATCCTGCGAACAGGCCCCCTTCCCAATAGCGAGCAGGGCGAACTCGCTGTATTCCCGGAGGCCATTCGCCCTCAAGACCTCTCCCAGGTTCTGCCGTCCCGGAGGCACCACGCGCTCGGCCACCCAGCGACGCGCCCACGCAGGCCCTATCGCGCGCTCCCCCCTTTCGACGAACGAGGAGAAAAGGAACGGCACCTCTTCGGGGCCTGCGCCCTCCGCTATCTGGATGCCCCATTCGTCGCGTTCGGCGTCGTAGAAGAGACGGCCGCAGGGAACGGCATTGCGGGCGCGGCCGTCGATGATGTCGAAGGCGAACACGACTACCCCTCCCTCGACAGGCCGTCCGACCGGCTCTCGACGACGATGCCCCCCGCAAGCAGATGCTCCCAGCGCCGTGCAAGCATCTCGCGCATCTTCGCAACATGGGCATCGGATACCGCGTGGCCGATGCCATCGGTCAAGGCCCGTATGCGCCCCTCGCCGAGAGGCGGCATTGGCAGGGGCGTCTCCACCAGCTCGCCCACGAAGCGCAAGTTCTCTTCCAACGAGCGCGTCCCCAGGTAATTGTTGGCGTTCACGTCGCTTAAGGGGTCGAAGGCGCGCACGCGCTCCTCATCCCCGTAGCAAGAGAACACGAAGGACAAGCCGCTATCGAACAGCGGCGCGAGGCGCACCGAGCCTTCGGGGCTGCGTATCACCTCTATGTTTGCGCCGTGGCGATCCCGATTGGCGATGAGATAATCAGCAATGATGAGGGCCGCCACCTGCGGGCCCCAACCGTAGCGCCGCGCAAGGTCGAACGGCGACTCCCCGGGGCGCCGGTTCAAGTCGTAGAATAAATCGAAGGCCATCTTGCGCTCGTCGGGCGCGCGGAAGCTCGGCGACTCGTTGAGCCACGTCTCGCGCTCTTCGCCGTCGATGACCACGAGCCCGTGGATGAGCCGATAGCGTGCATGGGGAATGCCCAGGTGCTCCATCACGCGGGCGGCCAGAAGCTCGTTGACACACTCATGGCCGTAAATGCCCCGGTAGCTGTCGTAGCAGGAGAGCTTGTAGTAGCGGCGCGCCCTCCCCTCGCCGGCCCGCGCCTTCGGGAAGGTGCCGCTCGTTCCCGAGGTTGTCGTGCGCTCGTCCCAGCGCAGGTGGCGGAAATCCTGCAGCTCCGCAACCAGATCGTCCATAGCCCCTCCCTTCAATATGATTTTTGCATCATATCACAGAAAGAGATCAGACGGTCGCCTCTTTCAGCAGTGCAGCGCCGAGGGCGAGGAATTCCTGCTGGGTCAGGGTTTCGCCGCGGCGGCGGGGGTCGATGGCGGCGGCATCGAAGATGGCGGGAAGGTGGTCGACGATGTCGGCTCCGTCGAGGACGAAGGCGCCCCCAACACCACCAGACAGGGCGCCATCCACGGCCCTTAGCCCAGCCGACGAACCCGAGGCTCCCAGCAAGAGCGAGCCGCGGCCGGAGAAGTAGGTCTTGCAGGAGTTGGCGATGGTCTTGCGGCGGTTGGCGAAGGCGGCGTCGGCTATGAGAGCCGCAGCAGCGATGACCTCCGGCGTGGCAGGTGCCCCATCGGCCATGAGCGGCACGCGACGGTTCAGGCGGATGACGGCGGAATCGACCCGGGGCGGCGGGAAAAAGTTGCCCGGGCCCACGGGAAAGCGGCCGGCCGGCTCGGCGTGCAAGCCGAGCTTCACGGTGTAAGCGCCGTAGTTCTTCGTGCCCACGGCGGCCGCCATGCGGTCGGCCACCTCCTTCTGCACCATGATGGTGACGGAGTCCAAGAAGAGGAAGGATTCGAAGTAGTCGAGCACGACGGTGGCGGCCACGGCGTAGGGAAGGTTCGCGACCAGCTTGCTGGGAAGACTCGGCTGAAGCTCCTCCTGAGGCACAGCCACGCGGTACCTTGATTCGCTCAGACAGTCCTCGCTCTGCGAAACAGCCCACTGGGCTGTTTCGTTCGCTGCGGAACTCGCTCGGTCAAGGCACCCCGTGTCTGCGCCGATCTCGGCCATAGCCGCAACAATGTCATCCCCGGTTACGTCAAGGGCGTCCTTTTCTATGAGAGCGAACTTCTCGCGCCAGGGGTGCAGGGTGTCGGCGAGGACGGCGGGCAGGTCGGGGTCGCGCTCGATGGCGACGACGCTGGCGGCGTGCTTCAGGAGCGCGATGGTGAGCGTGCCGATGCCGGGGCCCACTTCCAAAACGCGGTCGGCCTCGTCCACCTCGGCCAGGGCGATGATCTTCTTCAGCACGTCGTCGTTCACGAGAAAGTTCTGGCCGAGCGTGTACTTGGTGCCGATGCCGTGGGCCTCGAGCACCGCGCGGGTGGCACTCGGCGTAGAGAGCGGCGACAGGCGCCCGTCGCCGCCGGCATAGCTATCGGTGGCCGCCACGGCCGTTGCCCTTCTTCTTGGTGTTCTTCTTCCCGTAGGCCGGGCCGCCGCCCTTGCCGGAGGACTTGCGCGGGCCGCGGGAGCCCGACTTCGGGGCATCCTGCTTAGGGGCGGGCGCCTTCTGGCTTACGGACAGCTTCGCGCGATCCTTCGGGCGGTGCTCGGCAGCTTCGGTCGCCCCGTCGTTGTCCTCCTCCTCTTCGACTTCCTCGATTTCTTCCACGCCCTCCACTTCCACAACCTCATAGTCGTCATCGAACTCGAGGCCCAGGGCGCCGAAGCCGCCCACGGGGGGCAGCGGGTACTCCTCGGCGTCGGCCGTGATCTCGCCGTCAGCGCGGATCTTCCCCACCCAGTTGAGCACGAGCTCTACGGCAAAGCCGGCCACGGACAGCGCCGAGCGCACCGTGCCGATGAGCGGCTCGAAGCCGTGGGGATCGCCGCCGGCTCCTACCACGTGGATGACCGCAGGGCGCTTGGGCCGCGTGCGCAGGTCGGTGAAGTAGTAGGGCTGCAGGCGGTCGAGCAGCGCCTTCATCTGAGCCGGCACGCTGGCGAAGTACACCGGGCACACCACGATGAGCTCATCGGCCGCATCCAGGTGCTTGCGCACCTCGTTCATGTCGTCGTCGATGATGCAGTGGTGGAACAGAGCACCGGATTCCGCCACCGTCTCTTGAGGCAGCAGCGGATCGCCCTCCTCGAACACGTGGATGGGCTCCTCGGCGACGGCGCGGCACTCATCGCAGCCGATACACGGCCGCACCTCGGTGGACGACACCGACACGATGGACACCCCGTCCTCCGGGCACTCCTCGATGCAGGCATTGAATAGCTCGTCGGCCAGCACGGCACTGCGCCCATCGGCCCGACACGACCCGTGCAAAATCACTCTATGCATTGCTGCTGCCTTTCTGCCACGGGGTGGGCTTGCGGTTGAGGAGGCGCTGTGCGTTCTCGTAGAGCTGGGCGAGCAGGGCGGCACGGGCCTCGGGGGTGTCGGCGCCGCGCACCTCGCAGAGCACGTCGGCGGTGTAGATGGTGTGGGCCGGGCCGCAGTCGGTGCCGCGCAGAGGCTCGGGGGTCATATAGGGCGAATCCGTCTCGGTGAGCAGGCGATCGGCCGGTACCAGCTTGGCGGCCTCGCGCACCTCGTCGGCGCGCTTGAAGGTAAGCGGGCCCCCGAAGGCGATGTAGCAGCCGGCCTCCACCCAACGCGCCACCTCAGCGGCATCCAGGTTGAAGCAGTGCAGAAGCGTTCCCGCCTCGGGAAAGCCCTCCTCTTCCAGAATGGCGAAGCCGTCGTCGTGAGCCTCGCGCATATGCAGCGCGATGGGCAGTCCCGCTTCCTTGGCCAGGCGAATCTGAGCGCGGAAGACCTCGCGCTGCACATCGCGCGGCGACAGGTCGTAGTGGTAGTCGAGCCCGATCTCCCCCACCGCGCTCACGCGGCGGTCGCGCAAACGCTCGCGCAGGGCGGCCTTAAGCTCCGGCGCCCACTCCTTGGCGTTGTGCGGGTGCACGCCGGCCGCGATGCGCACGTGGGGCACCGCCGGAGCGGCGACAATGCCGGCCGTGCCATCATCCTCTTCTTCCATGACCTTCAGATCGCGAGCGGCCTCCATGAGCCAGAGAGGCAGGACGTCGAAGGTGGCGAAGCCGTCCTCGGCCGGATCGACGATGGTCTCCACGAAGGCGACGCCGTGAGCGCCGGCGCGGGCCAACTCGCAGGCCGGATCGGCGAGCATCTGCAGATGCGCATGGGTGTCGGCCACCGGGCCTTCCAGCACCGGCGAGGGCATCACACGCCACTTCCCCCCTTTGCGCTTCTGCCGAAACAGCGCGTCATAAAAAACGGGATCTTGGTCTCTCATGATCGCCTACAGCTCGGGCAGATTATCCACATCCAGGCGCGGGAAGAGGGGGTCGCCCACCTCCACGGCGACGCTAGCGGGCAGCTGGCCCCAGGCCGTGGCCTCCTGGATGTCGGTGGTGTCGGCGATCTCTCCCAGGCCCAGGCGACGGAACACCTCGGCCGAGGTGTTCGGCATGAACGGCGCCATGTACAGGGCGATGATGCGGATGGCCTCTAGGCAGTTGTAAATGACCGCGGCCAGCTCATCGGCGCGGGCGGGATCCTTCGCCAGCGTCCAGGGGGCGCTCTCCTCCACGTACAGGTTCACGCGGCTCGCCAGCTTCTGCACCGCCGCCGCGGCCCCGGTGAAGTCCACCTCGGCCATGCAGGCGTCGTATTCCGCGTACAGGGTGTCGGCGATCTCGCGCAGCGGATTGTCCTCGGAACCGGCGGGCGTCTCGGGCACGCGGCCCTCGAAGTACTTCGTGGTCATGTTCGTCACGCGGGAGACGAGGTTGCCCCAGGTGTTGGCCAGATCGGCGTTGTACACCTGCACCATGCGCTCCATGGAGATGGAGCCGTCGTGGCCGAACTGCACGTCGCTCATGAAGTAGTAGCGGTAGGCATCCACGCCGAACACGCGCACGAGATCGGCGGGCATAAGACCGTTGCCCTTCGACTTCGACATCTTCTCGCCCTTGGTGAGCAGAAAGCCGTGGCCGAATACCGTGTGGGTGATGGGCATGCCGGCGGCCATGAGCATCGCGGGCCAGATGACGCAGTGGAAGCGGGTGATGTCCTTGCCCACGAAGTGGTACTGAATGGGCCAGCGGCGATCGAACTCGGCCTCGCGCTCGGGGTCGCCGTAGCCGATGCCCGTGAGGTACGCGATGAGCGCGTCGGCCCACACGTAGAACACGTGGCCCTCATCCCACGGCACGGGGATGCCCCAGTCGAAGCTGGAACGGGAGATGGACAGATCCTGCAAGCCGCCCTTCACGAAGGAGACGATCTCGTTGCGACGGCTGACCGGCCGGATGAAGTCCGGATGCTCGTCATAGAAGGCGAGGAGTTTGTCCTGGAACTCGGAGAGCTTGAAGAACCAGTTCTCCTCGCCCGAGGACTCGTAGCGCACCGGACGCTTGCAGTCGGGGCACACGAATTCGCCGTCCTCGTTCTTCTCCAGATCGCTCTCGGCGTAGTAGGTCTCCTCATGGACGCAGTACCAGCCCTCGTAGGCGCTCTTGTACAGCCAGCCCGCGTCGTAGAGCCCCTGCCAGAACTTCTGCACGGCGCGCGTCTGGCGATCCTCAGTGGTGCGCACGAAGTTGGTGTAGTCGATATCCAGCGTCTTCCACGCATCGGTGAAGGCGGGGGCGAGGGAATCGCACCAGGCTTGCGGGGTCATGCCGTTCTTCTCGGCGGTCTCGGCGATCTTCTGGCCGTGCTCGTCGGTGCCGGTGACGAACGACACGTCGTAGCCGTTCATACGCTCGTAGCGAGCAATGGTGTCGGCGGCCACCGTGGTATAGGCGGTACCCAGATGCGGCGCGGCGTTGATGTAGTAGATGGGCGTGGTGACGCCGAAGGTTCCCTTAGGCATAACGGGTAAGACTCCTTTTCCGGGCGCAGGCGGCCGATGACACCACCGCTCCCCTTTAGGGTTGTTGCGTGCAGGCTATCTTAACACAGCGAAGGGCCGCACGATCCTTCGACTCCGCGCTGCGCCGTAGGCGCGTGATGGCGCGGGGCCGTGAGGAACCAGGGCGGCAAGGGTCGCGAGGGACGCGAGCGCCGCAAGGATCAGGAGCGCCCGAGGATTCCACCCAACGTCGCCGCCAGATCCTTCACGCTGATGGGCTTGGAGAGATGGTCGTCGGCGCCAGCGCGCTTCGATTCCTGCACATCCTCGGTGAACGCGTTGGCCGAGAGCACCACGACGGGCAGCGCGCGCAAATCATCGCGCTCGCTCTCGCGGATGCGGCGCGTGGCCTCCAGACCGTTCATGACGGGCATCTGGATATCCATGAGCACCACGTCGAAATGGCCCGGCTCGCTCGCGTCCAGCGCATCGAGGGCCTCCTGGCCGTTGGCCGCCGTCTCGGCCGCCGCGCCGAGGGACTCCAGCAGCGCCACGGCGATCTCACTGTTAAGCTCGTTGTCCTCCACAAGCAGCACGCGCACGCCGCTCAAATCGGCGCCCCTCGGCGCGGGCGCATCCCCCTGCGAAACATCGCACAGGGCGTCGGCGTCGTCGCTTTCCTCGAGGGAGCCTTTCGCGTCCCTTTCCACATAGCGCATGCTCACCCGCACCGTGAACACCGTGCCGCGACCCGGCTCGCTTTCCACATCAATCGTGCCGCCCATCAGCGAGACGACGGACTGGGCGATGGAAAGCCCCAGCCCCGTGCCCTCCACGGACTCGGTGCGCGAGTCGTGCTCACGCGCGAAGGGCTCGAAGACGTGCGCCAGAAACTCAGGCGCCATGCCGCAGCCGGTGTCGGCGAAGACGAACTCGTAGTCGCTCGTCCCCTCGACGCGAGAGGCGTGCTCGACAACCCGCAGCGACACCGAGCCGCCCGCCGGCGTGAACTTCACCGCATTGCCGAGCATGTTCATGAACACCTGTTGCAAGCGAAGTCCGTCGCCCTCTACCAGCGGATGGGCGAGCCCTTCGAATTCAATCACGAAGGCGATGCCCGCGTCCTCGCAGCGCTGCGCGAACACCGTCTCCATCTCAAGGGCCAGCGCCCGCAAATCCACCTTCCCCACAGTAAGCTCCAGCCGGCCGTTCTCGATCATGGAAAGATCGAGAACCTCGTTGATCAGCGCGAGCAAATGGTTGCTCGACAGCGTGATCTTCGCCAGGCAGTCGTCCACTTTCTCCGGATGCCCCTCGTTCATGCGCGCGAGCTCCGTCATGCCGATGATGGCGTTCATCGGCGTGCGGATATCGTGGCTCATGCGCGAGAGGAAGTCGCTCTTGGCGTTGTTGGCGGCAACCGCCGCGCGATAGGAGTCCTCCATGGCCCGCTGGAGCTGCTTCTCGCGCTGCTTGAGCGCCGTGACGTCCTGGGTTGTGTAGAGAAGCCGCGTCGGCATCCCCGCCGCGTCGCGCTGCACGCAGATGAGGTTGATGTCCTCCCATTTGACGTCTCCCCCGCGATTCATCTGGTACTCGAAGCGGATCTCGTCGGAGCCGGGCGGCATGAGATCGATGATCGTGTGCTTGTCGTAGAGCTTGGCCACCTCCGCCTTGGCCTCGTCGCCCACGACCAGGCCCTGCAGGCGCTCTATCATGGCGGTGTAGGGGCCTTCCAACTCGTAGGGGTCACTCGGCGTGACCGGGCCGCTCATGTAGCGGAACCGATCGGCATCCAAATCCATGAGCACCAGCCGCTCGGTCAGCTTGGCCACCCCGCGCTGCACGTCCTCCCGATCGCGCATCGAGCGGGTGAGCGAGCGGTGGCGGCGGTTGTTGTAGAAGATAATGCCGGCAATGACGAGGACGAATACCACCACGATGACGAACAGGGCGCTCCAACCGCCTTCATTGGCCTCGTTGATCATCTGCTCGGTAGCGGCGGCCGGGAACGTCTCCAGCATCATCCAGCCGAGACCCGGCACCTCGCGAAGGCACACCGAGCCCGTGCCGCGCTCAGCCTGGTAGCTGTACGTGACCGTCTCGTGATTGGCAAAAGCGCGCTCCAGATCGCGGGCGCCAGAGGTGGCAGAGGGGTCGGCCTGCGCCTCTTGGATAAGGTTCCTGCCAACATAGGAGGAATCCGTGGCGGCCACCACCTCCCCGGTGGGCAAGCACAGCATCACCTGGGACGCGTAGCCGAAGAAATCGCCTGACAGAAGATCGGCGAGCCGGTTCTCGCTGTAGTGGGCCAGAAGCAAGCCCACGACCGGGCCGTCCGCGCCCTCGCGAACCGGTGCGAAGAAGTACACGAGGTTCTCGTGGGTCATGCGGGTGTTGAATACGGCCTCGATGCCAGATTCGCCCGCCATGGCCCGCTTGAAGTAAGAGCGATCCGACACGTTCACCGGCTCGTGCTGGGGCGAGTGCTGCATGCCGTCGACATCAACGAAGTCGATGGTGTCGAAAGGCGAGGTCTCCTCCACGCTGATGAGCCATTCCTCGCTGGTGACGATGTCGGTCACATCCGCCGACTCCGAGGCAAGGGCGGCGATAGTCTCGATGTCTTTCTGCGTGTTCTCCATGAGGGTGGAGACCAGCACGCAGGATTGGGCCGTGGCATCAGAGACGTACTGGTTCGCCTGGGCGACGATGCGGTTGCTCGTCTGCTGCATGAAGGTGGACAGCGTGACGACGACCGCGATGAACACGAGAACGAAAGCAGCTATGGAGAGCCAGTACTTTTTCCCCTCGTCTTCCACAGCGTCCTCTCTCGTCGCGGCACAGGTAATTACACATGATACGCGAAAGAGGTCTGGTGGTAGATTACAAGTTGGCAGCGGCGGCGGAAGAGGCGACGTCGGCGAGGGTGAGCCCGGAGAGATAATCGCCGATCGCCACTTGAAGGCCGCCCCACACGCGACGAGACGGGCAGTCCTCGGCGCGCTCGCAGGCAGAAAGCGACCCCATGCAGTCGAGCAACTCCAAGCCGTCCTCGGAGGCGGCGACGATGTCGGCCAGCGTGATGGCACTTGCATCGCGGGAAAGACGGTAGCCGCCCTGGTTCCCGCGCGTCACGTCGAGCAATCCCGCGCTGGCGAGAGGCGCGACGACCTGCTCGAGATATTTCTTGGAAAGGCCCTGGCGGTCGGCGATATCCTTCAGGGCCACGCGGCCCTCCCCCTGGCTTTGGGCCAAATCGATCATGAAACGCATGCCGTAGCGGGTCTTCGTCGAAATCTTCACCGAGGTCGCCTTTCTGGGAAATCGTCGTGAATATGGTAACAATCATAAGAGGTTCTTGACAATCTCCGCAACCCGATTATATTAAACTCTAGCAAATTACTAGACTTAGATGGGGGCGCCCGGCCGCGTCCGAGAACCGTACCGGGCGAATCCATCCCAGACGCGGAAGCAGGAGCACCATGAGGCAGATCTACCTTGACCATGCGTCCACGACGCCCGTTCGCCCCGAAGTGGTGGAGGCCATGGCCCCCTACTTCACCGAGCATTTCGGCAATCCTTCCTCCATTTACCCCTTGGGCCAGGAGGCCTCCGACGCCGTGGCTGCCGCCCGCGAGAGCTTGGCCAGCCTCATCGGCGCGACGCCGCGCGAAATCTTCTTCTCGAGCGGCGGCACCGAATCGGACAACTGGGCCCTCAAGGGCTTCGCCCGGGCCAACGCCACCAAGGGGCGCCACATCATCACGAGCGCCATCGAGCACCACGCGGTGCTTCACACCTGCGAGGCGCTGGAGCGCGAGGGCTTCGAGGTGACCTATCTTCCCGTGGACGAGCACGGACTCGTGAGCGTTGAGGACTTCAAGGCGGCCATCCGCCCGGACACCATCCTGGCCTCCATCATGTTCGCCAACAACGAGATCGGCACCATCGAGCCTATTCGCGAGCTGGCGGCGGCCGCCCACGAGGCGAGCGTCGCCTTCCACACCGACGCGGTGCAGGCCTTCGGCCATGAGCCCATCGACGTGAACGAGCTGGGCATCGACATGCTGTCGGCGTCGTCCCACAAGATCTACGGCCCCAAGGGCGTCGGCCTTTTGTATGTGCGCCGTGGCGTGAAGCTTCAGAACCTCCTCGATGGCGGTCAGCAGGAACGCGGGCGGCGCGGCTCCACCGAGAACGTGCCCGGCATCGTCGGCTTCGCCCGCGCCGCCGAATTGGCCGCCGAGGAAATCGTCCCCGAGCGCGACCGCCAATTGGCGCTGCGCGACCACGCTATCCGTCGCATTCTCGAGGAGATCCCCTCGGCCAAGCTCAACGGCAGCTGGGAGAGCCGCCTGGCCAACAACGTGAACTTCTCCTTCGAGTTCATCGAGGGCGAAGGCATGCTGCTGCAGCTGGCCACCCGGGGCATCTGCGTGTCCTCCGGTTCCGCCTGCACCTCCGGCTCGCTGGACCCGAGCCACGTGCTTTTGGCCATCGGCCTTCCCCACGAGATCGCCCACGGCTCGCTGCGCATGACGCTGGGCCGCGACACCACACGGGAAGACGTCGACTTCGCCGTGGACTCGCTTAAGGCCACGTTGCAGAACCTGCGCATGATGAGCCCCCTGTACGAGGACTTCCAGCAGGGCAAGGTGGAATCGGTCATCGAGCGCTTCAAAGCCGACGGCTTCCCCTACGCGAACTAGCATCACTCATCACCTCCCCTCAATAGAAAGAGAGAACCCCCCTCATGGCCATGAACTACTCCGATAAAGTGATGGAGCACTTCACCAATCCCCAGAACGTCGGCGAGATCGAAAACGCGAGCGGCTGCGGCACCGTGGGCAATGCGGTGTGCGGCGACATCATGCGCGTGTACCTCGACATCGACGAGAACAACGTCATCCGCGACGCGAAGTTCAAGACCTTCGGCTGCGGCGCCGCCATCGCCACAAGCTCCATGGCCACCGTACTCGTGAAGGGCAAGACGGTGCAGGAGGCGCTGGAGGTCACGAACAAGGCCGTCATGGAGGCCTTAGACGGGCTGCCCCCGGTGAAGGTGCACTGCTCGCTGCTGGCCGAAGAGGCCATCCATGCGGCGCTGTGGGACTACGCCGAGAAGAACGGCATCGTCATCGAGGGCCTGGAGAAGCCCGTGAGCGACATCTCCGAGCACGACCACGGCCACGGCGACGAGGACGACGAGTAGCCGCTGGCTCTCCGACAAGCCGCTGGTTCGACCCGGAAGCCCAAGGGCTTCCGGGCTCTTCTCTTTTCAAGCCGGCGCGTGCCGCAAAGTCGCCCACCCCTACGCTGCAACGACGATGACGTTCATGCCGTCGCCCGCGCAGGTTTGCAGCACCACCGACTCGCCGTAACCGGTTACCCGCGAAGCGATGGTCTTCCACGTGGCCGTCTCCTCCACCTGGAACACATCCCTCACCGTATAAGTGCGCCGCCCTCCCGAGCGGTCGCACACGACGACGGCATCGCCCGAGGACAGCGAACGCACCGGTGCGAACGAGCCGGGGTTATGTCCGACGAAATAGCCCCAGCTGCCGTCATCCACCGCGTCCGACCCCAACCACAGACCTCCCCCGGAACTCGGTGTCGTGCCGCCGCGCACATCGCGGTAGGGAATGGCGGTACCGTCTACCACCAGCGTGCCAGGCTTGAGCGTTCCATCGACGTTCGATCCCTCATCAGATGGCACCTCTTCGGAAGCGGAAGAGCCGGCTTCCGCCGATGTTTCCACCGAAGGTTCGGGCCCGGGCGCGCTCGGCTGAGAGGCAAATCCCCCACCCTCCCCCGCGCTTCCGGATTCCTTCGACGCCTCCTGGCTGCCGCGTTGCTCGTCCACCCGAGCCGCCTCTTCCGAACGCGCTGCCGCGACCTCGCCCGATGAGGTACCTGAGCCCTCGGCTGAAAGATGAGCGCCCTGTGCCCCGGCGGCTTCGGCCGGTGCTTGCTCCCCTGCTTCCGTGGCGGCTTTCCGCTCCGCCGCGTCCGTTGCCCTATAGGCCGCAAGCGCCTGCCGCACTTCGGCGCGATGGGAACGGGCCGCAGCGGCCACCTTCTCCTCCAACTTCTGGCCCACCAACGGAGCCCAAGCGTCCCCGGCTCTCACACTTTCCTCAGGCACGGACCCCTCACTTCCCCAAGCTACCGCGCCAAGCCCCAGGCCAGCGCCCAAGGTAAGCGCCAGCGCTCCTGTCACCACAGCCTTCTTTTTGCGTCCAACAACCTCTCCCATGCTCTCACCAGGCCTTTCGCTCTCAAAACCGAATGTTTGTTCGCATTGTAATGTAATACAAGCCCAATGAAAAGCCCTTTTAGTACAAAAGTTCGCTTCAATTTCGCAGTGCCGAATCCCGACGCTAGCGCAGCTTGGCGCGGCGCTCTTTCCAGTCGGGCATGAAAGTGTCCATAAGCGCGTGGAAGCGAGGGCCGTGGCCGCGCTCAAGCAGGTGGCACAGCTCGTGGACGACCACGTATTCCAAGCACTCCGGCGGGTAGAGGGCCAAGCGCACGTTGATGCAGATGCGGCCGGTCGAGGGCTGGCAGCTGCCCCAGCGACTCGTCATGTTGCGGTAGGCGATCTTGCCCGCCTTCACGCCCATGACGGGCTCCCACGCCTCGATGAGCGCCGGCACGCAGGCCGCAACGACCGCTTTCCACTGGGCCACTTCCGTAGGCGTGGCCGCGGCGGCCTCGACACGGGGCGATTGCGCGATCTCCTGCTGCTGGCGCTCTATCCAGTCGCGCTTCTCCCCCACGAACTTCCGGATGGTGGCGAGCGGCAAGTGCAGGGGCGCCGACACCTCGATGCGCCCGTCGGGAGGCTTTACCCGCAGGTGCATATTCTTGATGGCCTTGCGGGTGAGCCAGACCTCCAGCCCGTCGATGAAGACGAGCTCGGGAGGCATCATTTTTGCCGGACGCTTTCTCGCTGCTGCCATGAAATTATTCGACTCGCTTCGCTCGCTCAGAATGACACCGAAGTCATCGCGCGGCCTCCATGGCCAGGTTGTAGGCGTCGTTGCGGGAAATGCCGAACTCGGCGACAAGGTGCTTGGTGACCTCCTTGGTGCGCAGGCCCTCCGCCACCAGCTCGACAGCGCGCTCGGCAGCCGATGCCGCGGCCTCCTCGGCACCGACGGCCGCCTCCGTCTCGCCCGGGGCGTCTATCACGAGCGCGATCTCGCCGCGAACGCCGCCGGGCTCCTCGGCACGGGCCGCGAACCGCTCGCGCAGCTCGGCGGCACTCCCCCGGGCCACCTCCTCGTGCAGCTTCGTCAGCTCGCGGCAGACCGCCACCTCGCGCCACGGCAGCACCTCGGCGATGACCGAAAGCGCCGCCACCAGCCGGTTCGGGCTCTCGTAGAACACGAGAGCCGCGTCCAACCCGGAAAGCTCTGCGAGCACCGTCCGTTGCTCGGTCGCCTTGCGTGGGAAGAAGCCGCCGAAGTAGAAGCGCGGGCACACCGTTCCCGAGGCCACGTAGGCGCAGGCCGCCGCCGAGGCGCCGGGCAGCACCTCCACGGCCACACCGGCCTCGCGCGCCGCGGCCACAAGTCGCAGCCCCGGGTCGGACACGCCGGGCATGCCGGCGTCCGAGCAGTAGGCCACCACCTCGCCGGCTGCCACGCGCTCCACCACGCCCGCAGCCCGCGAGCCGATCATCGCCTCGTCCAGCCGCGCGAGCCGCTTCTCGATCCCGAAATGCGCGAGCAGCTTCCCCGTTACCCGGGTGTCCTCCGCGCACACCACGTCGGCCTCGCGCAGCGCCTCCAGCGAGCGCAGCGTCATATCGCCCAAATTCCCAATGGGCGTCGGCACGATGACGAGTTTTCCCGAAGCGTTGGCGGATTCCACTACCCCACGACCTCGGTGGTCTCCACCTCTACGGATGCCGCCACGGTCTCGGGTTCCTCAGGCGCTCCGTCGCGGGCCACCGCCCGGGCGGCACGGGCCTCGGCCTCCTTCTCGGCCAAATTCGCCTTGGCCACGGCGATCATGAGCTTGATGCGGTTGAGCTGGTTCACCTCGCTCGCACCGGGGTCGTAGTCCACGGCCACGATGTTGCTCTCCGGGTAGCGGCGGCGCAGCTCCTTAATGGTGGCCTTGCCCACCACGTGGTTCGGCAAACAGGCGAAGGGCTGGGTGCACACCACGTTCGGGCAGCCGGAGCGAATGAGCTCCACCATCTCAGCGGTGAGCAGCCACCCCTCGCCCATGGAGTTGCACAGGGAAAGGATCTCGCTCGCGTAGTCGGCCAGCTCGTAGATGTCCGCCGGCGGGTGGAAGCGACTCGACTTCTCCAGCGCGTCGTTCACGGGCTTGCGCAGCTTCTTGATGGCGGCCAGGCCGATCTTGCTCCCGAGCGCGCTCTTCTTCGACTTGCCGATAGGCTGCTGGAAGATGCCGCCGGCGATGCCGAACAGGAAGAACTCGATAAGCCCGGGCACCACGGCCTCGCAGCCCTCGCGCTCGATGACGTCCACGATCTGGTTGTTGGCCGTCGGGTGGAACTTCACGAGGATCTCGCCCACCACGCCCACGCGGGGTTTCGTGCCCTCGCCGGCCAGGGGCAGCGCGTCGAAGTCCTCCACGATGCGGCGCACCGTGCGGCGGAACTCCGACTGGCGCACGCCGCGCTCGAGCTGGTGCTTGCAGGCGTCCATCCAGTACTGGAACAGGCGGTTCGCGCTGCCCGGCTCCACCTCGTAGGGGCGCGTGCGATACAAGCACATCATGAGCAAATCGCCGTACTGCAGCGCGTAAATGGCCTGGTAGAGCATCTTCGGCGTGATCTTGAAGCCAGGGTTCTCCTCGCCCAGGTCCTTGAAGGAGATGGCGATGACCGGGATGTGCCCGAGCCCCACGGACTTCAGCGCCTTGCGGATGAGCGAGATGTAGTTGGTGGCGCGGCAGCCGCCGCCGGTCTGGGTGATGAGCACGGCCAGCTTGTCGGTGTCGTACTTGCCCGACAGCACCGCTTCCATAATCTGGCCCGTGACCAGGATGGACGGGTAGCAGATGTCGTTGTTCACGTACTTCAGGCCCGCGTCCACCGCGCCGTGGTCCACCGAGGGCAGAAGCGCCACGTTGTAGCCGGCGCGCTTGAAGATGGGCACCAGAAGCTCGAAGTGGTAGGGGGCCATCTGGGGCGCCAGAATCGTCCAGCCCCCATCGCGCATCTGCTCGGTGAACTGGGGGCGCGCGAACTCGGTGGAGGCGCCCTCGCGCTGCTCGATCTCGGCCGCGGCCACCACGCCATCGGCCTTCTCGGTGAAGCTGGCGGGCACGAGCTTATCCAGGTTGTCCAAGTCGATGCACGCAGCCGGACAGCCCCTCTTCTCGGCGGCGGCGTCGGCTTCCGCCTCGGCCTCGCGGTCGGCCTGGTCCTTCAAGGCCGCCAAAAGACTGCGCACGCGAATGCGCGCCGCGCCCAAGTTCGACACCTCGTCGATCTTCAGCACCGTGTACACCTTGCCGGCCGCTTCCAACACCTCCTGCACCTGATCGGTGGTGAGGGCATCCAGGCCGCATCCGAAGGAGTTCAGCTGAATGAGATCGAGATCCTTACGCTGGGTGACCACCTTGGCCGCCGCGTACAGGCGCGTGTGGTACATCCACTGATCCACCACGCGAATGGGCCGCTCCAGCTGGCCCAAGTGCGCCACGGAGTCCTCGGTGAGCACGGCCAAACCGAAGCTCGTGAGCAGCTCGGGGATGGCGTGGTTGATCTCGGGATCCTGATGGTAGGGGCGCCCGGCCAACACGATGCCGCGCGTGCCGGTCTTCTCCATCCACGCGAGGGTTTCCACACCCTTCGTGCGAATATCGCGTTTGAACGCCTCGTCCTCGGCCCAGGCCGCCTCCACCGCCGCCCGGATCTCGTCAGCCGTGAGCGCGGGGCCGCACCCGTTCGTCTCTTTCGCAAAGTTCTCGGTCAGCTCCACCACCAGGCGCTCGGCCAGCTTGTCCTTGTCGTGGTAGGGCACCCACGGCGACACGAAGGCCACATCGGTCTCGCGCAGCTCGTCGATGTTCAGGCGCAGCGCCTCGGGGTAACTCGCCACAATGGGGCAGTTGAAGTGGTTGCCGGCGGTCTCGTCCTCCTGGCGCTCCCACTTCGAACACGGCATCCAGATGAAGTCCGGGTGCTTGTCGAGCAGGTTCATGATGTGGCCGTGCGAAAGCTTCGCCGGATAGCACACGCTCTCGGAGGGCATCGATTCGATGCCGGCCTCGTAGGTCTTCTTCGTGGACGGGTCGGACAGCACCACCCGGTACCCCAGCTTCGTGAAGAAGGTGAACCAGAACGGGTAGTTCTCGTACATGTTGAGCGCGCGCGGGATGCCCACGGTGCCGCGGGGCGCCTCCTCGGGCGCCAGGGGCTCGTAGCCGAAGGTGCGCTCGGCCTTGTACTCGAACAGGTTCGGCACGGCCGACTTCTCGGTGCCGGTGCCCAAACTCTCGCCCTTCTCGCAGCGGTTGCCGGTGATGAAGCGGCGGTGCTTGCCCGTCGCCGCATCGATGCCGAAATCGTTCACTGTGAGCAGGCAGGCGTTCGAGCAGCCCTTGCAGCGCACGGTGCGATGCGTCGGCGCGAGCGCCTCGATCTCCTCAAGGGACAAAAGCCCACTCAGGGGCACCTTCGGGCCCAGATCCGGCGACAGCGGCACGTTCTCGGTGCGCCGACGCGTCTCCTCAAAGCGGTCGCGGGCCAACAATGCCGCGCCGAAGGCGCCCATGTTGCCGGCGATGTCGGGACGGATGGCGTTCACTTCGGAGAGCTGCTCGAAGGCGCGCAGCACCGCATCGTTCAAGAAGGTGCCGCCCTGCACGATGACCTTCGTGCCCACATCGTGCGGGTCGCGAATCTTGATGACCTTGAACAGGGCGTTCTTGATAACGGAAATCGCCAGACCCGCGGCGATGTCGCCTACGGTGGCGCCCTCCTTCTGGGCCTGTTTCACGCGGCTGTTCATGAACACGGTGCAGCGGCTGCCCAGATCCACCGGGTTCTCGGCGGAGATGGCCGTGGCGGCGAACTCGGCCACGTCCAGGTTCAGGCCGCTCGCGAAGGACTCGATGAAGCTGCCGCAGCCCGAGGAACAGGCCTCGTTCAGCATGATGTGGTCGATGACGCCGTCCTTCACGCGCAAGCACTTCATGTCCTGGCCGCCGATGTCCAGGATGAACTCCACGCCGGGCAGCATCTCCTGGGCGCCGCGCAAATGGGCCACCGTCTCAATCTCGCCGGAGTCGACCCGCAGGGCCTCCAGCAGAAGCCCCTCGCCGTAGCCGGTCACCGTGGCGTGGCCTATCTGCACGAGCGGCTCATCCGTTTCCGGGTCGCGGGGCAGCGCCTGGTACAGCTCGGCCACGGCCGCCTTGGCGCAGCCCAGCACGTCGCCCTTGTTCGAGGCGTAGGTGGACCACAGAAGCGCCCCGTCCTCGCCGATGAGCGCCGCCTTGAACGTGGTGGAGCCGGCGTCGATGCCGAGGAAGGCCACGCCCCGGTAGTCCTCAAGCGACGCGCGACGCACGCGCTCGGCGTCGTGGCGAGCGTGGAACTCCGCCAGCTCCGCCTCGTCGGCGAACAGCGGCGCCAGGCGTACCACCTCCGAGCCCTGCATGTCGCCCAGGCCCTCCAGGCGCGTCAGCACATCGAAAAGCTTCTCGGGCCGCGCGCCCTCTGCCACACCGGCGATGGCGCAGCCGGCAGCCACGAACAGGTGCGCGTTCTCGGGCACGATGATGGCCTCGTCGGTCAATTCCAAGGTTTCGTAGAAGCGCTTGCGCAGTTCGGGCAGGTACTGCAAGGGGCCGCCGAGGAAGGCCACATGCCCCCGGATGGGCCGGCCGCAGGCGAGACCGGAGATGGTCTGAGTCACCACCGACTGGAAGATGGAGGCGGCGATGTCCTCCTTGCGCGCGCCCTCGTTCAGAAGCGGCTGAACATCGGTCTTGGCGAACACGCCGCAGCGGCTCGCGATGGGGTAGATGGTCTCATGATCGGCCGCCAGCTCGTTCAGGCCGCCGGCATCCGTGTCCAGAAGGGCCGCCATCTGGTCGATGAAGGCGCCCGTGCCGCCGGCGCAGGTGCCGTTCATGCGCTGCTCGATACCGTTGTCGAAGTAGATGATCTTCGCGTCCTCGCCGCCCAACTCGATGGCGACGTCGGTTTTGGGGATGAAGGTCTCCACCGCCGTCTTCGACGCGATGACCTCCTGCACGAAAGTGACATCGAGCCACTGGGACAGAAGCAGGCCGCCCGATCCGGTGATGGCGATGGTCATGGTCTCGTCCGGATAGGCCGCGGCGGCCTCGCGCAGCACCTCCACGATGGTGGCGCGCACGTCGGCGTGATGGCGGCGGTACACCGCCCACAGGATTTCGTTGTCGTTGTTCAGCACCGCCAGCTTCACCGTGGTCGATCCCACGTCGATGCCGATATGGAAGGGGCACGCCTCCGCAGCGGCGCTGGCCTCGGCGGAAGTCTGGGCCGTCTCCACCGTGGTCACCCGCGGCGCGCAAGAGGCGCACGCCGCAGATGCCAGCTCTTTCGCCGAGGTTGAGGCCTCGGTGATGATCTCAGTGTACTTGCTGTTCTTGGTGTTTTTCTTCATCGGACTTTCTCCCAACTTGCAGCTCGATGGATTCGCCGGGTTTGATGAACAGAAGGCGCATGGCGATGCGCGCCATGGTCTCAGAGGATTCGGGGCAGCCGCGCTCGATCCAGTGGGCGATGATGCCCAGGTAGGCGGCGGCGTAGAAGGCCACATAGTACTCCACGAAAACCGTAGGGTTGTCGCGATACTTCTCATGCAGGATGTTCTGCACCAGGTTCTCGCAGACCGCCTCGCGCAGCCGCGGCCCGAAGCGCACATCGCCCCCGGGGCCGAGCACCGCGTGCAAAAAATCGCTCTGCTCGCGCAGGTAGTCGAAGAGCTCCACGAGAAACGGCAGCGGCCGGCCCGTCGCGCGGAAGGCCAGCATATCCGCCAAGGTGATGGACTGCATGCGTCCCTGCAGGGCATCGAGGTCGGCCATGACCTCGTCCTCCAGCACGGCGAGCAGCCCGTCCTTGTCGCGGAAGTGGTTGTAGAAGGTGCCACGGGACGTATCGGCCCGCTCGCACAGATCGTTCACGGTGAGCGCATCGTAGCCGCGCTCCTCCATGAGCTCGATGAGGGCGCCGCGCAGGGCCCGCCTCGATTTCGCGATGCGCCGATCCTCGCAGGGGGCGGCCGGCGCGCAGGTTGCCGTGGCTATGACGGTCTCCTTCGTTCGGTTGCGATACAGCGGTCGGATTTCGACAGAACGGCCAAAATTGGACACACTGTTCAATAGCTCGCATTATAGAGAGCGCCGCCCTTTTCGGCAACCCCTTCCTTCCCCTTCCACCACCCTTCCAAAAGCCTGTTTTCTTGTCGAAGGCGGCCCGCAGTTGCTCTTTTCCTGGTATCTTGGGGTTTCGCATTCGTACCACCGCGTTTATCGAGGAGGCAGGCGCCTGCGCGCCGAACCCTATGGCAAACAGACCTGGCAAGCATTCCGCTCCGCTCAACTCCGGCACCTCGCGCCGGGGCGCCCACTCGGCGCCGCTCGGCTCCACGCAGGGACGCCGCGGTTCCCACTCCGCCCCCGTAACGAGCGCCGGCCGCAGCACCCGGAGCGCCCAGGCCGCCCGTTCTCGCAGCGCCCAGGCGGACGCCTCGCGGACGCCTCGCGCCTCCCGCGCCCGCTCCTCCTTCGAGGGCACCGGCTTCGCGCCGACCGCAAGCCCCGTTTCCGCCGCGGGCGGCTCCCAAAGCTTCGCTGCCACGGACAGCCTTGCCCACGCCAAAGCGGCTCGCAAGAAGTCGCGCGGTAAGAAGATCGCTCTCGGCATCGCCGCGGCCCTCGTCGTCATCCTCGCCGGTGCCGGCACGGCGCTCGCGCTCTACCTGAACGGCATCAACGCCACCATCCAGGGCGGCCTCGATGACGCCGAGTTCAAGGAGCTCGGCGAGCAGCTGGCCCCGGCCAAGGCCGACGGCTCCTATTACGTGGGCATCTTCGGCAGCGACGCCCGCAAGGGCGAGACAGCCAGCCGCTCGGACGTGACCATGCTCGCCCGCATCGATCCCGACAAGGGCGTGGTCGATCTCATCTCGGTGCCCCGCGACACCATGATCAATATCGAGGGTCACGGCACCCAGAAGATCAACGCCGCCTATGCCTTCGGCGGCCCGTCCGAGGCCGTGAAAACGCTCTCCACCTTCGCCGGCGTGCCCATCACCCACTACGTGGAGGTGCACTTCGAGGAGCTGAAGGACGTTGTGAACGAACTCGGCGGTATTCAGGTGAACGTGCCCGAGAGCTTCTATTCCGACACGAGCGGCATCTCCCTTGAGGCCGGCGAGCAGACCCTCGACGGCGACCAGGCCCTCGCCTTCGCCCGCGAGCGCCACGCCACCCGCGCCGGTGACTTCTCCCGCGCCCAGGCCCAGCGCATGATCATCGAGGCCATCGTGGAGAAGGTGCTCTCGAAGTCCATCACCGAGATCCCCGGTACCGTGGAATCCCTCGCCCGCTGCGTGACCACCGACTACTCCGTGACCGATCTGGTGTCCCTCGCGCTCACCTTCAAGGACAAGGG
The DNA here is from genome assembly GCF_024462535.1 of Adlercreutzia sp. DFI.6.23. Taxonomy (NCBI): domain Bacteria; kingdom Bacillati; phylum Actinomycetota; class Coriobacteriia; order Eggerthellales; family Eggerthellaceae; genus Adlercreutzia; species Adlercreutzia sp. DFI.6.23. The sequence continues at coordinate 27,146 of NZ_JANGBP010000014.1, forward strand.
ACTCACCATGTACTCGGCCGCCTGCCCCAGCTACACCCTGAACCAGGACGGCATCAGCTACGTGGGCACCCAGTACGCCGAGTGGCAGGACATGATGCGCCGGGTAGACGCAGGGCTTGATCCAACCGACACCTCCGCGGAAATCCCCGAGCCCCAGGCAAGCGATACCGAACTGGGCGCCGCCACCAACGCCGCCTCCCCCGCCGAGTACCGCGACCTCATGGCCGACGCCCTCACCACCGACGACGTCGTGGACGTGGAGTAGGCACGAATCCGCACCAGAAACGCCGAGCGGCCCGGACACTCGCCCGGGCCGCTCTTTTTTGCAAGATCAAAGGCAACCGTCAAATAGCTGCCGAAAGTTCATTCATCTTCCTTCGCACGGGCGCGTTGGGCCAGACGCCACGCCGAGCCGAGATTGAGCGCCCCATGCACAACAAGAAGCGCGAGAAGCACCTTGGCGGAAGCAGCATGCAGCGGCCCCCAAAAGTAATAGCCCTCGGCATAAAAGCCAAAGGCAGGCAGAACTGTTCCCGATTCCATGAGACCCGACAGGACAACAACTGCAACGGAAAGCACCAGCGCAGCATCGAGCAAAATTCGTCCCTTTGCTCGCCAGGCGCCCCGACTCGTCAAAAGGTGGCCGGCAAAATCAACATGCTGGGCCCCGTGCACAAGCAGGACCAACCCGATACCAAGCCCCAGCCACTCGTGCGCGCCAACGCCCGTCATCGCAGGCAGCGACACCACGATATACAAAACCAGCGCCAGCGCATCAACAACGAGCACTCTCATGAGCGTCCCACCTTCCGCACGATGCCGACAAGCGCCACCACAAGGGCCACCGGCATAAGTATCCACAGGTTCAAGCTCGCATCCGATGCCTGGTGGTAGCGCGAGCCGAGAGTTTCCCAACCATGGCACTCCACCGATGCGCAGGAAGCTTCCGGGCACGTCATCTCGTGCACGCCATCCGGCTCGGGCACGTCGTCGAAACCGTGGCAGCTTCCTGAAGCGCATCCCACCACAGGACAGGGTGAAGTCTCCGTAATGGGTCGCACACTCAACGCCTCAGGCTGAACAAGCATCACAGCACCGACCGAACAGACTGCGGCCAGCAGAAACACCGCCGCCGTCACGGCGATCTTTTTCATAGGACTCCTTCCTCCTCCGAAAGAGAAGGGCCGCCCGCCCTGCGGCAGGCGGCCCGCATGTCAGAAAGACGCAGGGCTGATTGGAGGGCTCGGCTCGCGTCCGCGCAACTGACTACTTCTCGGAGGGACGCAACGGGAGAAACTTGAGCCCCAAGAAGAACACGAGGAACCCAAGGGCCACGACGCCCAGCGTCACGCCCGCCTCCAGCGGCGTCGGCCAGTAGACGAGGTTCGCATAGGCATCGGCAAGCGTGCCATCGGCGTAGGTGATGCTCATGGAATTCACTGCAGGTGCCATGTCGGCCAGGTTAGTGATTTGGAATCCGCCCACCAGCAGCTGAACGCGCTTGCAGAAGATGCCGGCGATGGCCAGCAACGAAGCCGTCACCAGAAGACCGTTGCGACGCAGGGCAGGAGTCAGGCAGATGACGGCGCACGCGACACAGCCGATGATCTCGAACCAGAAGTAGGGGGCCAGAGGACCTTGGGTCAGCATGGCCACTACCTCTGCCCCTGCGCCACCCGGGAACCCTTCGGTAAGCAGATCACAGCCAAAGAAGTACAAATCCACCAGCACAAAGGCTCCGAGCAGCTTGGCGAGACGCACGATGTTGTCTTGCTCCACGTTGAGGTAACCGGCACGGCGCAATCCAATGACAACAGCCATCACGAGCGCCGTACCACACACCAGAGCGGAGGACACGAACCAAGGAGCCAGAAGGGCTGTATGCCACATCTCGTGCCCCTGCTGAAGACTGAAGATCCAGGCAGTTACCGAATGGACGAGCACGGCGGTAACGAGAGCGATCACCGAGATGACGCGCAAGGCCACAGCGCTGACCTTGCCGCGCTCGGCCTGAATCTGGGCCCACAGGTATACGCACGACAGGATGAGGTAGGTGGAAAGGACAATGATATCCCACATAAGCGGGCTGCCCAGATTGGAGTAAACGAACAGCTCCCACACGCGGAAGGGCTGGCCCATATCCACCACTACAAGACCGATGGCGACCACCGTGCAGGCGATGGATGAGAACACCGCCACTTTCGAGATACCGCCGAAGCCGCGGATGCCGAGGGCCTTGGGCACCGACGAGATGATAAGACCGCCGGCCGACAGGCCCACGAAAAACATGAAGCCCGTGATGTAGAGGCCCCAGCTGTCGAGGTTGCGCATGGCGGTCTGCACCATGCCGCCCGACAGCTGCATAAACCACAGCACCAAGCCGACCACCATCACCACGGCGCTCACGCCGATGGCAACATTGAGAGCAGGACTCTTGACGGCCGTCGACGCGTGCTCACTAGCACGCCCTCGATCGCTGGACGCTGAGAAATCGAGGTCATCGCTGGCAAGGGCTCCACCCTGCATATACTCGGACATAATGTCACTCCCCTCTGCTAGACGAGATAGTAAGTTGAAGGCTCCGTGCCACGATCTTCCAAGAGCCGCTTGTGCGACCGTTCCGCAAGAAGACGGCTTACCTCAGAAGTCGGGTCATCTAAGTCGCCCCAAAAACGTGCTCGACCCACGCAAAGGTGCATGCAAGCCGGCTCAATGCCTTGAGACGTGCGGTGGTAGCAGAACGTGCACTTCTCCACGACGTGCTGCTGATGTTCGGGCGCATCCTTGCTGCCCATGGCATAGTCCATGTGGAATACGGGCTCTTCCCAGTTGAAAGAACGCACACCGTTGTAAGGGCAAGCACTCATGCACATGCGGCAGCCGATGCACTTGTCGTAATCCTGGCGCACCACTCCCGTTTCGGGATCCTTGTAGGTCGCTCCCACCGGGCATACCTTCACGCAGGCGGGATTCTCGCAATGCTGGCAGGCGACGGGGATATAGCCGAACTGCAAATTGTCAGGATACGAGCCGCCCACCATGTCGAACCCCATCTCGCCACCGTTATCGGTGAAGATGCGGTTCCACCATACATCGTTGGGCAAGTTGTTCTCCGTTTTGCACGCCATGGCACATACGTGGCAGCCAATGCACTTCTTAGTGTCGATCACCATTCCATAACGGGTCATTTATCTCACCTCTCCCTCGTACTTGCGCACTTCGACGAGCGTGTCGTCGAACGACGTGTTCATATGAAGCAGATTCAAATGGTCGCAGGTCAGCTCTTGATAGCTGCCCGCCACATAGGCTCCCCGGTGCCATCCCTTGGGCGAGGAGACCATGCCCGGCCTGACGCCCATATCGAATTTCGCCTTGCACACGCAGTGGCCCCGATCGTTGTAGGCCTCGACGTAGTCGCCCTCAGCGATGCCGCGCGCTTCGGCATCAACGGGGTTCATGCGCAAATAGGGCTCCGGATCAAGCTCGCGCAGCACAGGAGCATGGTTGTACTGGGTATGCAAGTGCCATCTTGTGCGCTCGCAATAATGGTACAGGGGATATTTTTCGTGCTGCTCGCTCTCATCGTAGGCCTCGAAGGGCGTATGGTAGGTGGGCATATGGTAAAAGTCCTTGTCGATGGGCTTGCCGATGTCGATGCGAGCGCCGGGATTCTCCACGTAGAATTCCAGACGGCCGGAAAGCGTAGGCCAGCGCTGTTCTTCCCAGTGAATCCAGTTCTCGTCTCGGTCGGCCAGCACGCCCTTCTCCTTGAGGTTGTCGAAGGTAATGCCCACCGGCTCGCCCTTCTCGGTATCGACCACCATGCGCATCATTTCCTCGTTGGACTTGGCGTAGAACGCCTTGGCCGCCTCGTTGTCCATGCGCTCGGCAATGGCCCGGAAGATCTCCACGTCCTCCTTCGCCTCACCGATGGGGTCGGCCACCTTGTTCGCCATGTACAGGAAGGGAGTGTGCGAGCTGGCCTGAATCCAGTCGTACTCGAAGTAGTGGGCGCAGGGCAGCACAATGTCGCTGTACTCGCAGGTTTCGGAGAACTCCATGTCGTTCGTCACGATGCAGGGGATCTTCGGCAAGATCTCCTCGATGGTCTTGCGCTGGGCCGCATAGCTGCCGACCGGGTTCGCCCCTATGTTGTAGAGAAGGCGCACGGGGAAATCCTCGCCCTTCAGCTTGCCCGTTTCCAAGACCTCGGGCAGATGAAGCCACGGCAGCTCGTCGTGAAGGCCCTTGAGTCCCGCCGGGAAGGCGAGGCCGGCCATGTTGATCGTCGGCTTGCTCTTCCCCAAATGCCCGATAGAGGCGCCGCGCTTGCCGATATTGCCCGTAAGGGCGGCGAGGCAGGCCCAGGTCATGCCCATCTCCTCGCAGTTATCGTACAGGTGGTAGCCCGCATAGATGGTCGAGGGCGTGTCCTGGGAGTACATGCGGGCAAGCTCCACGATGGTATCCGCCGACACCTCGGTGATGCCCTCAGCCCACTCTGGCGTGCACTCGGCCATATGCTCCTTGAACAGCGACCAGGCCGTGGTAACTTTCACGCCGTTTACCTCGAAGCTGCCCTCGAGTGCGGGGTTGGCCACGTCATTGATGAGGCCCCAGGCGTCCTTGTCGGCGTCCCATACCACATAGTGGGCCGACTCCTCCAACGTGGGCACCTTGCCGGCCTTCACGCCCTGGAGTAGCAGTGTGCCGAAGAACGGGTACTCGGGCAGCTGTGCCGGGCCCTCCTCGCCGAAATCCGTCGCGCGGAGGAAATGGCCGTTGTCCTCGCGCACGAGCAGGGGAGCGCAGGTCTTCTCGCGCATGAAGTCCAGGTCGTACCATTCGTTGGCGATGATAGCGTTGAGCATAGCCATGCCGAGCGCCGGATCGGTACCGGGTTTGATGGGCACCCATTTTGTGGCCTGTTGGGCCGCGATGGTGTAGGTAGGGTCGATGACGACCAGATTGGCGCCAGCGTCCTTGGCCTCCATGCAGAAGTGCCAGCTATGGGGCTGGGAGTTGGGCGGGTTCGTATCCCAGATCAAAAGCGTTTTGGCAAAACGGTAGTCGCCAGCCATGTTACGCTGGTTGAAGTCCCAACCGCTGCCGGTCACCTCTCCGATGCCGACCAGATCGCCGTAGTCCAGGCACACGTCAAGCCCCTGGAACCCAAAGGCATTCGCGAAACCAAGACCGGCGATCAAGCCGCCGTAGGCGGCGAAAGAGTTGCCGGCAGACACAAGCACGCAGTTCGAGCGCACGCCGTAGTTCTCCGTGTTGTAGGTGAGCGTATCGGCGACAAGCTGGGTAGCCTCGTCCCACGACAGGCGCTCCCACTCGTCGGTGCCGCGGTTCTCGACATGGGGCTCTTCCAAGCTCCACGTCTTCCGCTTCATGGGATACAGCACGCGGTTGAAGTCGTACATGCGGTTCGCATGGCTAAAACCACGCATACAGATTCGCTCGTAAGCGGGATACGGAAGATCCTCATTAGATCGTATGTTTACCATTTTGCCTTCGCGAACCGTGGCAACCATCGAACAATTGCCTTGGCAGTTGCAACCGCAGACGCAAACGACCTCATGCTCCTCGTCGCCCGCAGTCTCCTCATCGGTTGCAGCAAGAGCCGTCATCGTGGCTCCGCTCACTGCAGCGGCTCCGGCTACAGCAGCTGTAGTTTTGAGAAAGCTTCGGCGCGAAATGCCTTTGACCGGTACGTTCAGTTCCGACATTTCTCCTCCTATCTCCAAATGCAGCGGAATCTCTCCGCTCTCCATTCGGGCGCCATGCATAAGCGCCCGCCCTCGCGCGGGGTCGGCCCCTCCCCGCTCTCAGTGCGCAGTATAAACCCTTTGTTACTTTGTCGCAATACATTGTGACAATAAATTTGAGCCTATTTTCTCTGTTTAGCGATTCCAGCTCTTTTCAAACCCCTGGAGGCAAGGCTCACACGCATCGGCAGATCCTGTACTGTCGGTAAGCTGCACAGAAAGTTCGCCTGCGGGTACCACTTTCAGCTCCCGCAGGGAACGCCCCTCGTCCACCGCGACGTTGAAAGACACGCACAGCCGCCCGGGTTCCGGCACAGCACGACGAGCAACGGAGAGCCAGCGAGGATGAAAGGCCAACGACCCCCCTTCGGCGTCTTCGAGAACCTGGCGGCAGCCCTCCCTCTCTAGGGCTCGTCTCACCAGATCGCGATCGCCGTCGAAAGCCAGCGCGGTCTTTAGGAAGAAGTCGTCGTAGTCGAAGGCATAGCAGGCGTGAATGTCGGCGAAGGGCTCGTTCATGTTTCGCACTTGAGCTCGATGCTTGTTCTCCAATGAGCAATAATGCAGCGCCAGTCCCAAGCCTTGCTCGCGCGCCCACAGCATCAGACGCAAGCAGTCCTCCTCGCTATCCTGCACCGCCAAAGCACCCGCATAGGTGTAGTCGAACATCACCTGCTGGGGAGGGTTGCGCAGCGTAAGGCCCAAGGACTCAAACACGGGCCAGTTCCACATGGCATAGGCAAACTCCAGCAAATTAACGCCGTCAACGCCTAGGGCATCGAGCTTCGCCAAAAGCTCTTTCATGAACGAGTCGGTTCCCGGAATGACGGGCATCTCCACCATGACCGTGGGCACTTGCTCGCGCGCCCAAGCCATACGTTCCAGCACCTTTTCCAAAAGCTCCGGCTTGTCATCCTGCTTGACAGAGAATCGAATCTCATGAAGGCCCGCCCGCACGAGACGATCGATCAGCTCGCGGCTCAGCAGGTCCCCGGACGTGTACAGGCGCAGATGAGCCGCGGGAAACAGCTCGGAGGCACGGGAGAAGAAAGCCACAGCCTCGTCTGCCATCAAAAGAGGCTCACCGCCAGTAAGCGCAATGCAGGCCGGGGAGCCGGGCTCTGCAGCCAAATCGTCCAGCTGGCGACGCCATGGAAAAGGTCGCTCGCACCAGTAGGCAAAATCCTCCTGATTGGGATTGAAGCAGAAGAAACAGTCGCGATGGCAGTTGTTCGTCAAGGCAAAACTGCGGCTCACGCAGGAGCCGGTGCACGCCTCGCAGGCAACGCTCATGGGGCCGATGGCCACACTCGCTCCTCCATTGCGGATGCGAGCCCCCCGCTCGCGCAACTGGCGAAGCAGTCCCTCGCGTTCAAGTCGTTCGCTATCGTACGGGGCGAACGCTATGCCAGTCGCCTCCAGGGCGGCCATGTGCTCGGCCTCGATGTCCTCGTACAGGGCGAGGGCCGAACGGCGCCCCTCGTCGCCCGCTCCCTTTTCGGTTTCCTTCCCGACCGCCATCTTTCCCCCTGGATAGCATCGATACGAAAGCTCGATGTAGTCGTCTTAACGTCACAGTGTCACATTATCACAATATCTTGCGACAATAAAGACTTGACTTGTCCCTCTTTGCCCAGGCATGTTTCCTGCGCACGTTGACGCGCCGTTCCGCGCCCTGGCCCCTGAAGGCAAATGGGGCCTATCGCATGAAATCCCGGTGAGCAAGGCGAGCCTGTACCATGGCGACAATGTCGTCATCGGCGAGCCCTGCGTTCGAACATACGCGGATCATGTCGTCGATTACTAGCTCGATGGGAGAATCTGAAGCCGTATGAGCACCCAAATCGTGGCGCTCGGCCACGAAAGTGCCCCGCCCCTTGCGAGTAGAAATGTAGCCCTCGCGTTCCAAATCCATATAGGCGCGATTCACCGTGTTGTAGCTGATATCCAGATCCACCGCCAAGGCGCGCACCGTAGGAAGCCTATCGCCGGGGACAAAGGCTCCCGAGCCAATAAGATAGGCAATGCGGTTCTTAATCTGTATCCACACCGGAAGGCCGGAGTTGTGGTCTATAGCGAAAGATTCAAGGACGCCCATGATGCTTCTTTCTCGCGAAACGGTACTTATATCCTATCAGAGCCCTCGCCCCTCGCGTTGGACGCCTTCAGCAAAACCATCGCTTACGGCCGTGGGCACCGTGACAACAGCGCTACCGGATCCCTTCACCGTCTCGTATTGCATGAGCATGGTACGCAGCTTCAGGGCCGCGTCCTCATCCCCGTAGATGCGGGCAGCCTCAGAAAGCATCTCCGCCAAATCGGCTTCGACACTCGCCACCGTCATGCGAGCATTGCGTTCGCGGTCGGCCTGAGCCTCCAAGGACATGACGTTTTGCAACTCCGCCGGGATCACGATGTCGCGGACCTTTACGGAGATGATGTCAACGCCCCACCCCGAGGCCTCTTTCTCGATATCGGCCTTGATCTCCTCATCCAGCTGATCGCGACGCAAGGCCACCTCCCCTACCGTTGAGCGCCCCACTGCCTCGCGCAGCGACGTCTGAGCAAGATACGATATGGCCGCGTAATAGTCCTCCACTTCCACGCAGGCCTTTTCCGCATCCCACACCACCCAGAACAGCACCGCGTCGATGTTCACAGGCACAAGATCGGCCGTCAACGTACGCTCAGCACGGAAGGGGGTGGCGATAATGCGCTGATCGACGCGAATGGTCCCATGCTCCAAAATGGGAATGGTGGCATAGAAACCAGGTCCCACCACGCGGTTCAACTTGCCGAGCCGCAGCACGACCACCTTTTCCCACCCCAGAGCAATATGCAACGAAGAAGAGGCCGCAAGTGCCGCGAGCAGAGCCGCAAGAATGCCCACGAGCGAGATGCGCCCCTCCAAAAGAAGATCGCAGACAAGCGCCGCAGCGGCCGCGGCCATGAACACGGCGACGCTGAATACGAGAGCGCCGTTGCGCGACGATTTCTTGGGCACATAGGAGGTTGCCGCCAGCATTTCCGCTTCGCTGTCGCTCCACGGGCCCGGCGCAGCTTCCCATTCAGTGCGGCGCGCTTTGCGACCCCTTGCGCTTTTCGTCATCGGTCGATCCTTCCTCTCATCTTGCTTAGCAAGTTGCCTTATTGTTCATCGTATTCCAGCGTTCCCGCTGCGAGGGCACAGCTCAGCCTCCAGCTACCGCGAACGCCATACGCATCGCGAGCTCGGGGTTCTGGGAAACGTCGAAAGAGGCGAGCCCTGTCACGCAGACCCTCAGGGCCGCCCCGCCAAGGAGCACACAGACGGCAATCCAGAGGCCCTTTGTGCGCCGATCTCCTCCAGGGTAACGACACTCCAAGATAAAGGGCGCGACCAAACCGGCTAGCACGAGCACCACCCAAAACATAATCGCCTCATCACCCGTCAGAAGGGCGCGGCCCCCCGCCTCTGTTCGGATATCAGTCAGCAAAAACGTCGCAAAGAGGGCCAGAGCCACTGCCTCTGCGATGATTATCGCACGGTCCATGTGGCTTAAGCATCGCAGCGCTGAACCGAACGGCACGCGAGAATCAACGAAAGACGCAACGCCGAAGGCCACGGCCACCCCGCATGACAGCGACGAGAGACAAAAGAGTGCCGGCACAAGCCACGACCCAAAGGCGACAACCGAGGGCAGCTGCATGAGGAGCACTCCCGTGTAGACCGCTGTGATAACTCCTGCGATCACAGCGGCAACGGAGGCGACGAGCACTACGAAGAGAGGCAATCGCGCGCCAATACCATTCGAGGCAAGAGCGAAGAAAGTCGCCAAAGCGCCCGAGGCCAAAAGTGCCCACGCACCCACCGTCACGACCGTGAAGCGAGGGGCCAGCCACAGAGAGAGCACCCGCTCGGGACGGCCGGCATCGGCCATGAGGCAAAGCGATCCCACCGCCAGCAGCACCAGGCAGAGCACCCAGCCGCGGGATAACAGCTCATGGGGCACTCGCAAGTTTCTTCGCACCCACCGAATCAAACGGGGCTGCGATTTCTTTGTAGTGCGATAGGTCGCTCTCGTACCGTAGCGTCCTAAATTGGCGCATTCCAATACGCCCATAACAGCACAGGTGCCAGCCCCCGCTCCCCCGAAAAACAAGTAGGCTACGGCAAGTTCGCTGAACAACATTCTCCCCTGCCTTCCAACGCCGCCCCTACATTTCGCGAATCATCACGTGCAAGTGTATCCCCTCAATCACTTTATCGCAAGTTATTACGATAATCATTTCAAGAGCGGAATCTCCCCGTCAAACGTCAGGATCTCAGAGCCGCGCTGCAGAAAGTCGACGACGCCGCAGTGGGTGTGGTAGATGGCGACGCGGATGTCCAGGTCGTGCTCGGCGGCAAGGCGCGCCAGCTCCGGCGAGGCGGCCAGCTCGGCTGCCGCGGCCCGGGCGTTCGCCACGCTGGCCTCGTAGGGGTCGCGCACGTCGCCCAGGGCCGCGACGATGCGCTCGGTGATGGCGGCCACCGGCCCCGCTTCCCCATCGAGGGCCGCCTTGATGGCGCCGCAGTGGGTGTGCCCCAGCACCAGCAGAAGACGGGTGTGCAAGTGCTCGCAGGCATACACGGCGCTGGCCAGTTCGATGGGCCCCACCACATTGCCCGCCACGCGGATGACGAACAGCTCGCCCAACCCGGTCATGAAGACGTGCTCGGGCACCACCCGCGAGTCGGCGCACGTGATGACGCAGGCGAAGGGGCGCTGACCGTTCTCGAACAGGTCGGCAATGCGCTCCTGGGACAGATCGCGCTCATGGTCGAGCGCCTCCACGTAGATGCGGTTGCCCTCCACAAGCCGCCGCAGCGCCTCCTCGGCTGGCACATGGGCATCCCCGTCGTAGTCGTCAGCGGTATAGCCCGCCGTCGTCAATTTCACAGCTTCATCCTCGCTCATACCGTCTCCCATCTTCCCGCGCGATTCTTTCTGATGGCTCTATAATGGCCCGAAGAGAGAATTTGGGCAAAGGGGCACATCCATGAGCGGGCCGAAGACGAGTCAATTGGAAATCGAGCGGATGATCCGGGCGCAGCTTGAGGCGCTGCGCTCCGACGTGGATCACAGTCGGGCCCGGGCGCGGCGGCGCATCGCGGCGCTCCTGAACGAGCTTCTGAACGAGGCCGAAGGTTGTGCCGAAGCCGAGGAAGCCGCTGCCTCCCTGCGGCAGCTCGCCGAGGCGGCCCTCGCGCAGCTGACAGCGGAATGCGCTTTTACGCCGGCAACGGCCATGGCGGAATCCGTCGCCCGGACCGAGCGCTGCTCGTCGCGAGCCGTAGCCATCGCTGATGCCTTCGAGCGCGAGGCGCACCCCCTGGCCGAACGCATCCAGCGAGCCCGCGCCCAAGCCGCAGCCGCGTCCGAAGCACGCGACTTCACCGCCGTGCTGGCCAAGGCCGCCAAAGAGAGCGCCACAGCGGCCGCTGTGGAGGCCGCCCGCTCTTTCATGGCCGATGAGCATTGTCTGCCGTCGGAATCATCGGCCGTCGAAGCCCAGGGCGGATCAAGATCCGCCCCTATGGAGAAGGCTGCTGCAGAGGGGACGGCCATGCAGGTTGAGCCCGTAGGGGGCAACCTCGGTCGCCCCTCGCCCGCTGCTGTGGACGAAAGCGGGACATTGATCGCCCGCAACCATGTGCAAGAGGTCGCCCGTCGGGCGCTCGCGCTCATCGCCTCCCCCTGCACCCTACCTGCCGATCGCGCCCTGCTCCTGGAAACGACGCGCGAGCTGGGCCCGCAGGCCGCCGCGCAGCTGGCGCTTCTGCTCCCCACCATGGAATCGAACGCCGCAGCCATGGCCGATCTTATCGCCCTCATCGAGGACGCCGAGGCCGACCTGCGCGCCCAGAGCGTCCCCTTCGCGGAAGCGTTCGGCACCTTCGCTACCTTGGAGGAGGCCGTCGGCCGCCTGGAGACGCTGCGGGCCCTCCAGCTTCAAGTCGATCGCAACGCCTACCTGAAGGCCTGCATCGACACCGTTATGGCACGCCACGGCTACACCATCGCCCGCTCGGTCACTATGGGGCGCGACCTCATGGGCACCCATCGGCTCTTCGGCCGAGAAGACGCCACCGAGGGGCTGCACGCCTTCGTGTCGGATGCGGGCGACCTCATGCTGCAGGTGGCAGGGCTGCCTGGCGGCATCGAGGCAGTGGAAGACGGCGAGGTCGTGACCATGGAGGCGGCTCCTGGCGGGGCGCGCACCGAGCGACTCCTCGCCGACCAGCACGACTTCTGCGCCGTCTACGACGAGATCGCGGAGGATCTGGCCGCCTTCGGCATCACCAACACTGTGCGCTACAAGGCCGCACCCGATACCGCCTTCTGCCGCGAGATGCGAGCCGTCGCAGACGTCGAGGCGCGGGCGGGAATGGCGGAGCGCGACGGAATCCGCGCCTCCAACGAATCTCGCGGGCCAGGGCTGACCGAGGTCAGCCCCTACGGAGAAGATGCGGCGGCGAGGCGCGAAGCGCGGAAGCGCAGGCGCAGCGGCAACGCGACAAGGGAGATGAGATAGCATGCGCCTGTGCTCCTGCGGCTTCGCCAACCCCGACGATGCGATGCGCTGCGCCGCTTGCGGAGGCGCTTTTTCGCACGAAAGCGCAGGTGATACCCTGCTTTTGGAAGACGTGCGGAGCGGGGAGGTCGTCCGCATACCGGCCCCAGGCGGCATCCTTGGGCGCGCCGGCGACTTCTCGCCCGACCTCTTCTCGCCGAGGGTGTCCGGCGTCCATGCCGTGGTGGCCGTCGACAGCGAAGGGCGCTGGACCATCGAGCACACGGGCCGCAACGCGTCGGCCGTGGAGCGTGGTGGCGTCTGGTCGGATCTGCGCTGCGGCGCGCCCCAACCGCTGTTCGGCGGCGAGACGCTGAAGCTGGCCGACATGGTGTTCCGCGTGCAGGTGGGCACCCAGGCGGCCGTGGCGGACGGGGCCGCCGTGGAATCGGACGCGCAGAACGCTCCCGCCGAAACTGCCTGGTCCGTGCGATGTCCCGTGTGCGGGACCGAATATGCCGTGGAAGGCCCCGAAGGTCGCGTTGCCGCCTGCACGTTCTGCAAGGATCCGCTGGATGCCCGGCAGATCGCGCGCGTCGCGGCGCGGGCCATGTCCGGCCGGTAGGCCGCCATGTTCGTCGACCGCATCTACTTCCCCGTCACCACCTTAGGTCCCGGCGAGCGCGTCGTCGTGTGGACCTGTGGCTGCACGAAGCGATGCCCCGGCTGCGCCAATCCCGAGCTGTGGGAGACGCGCCCCGAGGCCGCCATCGAGCCCGCGCGCCTCGCTGCCGTTCTGAACGACCTTGCCGGGCGCACCGGTGCCCATCGCATCACCTTCACCGGCGGCGATCCGCTGGAACAGGCGCCGGCCCTCGCCTCCGTGCTCGCGGCTATCCGCTCCGCCTTCGACGACATCCTCATCTACACCGGCTACACCTTCGGGGAGCTCACCGCCATGCCCAAATTACCGAAAGGCCTGCTTCCCCTCCCCTCCTCCCCGCAACCAAGCAGCGGCGGCCTTCCCAACGAAGGAAGCGCCGGGGCCGCCCCCAGCGCGCACCCGGAGGATGCGCCGCTCATCGACGTGCTCATCGACGGGCCCTATGTCGAGGCGGAAAACGACGGCGTCTGCGCGCTGCGCGGTTCCACCAACCAACGGGTCATCGTGCTCAATCCGGCACTGGAAACCCTGTATCACGAGGAGATGCAGAAACCGCGCTCGGTGCAGAACGCGGTGTTCGACGGCCGGGCGATATCCATCGGCATCCACGGCCGGCCCCAAACGACCCGCGAGAAGGAGTAGCCCCGTGAACATGCCTACCTGGCAGCGCGAGCTGGAGAACTTCATCGGCATCAAGCCGCTCTTCGTGCTGGAGGGCAACGTGTCCGACCTCTACCCGTGGGACTGCGAAGGGCAGACCCAGTTCCTTCCCCTCGCCCACATCCTGCCGGAGCTGTTCGCCGCGCCGGACGGCACACGGCCCTACCGGTTCCTCTACGTGGATCCGCTGCGGGGCGTGCACGATCCCCTCGGCACCGGCGAGGTGCGCGCGCTCGCCCAGGCGGCCCAGCGCGAAGCGGAACGCCTCACCGCCGAGGCCGAGGCCTTGAACCCCGGCGCCGACCCGGCGAGCCGCCAGCAGCCCTTTGCCGCCAACCGCCTCGTCCACGACTCCCTGCTCGTACGCGCGGCTCTCTCGCGGCGGCTCGGAGAGGAAGAGCCCCGCTCCGTCGCCTGCGTGTTCGACTTCGCGAGCCGGCTCGCCTCCTCGCCGGAGGACCTCACTCCCGAGGAGAACGCCGTGTTCATGAACCTGCTCCTCGGCGCGAAAGACGCCATTCGCGGGGATGGCGAGCACGTGAACACCCTCGTCCTTGTCGCCAACAAGGCCACCGACCTGCCCTCCTGGCTTGTGCGCGGCAACCCCGACGTGCGCGTCATCGCACTGCCCAGCCCCGATCGCCCGGCCCGCGAGGCCTATCTCGACATCGCCTTCCCCGACCTTGCCGCGCCCGAGCTCGACCGCCCTCGCGAGAAACTCGTCGACACCACCGACCGCATGCTGCTCACCGAGCTGGACGAGCTGCGGCGTCTGTACGCCCGCGGCGGCACGGTGCCGGAGCATGTCACCGAACTCGTGGACCTCTACAAGTACGGCATCCGCGAGAACCGCTGGAGCGCCATGATGGACAAGCTGCGCGACGACCCCGCAGCTGTCCTGCGTCGCCGCGTGAAGGGTCAAGAGCCCGCCATCGCCAAGATCGTCTCGGTGCTCAAGCGCTCGGTGCTGGGCTTCTCCGGCATGCAGCACTCATCGGGCACCAAGCCCAAAGGCGTGCTCTTCCTCGCCGGCCCCACGGGCACGGGCAAGACGGAGATCGTGAAGGCGGTCACCGAGCTTCTGTTCGGCGACGAGCGCAGCTACCTGCGCTTCGACATGTCCGAGTACGCCGCCGACGCCTCCGACCAGAAGCTCTTCGGAGCCCCGCCGGGCTACGTGGGCTACGAGGCCGGCGGCCAGCTCACCAACGCCGTGCGCGCCAACCCCTTCTCGGTGCTCCTGTTCGACGAGGTGGAGAAGGCCCATCCCTCCATCATGGACAAGTTCCTTCAAATCCTGGAGGACGGCCGCATGACCGACGGCCAGGGCCAGACGGTGTACTTCGGCGAGACCCTCATCTTCTTCACGAGCAACGTCGGCATCTCCGAAGAGCTCCTCGACGAGCACGGGCGCACCATCGGCCGCCGCAACATCGTGCAGCCCGGCGAGCCCTACGACGTCATCTGCGCCCGGGTCCAGCAGGCCATGGCCACGCACTTCAAGCCCGAGGTCTTGAACCGCATCGGCGACAACATCGTCGTGTTCGACTACATCTCGCCTGAGGCCTCGCGCCTCATCCTGGAATCGCAGATCCGGAAGATCAACGGAAACGTGCGGAACCGCTGCGGCATCACCGTGGCCGCCGCCCAGGCCACACTCGACCTTCTGGCCGAGCGCGCGCTAGCCCCCGAGGTGCGCGAGAACGGCGGCCGCGGCATCGGCAACCTGGTGGAGGATGCGTACCTGAACCCGCTGTCCACCTTCATCTTCGACGAAAACGTGGAAGCTGGCGAAGCCGTAGAAGCCGTCGCCAGCGCCGGCGCTGTCACGTTCCGCAGGGCCGATGAGGAGGCCGGAGCCACTAATGGCTGCTAGCCCGAACATCTCGCGGGAGCCGCGGCGGGACGCGGCACCCACCATCGTGGACGCCGCTCCCACGCTCGTGGACATCGACTCCACCGCCCCCGTCCTCTCCGGTGCCGACCTTCCCTTCCAAGGCGACGGAGACCGCACCTTCACCCTGCACACCGCCGACGTCATCGGAGCCGGCGGCCAGGGCACGGTCGTCGCCGCCACCGATGAGGAGGGCCGCACCTTCGTCGCTAAGATCGCCTACCAGCCCCACGCCGTGCGCGACCGCCTCGCACGTCGGGCCGTGCTCGGCTACCTGCGGCGCCTCATGGCCGAACACCCCCTCGGTGAGGAGCACTTCCGCGAGACGCACCTCATGCCCCTGTACGCCACGGGCCAGATCAGCGACGAGGTGCCGGGACTCGGCGAGTCCACCTACGATGTGGTCGTCATGCCCCTGTGCGACGACGCCTTCACCCGCGACGGCGCCTCCTTCGAAGAGCTGCGCGACAGGATCATTCCACAGGCCGCCAGCGCGCTTGCGCACCTGCACGACGAGGGCATTGTGCACCGCGACGTGAAGCCGAAGAACCTCTATCTTCTAGAAGGCGAGGTGGTGCTCGGCGACTTCGGCATCTCCTCGGTGCTGGAAGAGGGCCGCGATACCGGCGCCACCAAGGTGGACCGCCGCACGCCGGGCTACTCGCCCCATTCCTCGGTGGTGCAGCGTGAGAACGACTGGTACGCGCTCGGCTACACCATCTGGACGCTGTACAACGGCGGCCGTCACCCGCACCAGACGCTCATCGACGGCGACGACCTGTCGGCGGTGCTCGCCGGCGGCCGTCCCGTAGCCTTCGAGGCCCGCGCGCCCGAGCATGAGACGCTGGGCCAGCTCATCTACGGGCTCACCTACGCCCATCCCCAGGGGCGCCTCGGTTACGAGGACATCCAGCGCTGGCTGGCCGACCCGGACGCGTTTCGCTACCGTGACCCGCTGGACGCCGCCGCCATGGCGGGGCCAGCGGGCTATCAGTTCGAAGGCAAGGTCTACGAGAGTCGTGCCACCCTGGTCACGGCGCTGGCGAATAATTGGGAGAAAGCCAAGCGCCACCTGTACACCCACGGGTTGGAAGACTACTTCCGCAAACTCGGCGAGACAGATCTGGCCGTGGCCCTGAACGACATCACCGACCGCGATCCGGACACGCTGCCCGAGGACGAGAACGGCGACGAGGATCTGGGGCTTTCCCGGGCGCTTACGCTCATCGACCCGGCGCGCGGCGCTGTCTTCTGGAAGGGCGAGGCCGTCGTGCCCGGGGCCTCCGCCGTAGATGCCCTGTTTGCGCGAGCCTCGGCCACGCCGCTCGGCTTCTACCGCCTTATCGCCGACGAGGAAGCGGTGCGCGACCTTCTGGGCATCGTGGCCGTGGCCGGCTTTTCGGGCCCGGCCCGCGCCGGACTTAAGTGGCTGCGCGAGCACGAGGACGCGAATTTGGGCGAGAAGGTGGACCGCGTACTGGCGGTGCTCGAGGCCACGGCGGCCGACAAGCAAGCCGTGCGCTCCTTCGCCGCACGCTACGGAAGCGACGGCTGGGCGGCGTGGGTGCAGCGGAACTTGAAGGCCTACCACGGGCGCACCGGCGCCGGAGACAGGCTCATCCGGGCCGTGGGCTCCACGGCCGTGGACGACTCCGCCCCTCTTGCCGCCACCGCCGAGGCCCGCGCCCGCCTGGTTCAGCGCGCCGACGACATGGCCGCCCACACCGAGGCGAGCCCGCACATCCACCACTTCGGCATCGTCCGCGCAAGCGAGGCGGTGGTGCCCGCCACGGCTGCCGGCTACTTCACCGCGGAGCTGTTCGGCCGCCCCGTGCCCCGAGGCTTCGTCACCGAACTCATGGAGGTCTCCGCTACCGATAAGGGCGCCGTGGCCGAGGCCAGCAAGCATCTGCGCGGTGCCCGCAGCGACACCCTTGCCGAGGACGCCGTCGCGGCCCTGGAGGAGGCCGCTTCCCAGATAGATGCGCTGGCCGACGCCGAGGGAAAGCACGCTCCTGTGGACGGCCTTTCCAAACCCGCCTTTTTCGGACGGCTCGTCCTCGCGGTCGCCCTCGTCCTTTTGGTGTGCTTCGTCACGCCCCGCTTCACCTTCGGAAGCTGGAAGAACGGCGTCGTGAACGCCGGCGAGCCGCTCGCCACGGCAGCCACGGTGCTCATCTCCCCCACCGGCATGGGAGAAAACTCGGTGTACCCGGACGCGCTCTGGGACATCTCGGCCGTGCCCACGGCCACCTTCACCGGAGCGGCGCTCCTCGGTTTTCTGGCGGCGGCCGCCACCGTGCTCGCCCCCAAGTTCGCCAGCGCCGCCTTCGCCATCCGCGGCGTGCGCACCCGCGGGCAGACGCGCCGGCGCGCCACGGCCCTGCGCAAGGAGGCGGCCCGCATTGCGGAAGGCGGCGGCGAGGCCGCCTGCTGGATCACCGGCAACGAGGAAGGGCCCGTCCCGGTGGCCCGAGACACGAGCGCGTTCATCGCGAAGACCCGGGCGCGCCGGCACCCCGAGGCCACCGCCACGGCCCTTTCCAAAGGGTTTTTCTGGGGCGGGGCGCTCATCGCGGCGGCCGGCGTCACCATCGTCACCGCCTCGGGACTGGGCTATGGCGCCTGGGCCGACCTGGCCAGCGAGACCGGTTGGTACTTCCTGCAGGACCAGCTCATCTGGGGTATCGCCTACTGCGGCCTGGCCGCCCTCTCCTTCGCCGTCATCGCCGTCGCGCGGCGCGAGCATCCCACCATGGTCACGCTGACGCTCCTGACCATCGCCTGCGTCATCCCCTTCCTCGTCCTGTTCGCAGGCACCATCGGCATCTTCATCGTCGTCCTGTACTTCATCTTCTCCCTCTTCCGCCGCTAGGAGCGCCCCATGAGCACCGATACGCCTTCAACCGACACTGCCGACGTAAGCTCCGCCGCCTCTCTGGCCACCCTGGTGCACCGTCGCCAGAACCTGCAGATCCTCGCCACCTTCGCCGCCCTCGTGGCGCTTGTGCTGCTGCTCAACCTCACGCCGGTGCCGGGCTGGGTGTGCTCGTTCATCGAGCTGGAGCCCGACGTTCCCGCCGACCTGCTCGGCGAGGCCTACTGGGACGACTGCTTCGGCGGCCCTCTGGGCGATTTCGCCGCCGGGTCGCTTCCCCGCCCCGAGCATTTGAGCTACGCCCCCGAGGCCGACCAGTTCCTCGCCGAGCTGGAGAAACTCGCCGCCCAAGAAGGGGCCATCGAAGCTGCGGAGGCCGAGCAGGCAGCTGCCGAGCAGAGCGAAAAGGAGTCTTAGGAGATTCGCCCTCGTTACGCGCCCTTTATGCCCAGCCGATCAATCTGCGACCGCGCGAACTCCTCGATATCTCGCAGCTTCGAAAGCGGTGCGCCCAGAGCGTCTTCCGTATCGCGCAGCACGTCGGACGCCGCCCCGCCAACACCTTCGCAAACTTCCTCGATGAGCCGCCTCACCATGCGCGGCGAAACGTCTAGCTCCTTCGCCAAAGCGAGAAAATCGTCCCGGCCAACCTCGTCGATCTTGTTGGTCGACCCGATGCGCATGGCCATACGACGGTCGAGGCCCCCATATACCACCGTCGAGGCGATGTCGTACACAGGCGCCAATGCAAACGACGACCAGTCGGTGCCCCGAAGCACAGTGAGGTTCTTGAGGTGCCCGTCGCAATTTCCGAGAACGGCGTTCGCCCGATATCTCGCCCCACACCTTCATGCGCATGGGCTACCGCCTTTCTTGAAGCGCAATATCGAGTCCGACCATGTTCGCAACGCGAATCGCCTTGTCCAGCTGGGCCGTCGGCTTTCCGTTCTCCAATTGAGAGACAAACATTATTCCTACGTCGCACATCTCGGCAAGTTCTCCTTGCGTGTATCCAAGCTGCTTGCGACGATTGCGAATCGCCGCCCCAAAGTCCCGCGCGCTTCGAATGGCCATGTCCTCACCTGCCTTCAATCATTATCGCGATCGCGATAATAGCACAGGAGGAAAAGAAAAATATCGCGATCGCGATAAAGACTGCTCTCTGCGTCTGCGATCAGCACCGCGACCTGCGCAATCGACTAGCCGCCGATGCCTAGCCCTCCGAGGCAGCGCTGGCCGCTTTGCTACCGTCGCGCTCGACCGACTTGATGAGGGTGGCCGCATCGACGCCGTACAGCTCGGCAAGGGCGATGAGGTTGTGGGTGGACGGATCGCTCGTTCCCTTCTCCCATTTCGAAACCGCCTGGCGACTCACTCCGAGCTCGTGGGCCACGAACTCCTGCGTCATGCCACAGCGTCGGCGCTCCTCCGCTAGCACTTCGCCCAACGAATGCGCGGTCTTCCTCTCACGATCTCGCCGGGGCCGCGCGTTCAGATATCTCACAACAAGCGCAACCAGAACGGCGAAAAGGATATAGGGAATCACCTTGATGACGATAACCGCCAGTACCATAACAACTTCGGGAAGCCCTAACCCCATGACCACCATTTTCCGCCTCGCTTTCTCGCCTTTCGCCTTCTCAGAATCACCTTGATGAATTCATCCTAGCACGCAGGCGGCAGAGCACCAGCAACTATTGCGCACTTATAGGTTGCCCTTGGTGCGGATCAGTGTAATAGAGACGCTCCGGCGGCAAAAAACCAACGACTGACCTCTTCGAACCTGACATTGCGAATGGTCACAGACAATCTGACCCGTCCACGCCCGTACGGCGACGGGAACGGGCGTGATTTGGTAGACTGAGCCGGAACAATTACCAGGGCGCGAAGTGCGCGCCCTGCCGACCGTCGCGAGCGAGGAGCCGCCATGCAGATCACCCCTGCCGAAGTTGCCGAGACCCTAGCCATGGTGTCCAAGCAGAACTTGGACATCCGCACCATCACGTTGGGCATCAACCTGCGTGGCTGCGTGGACGCCGATGTGGACAAGCTGGCCTCGAAGGTCTACGACCGCATGACCTCGACCGCCGAGAAGCTCGTACCCACCGCCGAGCAGCTCGAGCGCGAGTTCGGCATCCCCATCGTGAATAAGCGCATCTCGGTCACCCCCATCGCGGAGATCTGCGCCGCGGTGACCGCCGACGACCTCACGCCCGTGGCCGTGGCCATGGACCGCGCCGGCAAGGAGGTGGGCGTCGACTTCGTCGGCGGCTTCTCGGCGCTCGTGCACAAAGGCGCCACCCGGGCCGACCACAAGCTCATGGACTCCATCCCCACGGCGCTCGCCGCCACCGACCGCGTCTGCGCCTCGGTGAACGTGGGCAGCACGCGGGCCGGCATCAACATGGACGCCGCCTTCAAGATGGCCGGCATCATCAAGCGCGCCGCCGAGCTCACCGCCGATAAGCAGTGCATCGGTGCCGGCAAACTCGTCGTGTTCTGCAACGCCGTGGAGGACAACCCCTTCATGGCCGGCGCCTTCCATGGCTCCGGCGAGGCCGACGAAGTAGTGAACGTGGGCGTGTCGGGCCCCGGCGTGGTGCGCGCGGTGCTCGCCGACCTACCCAAGGACGCCGACATCACTACCGTGGCCGAGGCCATCAAGGCCACCGCCTTCAAGATCACCCGCGCCGGCGAGCTCATGGCCCGCGAGGCCTCGCGCCGCCTCGGCGTGCAGCAGGGCATCCTGGATTTGTCGCTGGCCCCCACGCCCGCCGAGGGCGATTCCGTGGCCGAGATCCTGGAAGCCATCGGCGTGGGCCAGTGCGGCGGCCCCGGGACCACGGCGGCCCTCGCCATGCTGAACGACGCTGTGAAGAAGGGCGGCGTCATGGCGTCGTCGTCCGTGGGTGGCCTGTCCGGCGCCTTCATTCCCGTCTCCGAGGACGCCGGCATGATCCGCGCAGCCGAGGACGGGGCGCTTTCCATCGAGAAGCTGGAGGCCATGACCTGCGTGTGCTCCGTGGGCCTGGATATGATCGCCGTGCCGGGCGATACCACGCAAGAGGCCATCTTCGGCATCATCGCCGACGAGTGCGCCATCGGGATGATCAACAACAAGACCACCGCCGTACGTCTCATCCCCGCCATCGGTTGTCAGGTGGGCGACCAGCTGGACTTCGGCGGCCTTCTCGGCTACGCCCCGGTCATGCCCGTGAACCCCTACGCCGGCACCGTCTTCGCCCACCGCGGCGGCCGCATGCCCGCACCTTTGAACTCGCTGAAGAATTAGCAGCCTCTCTCACATACCTCAAAGTCCCCGTTGCGCAGCACGGGGACTTTTTCTTTGCAAAAACTGGAGACAGCTGCACCCATTGCGGCTTCAGAACTCTGCATTTTCGCCATTTCGCGGCTTTCTAACTTTGCATTTTCGCCATTTCGCCTCTTTTTAACTTTGCATTTTTGTCACCTAAGCCGTAAACTACCTGCATATCGTCAAGAAAGGCATATATGCTCAAGCGGAAAATCGAAAAACGGATCGAGTCTTGGAAGGCGACAAAGACCAATCAAGGCCTTCTCATCACTGGCGCTCGCCAGACGGGTAAAACAAGCAGCATCGAGGCGTTCGGGCGCGAACGCTATGAAGCCATGGTGAAGATCGACTTCGTCGAGCAGCCGAGAGCGGTCGAGGTCATCAGCGAAGCCCAGAACCCCAGCGATCTCATCATGCGCATCACCGCGCTTGCCGAACGGCCTCTCGCCCCCGAGAGCACTCTGCTGTTCTTCGACGAGGTTCAACGGTGCGCCGACGCCATTACCTGGATGCGCTATCTGGCCGAGGACGACCGTTTCGACGTCATCTACTCTGGCTCGATGCTCGGCGTCGAGGCCTACGACTTTCGATCCCTGCCCGTCGGGACCATCGACATCGAGGAAATGTTCCCGCTCGACTTCGAAGAGTTCTGCTGGTCCCAGGGAACCGACCCAACGCTCTGGGATGCCGTAAAAGGGTGCTTTGCCGCAAGAGAGCCCGTGCCGGACTTCTTGCATGAGATGTTCCTCGACCTTTGGCTGCGCTACGTCCTCATCGGGGGCATGCCCGAGGCCGTGCAGGTATTCGCAGACACTCACGATACCCAGCTCATGCGCGCCCGGCAGCGGGGTATTCTCGACACATATCGTGCCGACATTACGCGCTACGTGAAGGATCGCGTGCGCGCCCGCCAGATCAAGACCATATTCGATGCGGTGCCGTCGCAGCTGAACAAGGAGAGTAAGCGCTTTATCATCAGCGGCGCCACCGACGGCAAGCGGTTCTCCAGAATCGCCTCCGATTTCGATTGGCTCGCCGACGCCGGCGTCGTGATTCCCGTGCATCGAGCCACTGAGGCGACGTTTCCTCTGGGGCTCTCCGAGGAACGAAGCTACTTCAAGCTCTATCAGTCGGACGTTGGGCTGCTGTTTGCCACCTTCCCATCGACAGCGGTCGAGCAGCTGCTGGCTCGCTCGGAGGATATGAACCTGGGCGCCGTGTTCGAAAACGCCGTCGCTCAAGAGCTGCGCGCTCACGGCCATGAGCGGCTTTACTACTTCAACAAGCGAGGGGTCGGAGAGGTCGATTTCATGATCGACGCAGCCGGCGCCCCATACGTTGTGCCCATCGAGGTCAAGTCGGGCAAGAGCTCGAAGCGCCACGCGGCGCTTGATGCGTTGCTCGGCGTAAAGAACTACAAACTGGAAGGGGCGATAGTGCTGCATAGAGGAAACCTGGAGCAAGAAGGCCCCATAACATACCTCCCCATCTACATGGCCGCCCTCTTGTAGACACCGCTCCCATATTAGACCAGATGTGCCGACCGCCCGCCGACTGCAAGGGGATCGACGGGCGGCGTCACGGAAAACGGTGCGGCATGGTTAAGGCCGCCGCACCGCAGGAAAGTTCGCCGTCGAAAGACCGCTACCTCAGCGTAGCGTACATGACGGCCTTGATGGTGTGCATGCGATTCTCGGCCTCTTGGAACACGCGGGAGGCGTCCGACTCGAACACGACGTCCTCCACCTCCATCTCGGTCACGCCGAACTGCTCAGCGATCTCGGCGCCGATGGTGGTGTTCGTGTCGTGGAACGAGGGCAGGCAGTGCATGAAGATGGCATCCGGGTTCGCCTTGGCCATCACGGCCTCGGTCACGCGGTAGGGCTCGAGCAGCGCAATGCGATCGCGCCACAGATCGGCGGGCTGGCCCATGCCGACCCACACGTCGGTGTACACCGCATCCACGCCGCGGATGCCCTCGTCGATGTCATCGGTCACCGAGAGCGTCGCCCCGCTTATGGCCGCGAGCTTCTGGCAGGCCTCCCACAGCTCCGGACGATAGGTGCGGTTCCCGGGCACGTCGGCCTGGGGCCCCACCTGCACAAAATCGATGCCGAGCTTGGCGCAGATGACGAGCAGCGACGAGGCGGTGTTGCCCACCTGGCCGAAGAACGCCAGCTTGCGGCCGCGCAAGTCGGGGCCGAACTCCTCCTGCATGGTGAGGACATCGGCAAGCGCCTGGGTGGGGTGGAACTGGGCCGTGAGACCGTTCCACACCGGCACGCCCGCATTGGCGGCCAAATCCTCCACCACCGACTGCTCGAAGCCGCGGTACTCGATGCCGTCGTACATGCGACCGAGCACGCGGGCGGTGTCCTCGATGGATTCCTTCTTGCCCATCTGCGAGCTGCCCGGGTCGAGGTAGGTCACACCCATGCCGAGGTCCATGGCGCCGACCTCGAAGGCGCAGCGGGTGCGCGTGGAGGTCTTCTCAAACAGGAGCACGATGTTCTTGCCCTCGAGGTAGCGGTGGGGCACACCGGCGCGCTTCATGTTCTTGAAGTCGCGGGACAGATCGAGCAGGTAGCGGATCTCTTCGGGACTGAAATCGAGCAGGGTTAGGAAGTGCTTTCCAGAAAGATTGAGCGGCATGGGATCACCTTTTTCTCAAGTGGGGGAAGTGAGGGACAGTCGCCGAAACGGCCAGCGGCCTGGCCGGTAACGACGCGGGAATCGGGCGCGACACGGCCCCGACCAGCACCGGCACAGAGGCCGGCCAGGGCCGCACCGTCCCGAAGCGGGCGCCTAGATGTCGGCGCGGGCGAAGGGCATGGACATGCAGCGCGGGCCGCCGCGGCCGCGGGAGAGCTCCTCGGAGGGCACGACACACAGCTCGATGCCCGCCCGGTCGAGCACGTCGTTGGTCACGACGTTACGCTCGTAGACGCACACCTTGCCGGGTGCGATGGCCAGCGTATTGGAGCCGTCGTTCCATTGCTCGCGAGACGCTTCTACCGGGTCTCCCCCGCCGCACTCGATGAGCGTGACTTCATCGACGCCCGTCGCCATCTCCAGGATCTCCTTGAGCGAGCCGTCCAGCTCGTCCACGGCGATCTCTCCGGGGTTGTCGCCCTTGCGCAGGCGGTAGGCGTGCAGCTCGTCGTACATGCCCGGGTACACCGTGAACTTGTCGTAGTCGATCTGGGTGCACACCGTGTCCAGGTGCATGGTCTCGTAGCCGAAGGGAATCCTTATGGCGTACACCGTATCAATGGCCGAGGGCTCCTCGCCCCAGAACAGGTTGTGCGCCAGCGTGTCGATGGCCGCCGCCTCGGTGCGCTCGGAAATGCCCACCGCCAGCGTGGTCTCGTTGATGTTGAGCACGTCTCCGCCCTCGATGTGAGCCGCGCTATGGTTGTCGTACCAGAACGGCGTTCCCGCGAAATCGGGATGATAGGTGAGGAAGGTCTTGTAGAAGGGCACCTCGCGGTTGCGCTGGTTGTAGTACATGCGGTGCAGCGCCACACCCGTGCCGATGGAGGCGATGGGGTCGCGAGAGAAGTAGCTCGACGGCATGGAGTACACCACGAAGTCGTCGGGGGCGAGACCGTCGCCCTCCAAGCGCGACAGCGTACGCGGGCCGCTCGCCAGATCGAGCTCGTGCAGGCGCATGCCGGCCAGGGCCTTGGCCACCAGCTCCCGGTTGCCCTCAATGGCGTCCAGCTTCTCGCGCACGAGCGGCACGAGCGCCGGATCGGGAATGGGAGCCTGGGCCATGTATTCGTCCAGGAAAGCGGCCCGAGCGACCGGGTTCGCGTCCATGGCCTCGGCCAGAAGCTCCTCCATGTAGAGCACCTCGGAGCCGGCCTCGCGCAGAATGTTCGCGAAGGCGTCGTGCTCCTTTTGGGCGTACTCCAGGTAGAAGGCGTCGTGGATCCAGCACTTCTCGAACTCCGCGGCCTTCATGTTCGCGAGCTCGCGCCCGGGACGATGCAGCACCACGCGCTGCAAATCGCCGATCTCGCTGGTCACGTGAATGGGTTTTTTCGCCATGACCTCTCCTTTCTCGTTCAGTATAAGCTAAGCGACGGGCAGCATGGCCGATATCGCCGTGAAGCCGATGCAGACCGCGCTCATGAGCAGCCACCACTTCCAGCAGGTCTTCCACCACTGCTCTAGGCTGATCTTGCACACGGCCAGACCCGCGACAAGGATGGCACTCGTGGGCGCGATGATAGTCATCATGGGCTCGGCCAGGCACAGGGCCGTGACAGCACCCTCGGGATTCAGTCCCACCAACTCGGTCAGGGGCCCGAAGATGGGCATGGTGAGCGCCGCCAGGCTGGAAGAGCTCGGCACCAGGATGGTCAGCAGGTTCTCCGCCACGTACAGAATGGTGGTGTACACCGCAGGCGCCACATCGGCGAGCCCCATGGCCATGGCGTTCAGAATGGTATCGATGATCATGCCGTTATCGGCAATGACGAGCACGCCGCGGGCCAGGCCGATGACGATGGCCGAGAACGCGAAGTCCTTCAGGCCCGCCACGAACTCCTGGGCAATCTTCTGCTGCGAGAACCGCGCGATAATGCCGGCCAGAAGGCCCATGGCCAGAAACACCGCCGACAGCTCGCTCATGTACCAGCCCTGGGACACGAGCCCCCACACGATGAGGGCCATGCCCGCGAGAAACACCACGAGGATCCACTTCTGGGCGGTCGTGAACGGCACATCGTCGTCCACCGCGCCCATATCGAGGCGCTTCTGCTTGTCATCGTGGAAGGTGAGCGACAACTCGGGATTCTTGCGCACCTTGCGGGCATAGAGCACCACCCACCCGATGGACAGACCCACGATCACCACGAACATGATGGCGCGCAGCCACAGCTGCGGGTTGCCCGTGATGCCGATGACGCCCTGGGCGATGAGCACGCTGAAGGGGTTTACCGTCGAGGCGATGTAGCCTGCCTTCGCGCCGATGAACACGATCATGAACGCCGTGAGCGAATCGAAGCCCATGGCGATCATGATGGGCAGGAATATGGCGAAGAACGGCAGGGTCTCCTCGGCCATGCCGAAGGTGGAGCCGCCGAGGGCGAACAGGAGCATGGCGATGGGGATAACCAGAATGTCCTTGCTCTTGAACCTCCTCACTACCCGGCGCATGCCGGCGTCGATGGCGCCGGTAGCCGTGATGATCTGGAACGCGCCACCGACGATGAACACGAAGGCCACCACCTCGGCCGCGGCCATGATGCCCGCGATGGGCGCCTCCAGCACCGCTCCGGGACCCTGGCGCAGATCGACCTGCTTGCCCGTCTCGCCATCGACGAACGTCTTGTCCATCTGCTCGTAGGTACCCGCCACCGTCACCTCGCGCCCGTCGATCTCCGTCGTCGCGAACGTTCCTGACGGAACAACCCACGTCATGACCGCCACGATGATCATCAAGATAAAGATGATCGTGTAGGTATGCGGCACCTGGAACGTGCGCTTTGCCTTTTCCCTCATTGCACCTCTCCTTTCTCACTCGCTGCGTGCGGGATTCGCGAGGCCATCATCGCGGGGCGACACCTCCCGTCCGGCCGTCGCATCGCAAGCGGGAACGCAGCTCGGAGAAGCGGCACCCGCAGTGACCTTTCCCGTCGCCTGAGCGGTAGAAGGTGACGTTAAAAGTCACCTTCTTTCCTCAGTGCCTTTTCTCAGGCTCG
This sequence comes from Adlercreutzia sp. DFI.6.23, assembly GCF_024462535.1. NCBI lineage: Bacteria > Bacillati > Actinomycetota > Coriobacteriia > Eggerthellales > Eggerthellaceae > Adlercreutzia > Adlercreutzia sp. DFI.6.23. The sequence goes on from NZ_JANGBP010000014.1 coordinate 54,577, forward strand.
AAAATTCCCTATGCTTTGGAAGGACAACGAGAGAAGAAACGGAGCGAAACAGCCATGGATACCGTGCGAGTGAACAACGAAGTGGGCCGCCTCAAGCGAGTGCTCGTCCACCGGCCGGGCCCAGAGACGCGGCGCTTCCCTCACGGGGAATTTGCTCTGGCCTTCCCCTTGCGGCCCACGAGCAGCGACTTCGATCTGGCACGGGCCCAGGACGAGCACGATGCCCTCACGGCGATCCTTCGCGCCGAGGGCGCCGAGGTTGTCGAGCTGACTGAGCTGGTCGGGGAGACCCTCGCCTTCGCGCCTGAGGCCAAAGACGAGCTGCTCGAGCGCTTCCTGGCCAACTGCCGCATCGAGGGCTCCGAGCTGACCGAGGCGGCGACCCGGTACATGTCCGAGGCCGCCGACGCCGAGCAGTTCGTCACCCGCCTCTTCAACGGCATACGCTACGGCGACACCGACCTCGACGCCTCCGACCGCTTTCCGCTAGCCGCCCTCACCGACAGCGCTTTCGATCCCGATACCTTCCTCTCGAGCCCGCTGAACACGGCGTTTTTCACGCGCGATCCCTTAAGCGTGATCGGCGGCGGCATCAGTCTCAACCATATGTACTGGCACGACCGCAACCGCGAGGTAGACCTGCTCCAGACCGTCGCGGAGCATCACCCGTGCTTCGCGGACACGCCCCAATGGTTCGGCCACGACAGCTCTTTCCACCTGGAAGGCGGAGATATCGTCAACTTGAGCGGGCACGCCGTGGCCATCGGGCTCTCGAGTCGCACGGAGAGCCTGGCCATCGACCGTCTGAGTCAGGGGCTGCTGTGGGGCGACGGGTCGTCTGTCACCGATGTGTACGTGATCGAAGTGCCCCAGAGCGGCAACCGCCTGCATCTGGACGCCTACCTCTCTCCCATCGACGGGGACACCTTTGTGGTGGATCCCCTCCTGGCCCGCGAGCCCCGCGTCTACCGCCTGCGGCGGGCCCGGCGGCGGGGCGGCGTGCGCATCGAGCCCTGTAGCGAGGGCCTCGCTCGTATCCTGGAGGCGGCCACGGGAGGCGGCCCGGTGCGGCTCATCGACTTCGGCGACGGCGGCGGCCCTATGGCCTTCGAGTACGGCAACGGAGCAGCGGGCATCCTGCCCCTTGCGCCCGGCAACCTCTGCGTGTGCGCGGAGAATCTCGCCGCCAACGAGGCGCTCGTCGATGCGGGCATGACCGTGCACCCAGTATCTATCCAGGAGATGACGGTCGGGTTCGGCGGTCCCAACAGCCTGTGTTTGCCCCTCGTGCGCGAGGATCTCTAGCGTTGTGAGCATCGGCGAGAACATACGGCGCCTGCGCGAGCGGGAGGGACTGTCGCAGACCGCCTTCGCAGGCAGGCTCGGCGTCACCAAGGAAACGGTGGGCCGTTGGGAAAGCGGCCGCACCTTCCCCCGGCGCACCCATCTGGACAAGATGATCGCCGACTTCGCCGTCTGCGCTGACGACATCATGAGCGAGGAGCGCGGGCTGGGCACGGCGCCGAGCGCCCCGACCGCAGACAACTGGCCGGGCCCGGAGACGCGAAACGACGGCACGGGTGCCGCTGAGGGGGCGGGAGATGCGATCCTTCCCGTGTACAAGACGGATCGCTCGGGCAACGGCACGACGCTGCGCCATACCGGCTACGCCTGCGCGCCGTCCGACGTGGCGGCCCGTCACGTGGCCAGCATCTTCGTGCGCATGGACTATCGAGAGATGACGCGCCTCTATCCCGTCGGCAGTCTCCTACTCGTCGACCAGCGGGCCCGGCCCTACAACGGGTGCACCGTCGTGGCTCTGGTGGACAACGCCACTATCGTCGTGCGCCGTTACACGGCGGGCAACAACACCGTCGTGCTTTCCTCATGGTCCTACGATGCACCCTCGCCCGACCTCATCCTAGACAAGCGCCGAGTGCGCATCATCGGCGTGGTGGTCTTCTTCCAGGCCAGCCACGACACGGAAGCGCTCTGAGCCGGCTTTCCGACTCCACGCAATCGCCCCCATGCGCACGATCTGCACTTTGTCAGTTTCATCGCAAGATAAGCGCATCCTCGGTTTTCCCGGAGCAACGCGCTAGCATAGCCACCAGAAAGTGCCCGCAGCACGCGGGTCCACCTACCTTCGCCCAAGGAGCAAACGATGATCAAGACGTTCAAGATGAAGCTGTATCCCGGCATGGAAGAGGAGTACGAGCGGCGGCACAACGAGCTGTGGCCCGAGATGATCGACATGATCCACGAGCACGGCGGCCGCAACTACACCATCGCGCTGGATCCCGACACGCTGACGCTGTTCGGCTACATCGAGATCGACGATCCCGAGCGGTGGGCCGCCGGCGCCGACACCGCCATCAACCGGAAGTGGTGGGACTTCATGGCCGACATCATGGAGACCAACGAGGACAACTCGCCTGTCTCCGTCGACCTGCCCGTGCTGTTCCACTTGGACTAATTCGACAGGAGCTTAAAATGTGCAAAACAGCCTACTTCTCGTAGTCCGTTGACTTCGACAGCTGTCTCGTCATGGGCATCTTCCCAGGTCGCAATTTTCTGCCTCTCATAACGCCACAGCTAAAACTACGAGAACCATGCCATTTTGCACAAAATGACGCCCTGCCGCGCCGCCTTCACTATAATGATCGACGGAACCCGAGCGAGACGGCGAAAGCGAGCGAAGAGATGCATGTGCACACCCCCATCAAGGTACGGTACGGCGAGACGGACATGATGGGGGTGGTCTACCACGCGAACTACCTGCTGTACTTCGAGGACGCCCGCATCGACTTCCTGGACGCGCTGGACTTCTCCTATGCGGAGCGCATCGAGGGAGCCGGCTACATGAGCCCCATCCACGACATCGAGATCCACTACAAGGCGCCGCTGCGCTACGGCGAGGCGGGCGTCGTGCGCACGTCGATCGCGAAGAACCTGCCGATGCGCACGGTCTACCGCCAGCAGGTCTACCGTGCGGAGGATGTTCTGGAAGGCGAGGCGGCCGACGGGATCGCCGGCGATCCGAACGCAGAAGGCGCGGCGGCACTCGGCCGTCGCGAGCCCCAGCTGCGCGAGGGCGCGACGCCGCTCGTGGATGCGCTCGTCACCGTGTGCGTCGTCGAGCGCGACACCTTCAAGCCCGTGAGCCTGCGCCGCACCTTCCCCGACCTCTACGCCAAATACGAGGACATTGTTGAAGGGGCTTGATAGAGCAGCTCCACCACTTGGCCGCTCGCCTCAATTGCGAATTTTGTTGATTATCGACATTTTGAATTGCTGCATTTTGTTAAAAATGGGCTTTGTGAAATGCCGCATTTTGCAACTTGAGCTAAATAAGCTCGGCGCACAGGAGCGCGCTACTCGTCCTGCACCCCGAAAAGCACTCCCTCATAGAGTTCGTCCAAACCGGCTTTCAGAGCCCTGAACTCCGGAATATACGCCTCGACGATGCGGTCGACCATGGCGCGGGCGGTGTCCCCATCGTAGATATGCGAGAGGTCGTTGCGGGTCTTCAGCATTTCGAGCCACAGATCGCCGTCGATGAAATCGTAGGTGGCAAAAGCGGCCTTGAGAATCTCGCGGGGCGAGCCCGATGCCGCAGCGGCAACGCCCTCGTAGGCCAGCGTCTCCTTCAGCAGCTTCCACGCCAACTCGAACTGGAGCGCGAACTTGTTCGTGACGCCGCTCATGACGAACTCGTTGGAGAGATCCTCGTCCTTCGCGCGCTCGAGCACCGCCAGCTGCGCCGCGTAGTTATCGTACTTCTTCATAGAGCACCACGCCTTCCCGCGCCACGCGCTCCTTCAGTTCCTGGGAAACCGGGCCATCCATGTTCACGAAATCGAAGGAGAGCAGGGTCGGCGCCTCCTCTTCGACATCCAGGGTGAAGCGCACCTGATCGCCGCCGAACACCGCCAGATCGATGTCGCTCTTGGATCGGTGCTCTCCCCGCGCACGCGAGCCGAACAGCACGACGCGAGACACACCACACCGGCGCGCGACGGCGCGGATGGATTCCAGCACGTTCTCTTTAATCCCCGTATCAACCATAAGGAGCATTGTACACGATGAGACTCTCGAGGCTTTCCGAAGGCATGCCAATGACGCAAAGCAACGACCACCGCACGAGGGGCGAAGCCCTACCTCTCGTCGATGAGGTGGATGAGCTCCTCGCGCTTGTTGACGTCGAGCTTGCGGTAGATGTTGCGGACGTGGGTGCGCACCGTCGAGATGGAGAGGACGAGGGACTTCGCGATGTAGGCCGGCGCGAAGCCGCGGGCCAGAAACACGAGCACCTCGGCCTCGCGGGGAGAGAGGCCCCGGGCCGCCGCCACCTCGGCGCAGCGGGCCTCCAGAGTGCTTTGCATGCTCGGCTCGGCCAGTTCGAAGGCATCGCCGGGCGCATCGGCGCGGCCGGAGGGCTCAAAGCCATCGGGAGCGCCTGCGCCCTCGGGCTCTTCTCCGCGAGCCGCGCCGGCGGTACCCCCGCCAGCGGCGTCGCCGGCACCCGATCCTGCGGCCAGAACCGACTCCTCCGCGGCAGCCGACTCGCGAGGCGCCACCAGCTCGTTCCACGACGTGCGGCCGAGAAACACCAGGAGCACCGCCACAAACGCGCCAGTGAGCACCGCAAGCCACGGGGCGAAGTCGTCGGTCACCGCGAGCACTTGGGAGAGAATCTGTCCCAAAAGCGCCGCAGCCGCAGCCACGCCGCAGGCGAAGCCCGACGCCACGTTTGCCGGCAACTCGCGATTGCGCACCACGGCGAGCAGCACCGCGCACCCCAGCAGGGCGAGGACGATGTAGAACACGTAGAGGGCCACCACCGAGGCGTCCCGCGGGAACGTGCCCGCGGGAAACGCGCCCAATACCACAAACGCCGCCGCCATAAGGGGCACGAGGATGCGGTAGGACCAGGGCAGCAGGGGCGTACGCCCCCACAAAAAGCAGACGCCGAACATCACGAGCGCCGCAACGGCTCCACCGAGAAACGACGCCTGCACGACCCCGAAGGCGCTATGGGCCATCACATCGGTCATGAACGCGTACACGGCGAACCCCAAAAGAGGCAGCCAGGTCACCGACACGAGGCGGCGCATCGTGTCGGCGGGGCGGGCGAGGGGAAGCGCCGGGTCGCCCACGCGGGCGGCCACCGGCGGCACGACGACTCCCGCCACGAGCAGCAGGCAGAACACGGGAACGAGCGCCAAAAGCGGCAGCAGCGCGAGAATCCAGCCGACGAAGGATGCCGTCAGCACGACGAAAGCGCACAGGACGAGGGCCTGATCGATGGGGACGGCCACGGCGCGGGCCCATTCGGCCACCAGCAGGGGCAGCGCCGCCCCTGCCAAAAGCCCCGCGCCCACGGCCGCCGCCGACAGCGGCGCAGGGGCGAACAGAAGCCCCAGGACGCCCATCGTGCCGAGCAGATAGGCCACCGCTGCAATGGTGGTGACCCGGGCGCGCGAGAACACTTTGCGCGGGCGCTGCAAACCGCGCAGGAGCACCACGGCAGACGAGGTAACGGCGGCGAGAAACAGCACGAACAGAAACACGTCGGCGACCGCCTCGAACTGAGGGGCCTCGGCAAAAGCCCCCATGGTCGGCGCATAGGCGGGCAGCGTGACCACGAAAGCGACGAGGGCGAGGTGCACCGGGCGCAGGGCGAGCGGGGCGCGCGCCTCGTCGCCCGCATCGCGCAACGCAAAACCTTCCATGGCCTTTCCGCCTCCTTTCTTCGCTCCAGCGCACAGACGAGATGCGCGCACATCGCCGGGTAATCGTGCGACACAGCGCACCGAACAGGTGCGCTCCCTTCCAAACGCCGATTCTAGCATCGCCGCAGGATAACGCCCGACGATCCGGGAACTCGTGGCCGACCTGTGATAATGCGCCTGCCGGCAGTCTTTTCAGGCTGCGGCTCCGCAATACCTAAAAAGCGCGATGCCCTTACCTATAAGCGGCGATGGCGCCCGACGGCCGCGCCCCCTATAGTAGACGTCGTTCCTCTTGGAGGCGGACTCCCACAGCTTGGTCTTCTGGGGCCATTGAGACCAGGCCGCTCCGCCTTCACCAAGGGCTATGCGGGAACCCGGCGCAACGCGCCGGGAACTCGAGGGGCGGCGGTTCTCCTTTCTGGCCGCCGCCCGCTTTCTTTACCTCGTGCTAACTCGGAACGGCTGCGTATCATCAGGGGGACCGCAGCCGGAATCGCAGGGCCGCCGCGTCGGAGAGAGGCGCAGCGGCCCTTCTTTTTTTTTCGGCGAGGTCGCTTTAGAACGGGCTCGCATAGAGGCGGAAGCCGTCGGGGAGGCGCACGAGCCCGGCGTCCTGAAGCCACGAAGCGGCCGGAGTGGCCAGAACATCGCGGCCGTTGAAGTGCTCGACGACGATCTTGCGACGCGCGGCAGGGGCGCCCTCGCGCTTGAGGGCGGCGCGCACCGAGGCGACCAGGGCGGCAACGGCCGCCTCCAGCAGTTTTTCGTCGGCAGAAAACGCCAGCAGCGATTTCAGGCGCGGTGCGGCCCACAGCACCGGCGCCCCGTCGGCAACGACCACGAGCGCCCCCTCGCGGCGGGACGGCCGCGCGGCCACGAGGGCGGAATCGGCCGCAGGGGCCTCGCCCGCCGCGTCCCATGCCACATCGGGCCAGGGAATGCCGGCACCGAAGAGGCACGCGGGGTCGTCGGCAGGAAGCGCAACGAGGGAGGCGGGCGCCGATGCGTCCGTAGGCTGGGCGAAGGCGCGCAGGGCCTCCACCGTCTCGCGCTGGGCGAACTGGGCCGGCCCCATGCCCTCTACGAACATGCCGCGCGCGAGATCGCCCGCCTCCTCCATGGCCCTGAGCACCGGGTACAGCATCGAAAGGCCGCCGGGCACGCCCGCCGCCAGCGCGATGTCGCGCGTCACGACGCCGTAGCGGTCGAGCAGCGACTCCACCAGAGCCACCGCTTGCACCGTGGAACTCTGGCCACTCGGCGCCAAGGCCGACCAGCGCCCGGCGAGAGCGGCGTCGAAGGCGGTCGACGCAACCTGGCGGCCCACCACGGCCGCACGGGCGGCCCTGCGGGCCTCGCTGTGGAGCGACCGACCCCGCCGGCTGCTCGCCCGCCGCCGCGAGGGCGGCGGCGTCTGGCCGCCGGCTGCGGACGCCGATGCTGCCGCGGCCAGCCCTCCGGCGCGGGGAAAGCCCAGCCCGTCGCTGGTCGCCTCCCCCTTCCACACGAGCCGCTGCAGCGCCTCGGCCACCTCGCGATCCGTGCGTGCCACGGGCCCGGCGAGCTGCACGGCGCCATCCGTCAAAGCACGGAACGTGAGCGGCCCTTGGGCGACCAGCACGTGGCGCACGATGGCGTCCAGCGAAGGATCCTCCAACTCCCCCGGCTCGGCCGCGGAGGCCTCCGCCACCCCGGCCTGGGCGTCAACGGGCAGCGGCGCCAGGGGCGAGTCCGTCGGGAAGAACGAGATGGGATGCGCCTCCCCCACAGTAGAGGCCGCCCACAGCACCTCGCCGGCGGCGATGAGCTCGTCCAGCATGGCCGGCCGATAGTCGGGCACGCGCGCGGGCAGCACCTCTCTCTCCCACTGTTCCATGGGAAGGGCCGCGCCCTCGAACTGCGCGATGACCTGGGCTACCCCGTCGATGCCCGCAAGCGTCGGCTCACCGGCGCGCGCGATGTCCTGACGATCCAGCAAGAAGCGCACATAGGCGTTGGCGGGAACGGGGCGCACCGCCTCGCGGGCCCGGGCGAGGGATCGGCTGCGCAAGCGGGCGAGCACGGCGCCGTCGACCCAGCGGTCGGGCCCCAAGCGCACGAGACGCCCCTCGGCGGCCAGCCGTTCCAGCGACTCGGCCGCAAGCGCCACGCCGACCCCCAGGGTGCATGCGGCCTCTTCGCTGTCGAAAGGCCCGTGGGTGCGCGCGAAGCGGGCCGCAAGTCCGTCCAGGGGGCGGGACAGCTTTCCCTCTCGCTGGGCCCAGAGGGGAGCCACAATGCCGAGCACCGCGCTCAAACGCGGGCCATCATCAGCGGCAGCCCACCTCTTCTCGCCGCTGATGACGGCGGAGAAAGCGCGATGGGCGGCTTCCAAGTCCGCGAGAAGGACGGCGACTTCGCCGCCCTCGGTTCGAGCGGCAATCTCCTCCACCGTAAGCGGCCCCAGCTCGCGCAGAAGATCGGCCACGCCTTCCGCGCCCCGCGCCTTCCAACCATCGGCCGTCCGCTGCAGCTCGGCCACGGTGCGCGCCACCACCTCTGTATCCAGCATATCTTCCACAGCACCGGTGCCCAGAAGCTCGCCCAGAAGCGTCGGATCCACGGACAGAAGCGACGCCTGCCGCTCGGCATGGGGCAGATCGCCCTCGTAGAGGTGCTCGCCCAAATACCCGAACACGAGCGGCGCCGCGAACGGCGACGGGGCGGCCGTGCGAACTTCGCTCATCTTGATGGAACCCGAGGCAAGACCGTCCATCACCTCGCGCAGGGCCGACAGGTCGAACACGTCCTGCAGACACTCGCGCAAGGCCTCCAGAACGATGGGGAAATCCTCCTCGCGCCGGGCCGCCTCCAAAAGCTGTCCGCCCTTGAGACGCTGCTGCCATAAAGGCGCCCGCTTGCCCGGGGCCGTCGGCGACATGAGCAAGGCCCGGGCCGCGCATTCGCGGAAACGGGCGGCGAACAGGGCCGTGAACCCCACGCGTTCGCGCACGATGGATTCCAGCTCGTCGGAATCGAAACGGAACAGATCGCTTCCTGGCAGGACGTCCTCGGCGGCGGGCACGCGCAGCACGATGCCGTCGTCAGAGGCCACCGCCTGCGGGTCGAAGCCCAGCGCAGTGGTAACGCGATGGGCCACGGCCAGCGCCCAGGGCTCGTGCACGCGGCGACCGAAGGGAGAATGCAGAATGACGCGCATGTCGCCCGTTTCATCGGGGCATGCCTCCACCACGAGCCGCCGATCTGTGGGCACCGCCCCGGTACAGGCGCGCTGGGCCTCTATGAGAGCCGCCAGGTTGCGCCGGGCGTCCTCGTCAAGCCCATCGGCCGTCAGGCGATCGCGCAGCGCCGGGGCCATGGCGCCCTCTTCCACATGCTCGACCAAGGCCTCATCCCGCTCGGCAGCGCGCGCAATACCGCCGTCGAGGGCGCGCACAAGGGCCCCCCGGGCGCGGCCCGTCTCGTAGGGGCGACCAATAGCCTCGCCGTGCCAGAAAGGCAGTCGCGCAGCGCGTCCCGGCGCCGCTTCCACGATAACCCGGTCGGCACCGATCTCCTTGATGCGCCAGGTGCTCGTGCCCAGGGCGATGATGTCGCCCACCCGCGACTCCATCACCATCTCCTCGTCCAGCTCGCCCACACGTCGGCGGCCCTGCCGGGCGTCGCCCTCCGGCAGCACCACCGAGAACATGCCGCGGTCGGGAATGGTGCCCGCCGCCGTTACGGCCAGGCGCTGCGAACCGGGACGCGGCGTGAGCAGCCCCGTCTCGCGATCCCACAGGATCCGCGGCGCGAACTCAGCCACCTCGCCCGAACCGTAACGCCCGGCGAGCATGTCGAGCACTCCCTCGAAGGAGCGCCGGCCCAAATCGGCGTAGCAGGCCGACCGCCGCACGCAGGCAAGCCAATCGTCGGCTGGAAGGCCGTCCGGCGCCATGGCCACGGTGGCCACGGTCTGCTGGGCCAGCACGTCCAGCGCGTTGCGCACGAGACGCGTGCTCTCGATGGCACCGGCCTCCATACCCTCGGCCATGACGGCGGCATCGATGACCTCCACCCGGGTGCGCGGGAAGATGACGCCCTGGGAGCGGCCGCCCACCTGGTGGTTCGCCCGTCCCACGCGCTGCAGCCCGCTGGCCACCGAGGGAGGAGCGGCCACCTGCAGTACCAAATCGATGGAACCCATATCGATGCCCAATTCCAAGCTGGAAGTGGCCACCACGCAGGGCAGCTCTCCTGCCTTCAGCTCCCGTTCCACCTGCAGCCGCTTCTCTTTGGAGACCGAGCCGTGATGGGCCTTCGCGATGACCACCGCGGGCTCGGTCACCAACGCCGTGGTAGAGCCGATGTCGGAGCGGAAGCTCGCTCCCGGCGCCCCGCGCATGGCATCGGAGCCCGTGGGCACGCCGCGCACCGCATCATCGCCGAAAGCCGTCGCATCCCCGCTGCCCGCGGCCGCCCAGAAGCCGGCCACCTCGGAATGGGGCGCGTCCAGGCCGAGGCGCTTCGCGTACAGCTCGTTCAGCCGCGCCGTCAACTTCTCGCACAGACCGCGCGAGTTCACGAAGACGATGGTGGATTTATGGGCCAGCACCTCGTCGAGAATGGCCGCCTCGATATGAGGCCAGATAGAGGAGCTGCCCAGGCGGCTGTCAGGATGCGGCGCGGGCGAGGCGCCCTCGGCCATGACGGCCCGAAGCGCCCGGTCAGACTTCCACGCGTTCTCGATAGGCGCCCGGCGCGGACCGGCGCCCCGCTGCCGCGTGCCGTCGCCGGCGCCGGCAAATCCCCCGAAGGCGGGGACGGCCGTCATGTCGCGCACGGGCACGCGCACCGAAAGGTCGAGGCTCGGGGGCGCTTCGGTGGCCACCACGGTCACCGGATGCGCACCGCCGAGGAACCGGGCTACTTCGTCGCGCGGGCGCACCGTGGCCGACAGCCCGATGCGCTGGGCCGGAGCCTCCAGCAAATCGTCCAGCCGCTCCAACGAAAGCGACAGATGCGCCCCTCGCTTGTCGCCGGCCAGGGCGTGCACCTCGTCCACGATGACCGTCTCAACTGTGCGCAGCGCCTCTCGGGCCGCCGACGTGAGCATGAGGTACAGCGACTCCGGTGTCGTGATGAGAATATCAGGCGGATTACGAGCGATCTTGCGACGCTCGTCGGCGGGGGTGTCGCCGGTGCGCATGGCCGTGCGGATTTCGGGGGCCTTCGCGCCACGGCGCGCGCTCTCGACGGCCGCCAGCTCGGAGATGGCCGAAAGCGGCCCCTGCAAGTTGCGGTCCACATCGGCGCCGAGAGCCTTCAGGGGCGACACGTACAGCACGCGCACGCCACGAACCCACTTCTCGCCCGCTTCAGCGACCCGAGCCTTCTCGCCCATGAGCGCGTCGATCGCCCACAGAAACGCCGCCAGCGTCTTGCCCGAACCCGTCGGCGCTATCACGAGCGCATTCTCGCCCCGAGCGATAGCCTTCCACGCCTCGCCCTGCACCGTCGTGGGCGCCCCGAAGGCATCGGCGAACCAGCGGTGCACCGAACGGGAAAACAGCTCAAGACCGTTCTCCTCTAAGCCTTCGACGGCCCCCCTCTCAGCATCTATGCCCGCGACGGCTCTTCCCCGTGCATCCAACGCCGCACTCACAGAAGCCCCTGCTCCTCGAAGGCGCCCAGCATCGATTTCAGCGCCAGCTTGCGCGCCGTCAGCTGCTGGTAGGTGGCCGTGCGCGTCTTGCCTTGGGCCCGCAAGCCCTCAAGAGTCACGCACACCGACTCCTGCTCTGCCAGCAGAGCGGCCAGCACCGCCTCGAACCGCGCGAGGCGCTCGCTATCGTCCATTCCCATTCCCCTTCCACGCACGCGAAAACTTAGGCGACATCGGCAGCGGCGAGATCTTTGTCGACGAGCCATCGCAAATAGTCGGAGCGCTTCATGCCCAAGCTATCCGCCCGCTTATCCATGCGCTCGATCTTCTGCTGTTTAGCTAAATGGTAGGACGAAACGATCCGCTTCTCAAGCGCTGTAAAGAAACGCAGAAAATAAAGCTTCGGCCACTTTACTTGCCTATGAAGCCGAGACGGGCGCCGCCTCCCCCGTTCCCTCCTGATAGGACTCGATGAGATCGATGAGCTCTTGCTTGGAATGCACGTCGGTCTTGGCGTATATGTGCTTAATGTGCGTCTCGATGGTGCTCTTGGAAAGGGTCATGACCTCGCGCATGTAGGGCACCGATCGGCCGCGGCCCAGATAGCGCAGCACCTCGGTCTCGCGCGGCGAGAGCTTGAAGGCCTCGGCCATGGCCGCCACGTAGTCGACGGGCTCGGCGATCGGCGCCGCGTAGACTCCCTTCCCAGCCTCTTGCGCCAAGACACTTCCGGCAAGCCCCTCTCTCGACGGCACCTCCGACCCCGACCGCGCCTCAGCGCCGATTTCCGCCGCAACCGAGCCCAAAGCCCCGGCGACCCCCAGCATCCCCGGCGATTCAAAGCGTTTCTGCAGGTGCAGAAACAGCGGCAGCATCACCACGCACAGGCACACGAGCGCCAAGTACAGCGGCAGGCCAAAGCGCGGCGATACCGATACCCCCAGCATCGCGCCCGCGAGAAACCCCAGCTGAACCATGGCACGGAAGATGCCGAACGTCTCGCTGGGAAGACAGAATCCCTTCGCCGTGATGCGCGCGAAGATAGCGAAGAACAGCACCTCCACGTACAGAGCCGCCGCGCAGGCGAGCACCGAGGCGAGCACATTGCACACCGGTTCGTCCAGTGCCCGCAGCGAAAGCGAGAACACGATGAGCGGAATGGCCCACTCGTACAGAAACGAGAAGCTCATACGGCTGGTATGGGCAATGGCGAACACGGCGATGAGCCCCGCCACCACGCCGCCGGCGATATAGAAGAGGATGCCGCGGTCGTCCATGCCGAGCGCGACCAAGCTCTCGGGGGAAGCGCTCGTCACCACGCACCCTGTGGCGATGCTGCACACCATGGAGCAGAATGCCAATTTGACGAGGGAGGGAAGCACACCCGAGAACGGCTCGATGGGCTCAGGGAAGGCGAAGCCCTCCGGTTGGTCGTTCTTGCAGAGCAACAGCATGAGGCTCGATGCCAAAGGAAGCAGCGCCGCCACGATGCCCGAAATCGGCGCCGGAATCAAGTAGATAAGCAGCACGGCCGCCACGAACACCGCCAGCGACGAGGGAATGCTCGCCTCGGTGACCTCAAGGTCCACCTGGCAGAACAACTCGCCCCATGCTATCCAGAGCACTGCCGAGGCCAGCCCTCCCACAGCGCTGGCGAAAAGCAGCGGAAGGCCGTCGGGCGCCACGAAGAACAGCAAGGTCGTCGCGGACACCACCGCCGATGCGGCCAAAACAAATCCCGGGGCCAAAGGCGCTCGCCGTCGGGGACGAAAGGCGAGCACGAGAAGCCCGACCGCCGACGCCGCGAGCGAGATGCGCAGCGTATCGACGCCGCGCGCGCTATCGGGCGTGAAGATGCCGTTCGAGAACCACGACCCGTACACCCAGGCGATGAGAAGGCCCAGACCCAAGTAGCGCAGCCGCGCCTGACGAAAAAACGAATCCAGCGATTGCACCCATGCGAACACGGCTCTCCTCCCCTTGAGTTTCTCTCGATTCATTGTACCTGCCGCGCCCGATATAACAACTCACGTGAAAGAGGGGATGGTCTTGACCAGGAGAAACGGAAAAATCACGGAGTAGCACGATGGCGGATGGCACCGGAAAGGCGCACACTGGGCTTGCGCTCGGCCCCCGAATCGGATGCGCCGCGCAAAGCAAAGAAGAGAAGGAAGGGATCCATCATGACCATCGAGACATCGTTCAGCCGCCGTCACTTCATCACCGGCACGCTCGCCGCGAGCGCCGCTGCGGCCCTGGGACTGGCCGGCTGCGCGCCGCAGGGAACGCCTACGGCCGCAACGGGCGGCGACGAGCCGGCGGCAGGCGCCGCCGCGGGCAATGCGCCTGCCGAAAGCGCCCCCGCCTCCGACGTTCCCGCCTGGCTGGGAGAAGCGCCCGCCATCACCGACGCCGACTGCGCCGAGACCGTCGACTGCGAGGTGCTCGTCATCGGCGCCGGCTGCTCGGGCCTCGTGGCTGCGAACTTCGCCGCCATGGAGGGAGCCAAGACCCTGCTCATCGAGAAGTTCGACAAGGGAACGGGCCTGCGCGGCTCGGCCATCGGCGCCGTGGGCTCGCGCAAGCAGCAGGAAGCCGGCGTCAACATCGACCCGCAGGAGATCTGCAACGATCTGGTGCACTACTCCCTGAACAACGCCAGCATGGATTTGTACCAGCTGTGGGCCGCGCATTCCGCCGAGGCCGTGAACTGGTACTGCGATCTGACCGACGGCGTGGATCAGTGCAAGATCGATCTGGAGTGGAGCATGCCCGCCGAAGAGACGCGCTACAAGTGCTGGCCCACGGGCCACGGCGCCATGCTGGACAACGGCAAGGCCGGCAAGGACGAGGCCAGCGGCGAGGGCGTCACCTACGCCCAGGTGGAAGCCAACTTCCTGGCGCAGCCCAACGCCGAGCTGCGCTACCTGACGAGCCTCGAATGCCTCATCAAGGAGGGCGATAAGGTGGTGGGCGCCTACGCCTCCACCGACGAGGGCGCCACGTTCCTGCGCATCAATGCCGCGAAGGGCGTCATCGTGGCCACCGGCGGCTATGCGAACAACCCCGACATGTACATGGCGCTGCAGGCCGAGAACGCCAAGGGACTGTGCGGCGTGGTGCCCTTCGGCAACTTCAACGCCCAGGGCCAGGGCATCAAGGCGTGCCTGTGGGCCGGCGCGGTGAAGGATGAGAACCCCACCTCCATGGTGTTCGACCGCGGCATCATGCGTCCCGACCAGCTGCCCGGCGCCCCCTTCGACATGGACTTCGGCTACTTCCATATGGCCACCCAGCCCTTCCTGAAGGTGGATATCGAGGGCGAGCGCATCACCAACGAGTCGTCGCCCTACGACTTCCTCATCCATGCCCTGGCGCGCAAGTCCAGCCAGCGCGCCTGGTTCGACATCTGGGATTCCAACTGGCCCACCGACATCCAGCGCTTCCACACCATCGGCTGCTCGGGCCTCATCAAGGGCGAGGGCACCAACCAGATGGATCCCGAGGGCGTTGAGGGCACGGCCGCCATCATCGATGCTTTGGTGGAAGAGGGCAAGATCGTGAAGGCCGACACCCTGGAGGAGATCGCCGACGCCTTCGGCATCAACAAGGAGACCTTCCTGGCCACCGTGGAGCAGTACAACGGCTTCTACGATGCGCAGAACGACACCCAGTACGGCAAGGAGCCCTTCCGTCTGTCGGAGATTCGCACGGCGCCTTTCTACGCCTGCAAGTTGTCGGGCATGGCGCTTGCCACCCTGGACGGCATCAAGATCAACACGAAGTTCCAGGCGCTCGACGAGAACAACGCCCCCATTGAGGGCCTCTACGTCATCGGCAACGACTCGGGCAACTACTACAACGGCACCTACCCGAACCTGGCCGCCGGCCTGAACGCGGGCCGCTGCGTCACCTTCGGCATGCTCTGCGGCCGCCAGGTGGCCAACCTGTAAGCTCGCCCTTCGCCATCTCGCGCGTTTCTCGGCAAAAAACCTCCGAGCCCTCCCTCTTGGCGGCGCCTCTCTCCGGGGCGCCGCTTTTCCTTTCCAAGGACAGGCGCCCGAAGAGCCATTACAATGGAGGCGTCTAATGAAACGTGAACGACCGCAAGGGGGAAATCGGTGCGCAGCAACGAAGTGGCGAAATTGGCGGGCGTGACCGTACGCACGCTGCGGCACTACCACCAGCTGGGGCTTCTGTCCGAGCCGCCGCGGCAGGCCAACGGGTACCGCGACTACTCCCCCGCCGACGTGGCCCGCGTGCTGCGCATCAAGCGCCTGGCCGGCCTGGGCTTTCCCCTCTCGCGCATCGGAGATGTTCTGGACGAGATGGACGCCGAGGGGAACGCGACATCCGCGAGCGCCTTGGACGAGCTCGACCGCGAACTGGCCTTGGAGATCGAGCACCTGCAAGAGCAGCGGCGCACCATCGCCGAGCTGCGCGCGGAGCACCTCGACCCCGACCTGCCCGTGCGCTTCGCCCGCATCCTGCGCATGCTCTCCGGCGTGGACACCCTCGCCGACGCGCGGGCCGCCGACCGCACCGCCCTCATCGTCGCCGGGCACCTGTACGACGACGAGGCGCTCGGCGAGCTCGAGCGCGTGGTGGAACGCATTTCAAGCGAGAACCTCGTGGAAGCCATGGAAGAGCTCGGTCGCAGGCTGGACGCTCTTACGCCCGATGCCCCCGAGCGGGAGCGGGCGGCCCTCGCCGAGGATTCCCTCGCGGCACTCGCCCCCGTCATCGCCTGCTTCGACACCGCCAACTGGCTGCGGCCCCCAACCGACCGCGAGCAGTTCCTGGACGAGATCGCCTTCGCGGACTACAACGAGGCCCAGCAGGACGTGTACGGGCGCATCGAACGCGGCATCGAGGCCGTCATGGCCGAGCGGGCGCAAAGGGAGAAGGCGGCCGCCGCCCCTTCACAATTCTGCGCTCGTCCATGCTCATCAGTTTCGGCGTGGTCATGGTCATGGGCTCCTTCCAAGGCCTCGTCCTGCCGGTGCACTTCACTGCCGCGAACAGCCCCGAGCTGCTCGGCTACGTGCTGTCGGCCATGTCCGCCGGCATGCTCGCCAGCTCGCTCGGCTACGCGGCGCTCGCCCACAAGCTGCGTCGCCGCACCTGGTACATCCTGTCGCTCACCGGCATGGCCTTGGGAATCTTGGGGCTGGGCCTTCTGCCGTCGCTCCCGCTGCTCATCGCGAGCGCGCTCATGCTGGGTCTTTCGGCCGGCCCCATCTCGGCCCTGCTCGGCTTCTTCATCTTCGACCGCATTCCCGCCGAAAATCGAGGAAGCGCCCTCGGCACGCAGAATTCGCTCACCCTGGCCGCCGCGCCCGTGGCCGTCTTCGCCACCTCGCTCGTCGTGGAGGGCGCCGGGGTGTCCGTGGCCGCCCTGGCCCTCGCCGGCTGCTGGATGCTCATCACCGTGTGGGCCCTCAACACCCACAGCCTGAAGTACCTGGACGACAAGGAGAGCCATCCCGACCCCATTCCCTTCGTTCCCGACGCCGAGCGCATCTAGCACCTCGCATCGCCCGAAAGCCAGCAGCACGACCAGCCGGCTTTCGGCGTCGCAGCCATCTGGCAACGGTCTCCGAACAAGTTGCCCGCGAGCTGCGGGCGGGCGTTTTGCAGGGCCACCATGAGATCAGGAACTATCCCTCAACCAAGGAGACACCATGGCTTGCACAACGCTTCTCGTGGGCCGCCGCGCCACCAACGACGGCTCCACCATCGTCGCCCGCAACGAGGACGGCGAGGACTTCTCGTTCGATCCGAAAAAGATGATCGTGGTCATGCCGGAAGATCAGCCGCGCACCTACACGGGAGTAGCCAGCCACCTGACCATCGAGCTGCCCGACAACCCCCTGCGCTACACCTGCACGCCCAACGCCGACCCGACCAACGGCGTGTGGGCCGAAACCGGCATCAACGCGGCGAACGTGTCCATGTCGGCCACCGAGACCATCTCGGCCAATGCCCGCGTGCTCGGCGCCGACCCGCTCGTCACCTACCAGCCCGCTGTGGGAAAGCCCGGCGACGCCAACTACAAGCCCGAGGTGCCCGGCGGCATCGGCGAGGAGAACCTGCCCACCATCACGCTGCCCTACATCAAAAGCGCCCGCGAGGGCGTTCGTCGCCTCGGCATGCTCGTGGAGAAGTACGGCACCTACGAGACCAACGGCGTGGCCTTCGGCGACGCGGACGAGGTCTGGTACTGGGAGAACATCGGCGGCCACCATTGGATCGCACGGCGCGTGCCCGACGACTGCTACGTGGTGCAGCCCAACCGCCAAGGCATCGATCACTTCGATTTGGCCGACGCGCTGGGCGATCAGCACGACTACATGTGCAGCGCCGATCTGGCCCAGTGGATCCGCGAGAACGATCTGCTCATGGACATGCCCGCCCACGAGGACGATGCCGGCGAGACCGTCGAAGGGCTGCCGCGCTACTTCAACGCCCGCATCGCGTTTTCCACCTACACCTGGCTCGACCAGCTGTACAACGCCCCGCGCAAGTGGTACCTGTGCAGCCGCCTGACGCCCTCCGACCCGCGCTTTGCCGGGCCCGCGCCCGAATTCGGCCCCGAGAGTCTCGACATCCCCTGGGCCATGCGCCCCGACAAGAAGCTGTCGGCGTCGGATGTGAAGGACCTGCTCGCCACCACCTACGACGGCACCGAGTACGATCCCTACGGCACCAAGGGCACGCCAGAGACGCGCCACCAGTACCGCTACGTCGGCATCGACCGCACCTCCGAGTGCTCCATCCTGTGCATTCGCCCGAACGCACCCAAGGCGCTGCGCGGCGTGCACTGGTTCGCCCCGGCGTCGGGCCCCTTCAACACCGCCGTGGCCCTGTACGCGAACGTGAAGGAGCTCCCCGCCTACCTGGACACCCCCACGGAAGTGACCACCGACAGCCTCTACTGGAACAACCGCCTGGTGGCCGGTCTTTCCGATCCGCAATTCTTCGAGAGCTACGAGGCCATCCAGGGCTATCGGCTGAACACCATGGCCCAGGGCTACCAGTCGCTGCACGAGACCGACGCCGCGCTTGAGAAGCTCGCCGCCGAGGGCAAGGCGAACCTGGACGATATGGACGACCCGACGGTGATCGCCGAGCTCGAGCGCGCGAATCAGGCGCTCGTCGATAGCGTGCAAACGCAGACCCGCGCTCTGCTCGGCACCGTGCTCGACCAACGCACGGTCACGATGAAGAACGCCTTCAACATGAACGACCACTGAGAGCGCGCCGTTGCGCCCCCGAGCGCAACGCCAATGCCTGATTGGGGCCGGCCCCGGCGCCTCGCCATTCGCTGGCGACGCCGAGGCCGGCCTTTTCGCATTCACGGTTCTTTCGCATTCACGACCCTTTTCGCATTCACGCCCCACTCGCTCCCCTCTCCCTGCAACACAGGGCTCTTCTCGTGCAAGTGAAGCGGCGCCCCCTTGCCGTCGCTGCCTCGTCGAGGCACACTAGCGCTACGGACAGGAGACGGAAAGGAGCGCCCGTGAAGCTGACCGTGGAAGAGCGGCCCGACTTAGAAGAGGCGGAGGTCACCATCCGCTGCCCGGCCATCGACCGGCGGGTGCGGGCCATCATGGCGACCGCGAACGCAGTGGATTGCCGGCTTCTCGGCACCGACGGCACAGGCACGTTCATCGTGGAACCGTCGGAAGTGCTGTACGCGGAAACCGTCGACGGCCGCACCTTCCTCTACGGCCGCGACCGCGTGCTGGAGAGCCCGCTGCGCCTCTACGAGCTGGAAGAGGCCCTCGCCGGCACCGAGTTCGTGCGGGCCTCGAAATCTCTCATCGTGAACTTCGACCACGTGCGGGCGCTTCGCCCCTACCTGAACGCCCGGCTGGAGCTGGTACTCGATAACGGCGAATCCGTCATCGCCTCGCGCCAGTACGCCCCGGCCATCAAGCAGAAGATCGGGCTGTAGAAAGGATTCGCCATGAGAAACATCGTCAAGAGCGCCTTTGTCCGCGCCTGCATCACCTTCACCGTCGCCATGGCCCTCTGGTGCACAGCCGGCCTCATCTTCGCCGGGCCCGTCGAGGGCATCGTCATCACGCTCTCGCTGCTCGCCGCCGCCTTGGCCCTGTGCGCCCTGCAGGCATTCTGGTTTACCGAGGCGGTCATCGGGCGATTGAGCTACCCCGCACGCATCGCCGGGTTCGGCCTGACGGGCCTTCCGGCGCTCGTCCTGTGCGCCGCGCTCGGCGGTTGGTTCCCCCTGGACAACATCGGCGCCTGGGTCAGCTTCGTTGCCATCTACCTGGTCACCCTGGCCGCCATCACCGCCGGCTACACTATCTACTACCGTCGCACCGCCGGCAGCTTCGACGCCGCCCTCGCCCGCTACCGCGAAGGCCGGAAAGAGTAGGCCATCGCGACGAGAAGCGATTACGTCGGTCCTCGTCCGCGCTTTCCCCGCCCGGAAGGCCGAGTGCGCCGATTTAGTAGGAAATCTGCACTTATCAGCGTCTGGAAGGCTCCTACAGTCAATTATTATATTGTTCTACGTTAATTTCGACGGCTTTTTTCAATCCAGGGGGGGTGCGGACTCCAAGTTGGACACCCAGGTGTCCGGAAGGGAGTTCGAATGTACGACAAGAGGGCCAAGCAGGATGCGCTGGATCTGTGGTTCTCGATGCCCGGCGAGATGTCCGTGGATGAC
>NZ_JANGBP010000140.1:0-420 GCF_024462535.1 Adlercreutzia sp. DFI.6.23
CTTCCTCGAACGCTGTGCAGTGGTGTAGCTGTGTTGGTGACGCTGGTGGCGACGATTGTGGGGGCGCTGGCTGTTCCTGCCATCGTGGTGTCCCTCATCTGCGCTGCGTTGGTAGCCGCTGAGGTGTTCGATAAGCCGGTGCTTTCGCGGCTTTTGAACCGCGGGGTGAGCCAGAACGTCGTCGCGCGCTACCTGCCTGCGAAATTGCCGACGCGAGCGAGCCGGAGACGCAAGGTGATCGTGGTGGCGAACTACGACAGCGGTAAGGTGCGACGCGATTTGAACGGTGCGATGCCGGCGGTGCTCCCCATCCTTTATTGGGTTGAGCTGGCGATGCTGGTGGTCATGCCGCTGCTTTTGGCGATTCGCATGGTGCTCGCACCCTAAGGTAGCGTGCTCGTGGTGTTCAACGTCCTTCTG
>NZ_JANGBP010000141.1:0-420 GCF_024462535.1 Adlercreutzia sp. DFI.6.23
CGAATGTCTGAGAGGCAGCCGTATGCTCGGCAGTCCAGCCGTGGACGCAGGCACAGTCGAAGAAAATCCCACGAGCAATTTGCCGAGCGGGATTGCCCGCCCAACTTGTGTTCGAAGGGACCGTCTTGCCGGCCACTACGGCAGCGCCACCGACAATACTTCCAGATCCAATAGCCGCGCCCTTCAGCAGCATGGCAGATTGACCGAGCCATACATGGTCGCCTATCACCACATCGCGGCTAGGATTAATGCGCGTGCCATCTTCTGCCCTGTACACCAAATGAGGGTCGGCAGTCCTTATCCACACATCAAAGGAAAAAAGGCCTCTGTCGCCAATAAGCACACTGCGCCGCTCGGATACAATTACATGGAGTGAACCGTTGACCTTCATCATCGTCGGCGGCGTCACGCGCCTCATCC
>NZ_JANGBP010000142.1:0-419 GCF_024462535.1 Adlercreutzia sp. DFI.6.23
GGAAGCGACGCTGGCGAGCAAGCCGCGCTACATCGGGTTCGCCTGTGGGCATGGCGCCCACGGTTCGGCGAAGTACAGCCGAGCGCGGGCCAAGCAGGTCTGGCAGCGACAGATGCGACAAGAAGGAGCCTCTCGGGGCTCCTTCCCTTTTATAGAGGCCCGACGACGGGATCCCGCAGCAGCGCGGTCTCAGAGGCGGTGCGGTTTGCGCCAGGCGGCGGGGGAGCAGCCGACCTCGCGGGAGAAGGCGGTGGCGAAGGTAGTCGGGCGCGGATAGCCCACGGCGCGGCCCACCTCGGACAAAGGGAGGTCCGTGCCGGCCAGAAGCTCGCGGGCGCGCTCCATCCGCAGGTCCCGCAGCTCCTCGGCCACGCCGCGCTCGCGTCTGGCGGCCACCTACAAGGCCGAGCGCGGGCGCG
>NZ_JANGBP010000143.1:0-419 GCF_024462535.1 Adlercreutzia sp. DFI.6.23
CACCGAGGAGGGAATAATGAGCACTATTTCTCGCAGAGACCTGTTCAAGATCGGCGGCGTGGCCGCCGCGGGCGCCATGGGCATGTCCATGCTCGGGGGCTGCGCACCCCAGCAGCCGGTAGCCACCACCGGGGAGGCCGCCGCAGCAGCCGGGGACGGAACCCCGGCATTCTTCGTGAAGCCCGAGCCCATCACCGACATCGCCGACACCCGCGATTACGATGTCGTGGCCATCGGCGCCGGCGCCGCGGGCGTGCCCGCCGCCATCTCGGCCCACGAGGCCGGCGCGAAGGTGGCGCTGCTTCAGAAGGAGGCCACGGCAGTGTCCCAGGGCAACACCTGCGACTACATCATCGTCGACCAGACGGCTCCCGGCGGCGTGGAGGCCGTCGTATCTCTCATCAATGCCGACTGCTGCC
>NZ_JANGBP010000144.1:0-418 GCF_024462535.1 Adlercreutzia sp. DFI.6.23
GCAAGGGCGGAGCCTTCTGTTAGCGCTACCGTAATAATCGCCGATTGGTCCCCCGCTTCCCGCCAATCGCGCCACCGCACAGGCGCCGATCGCGCTACCGGACTTTGGCCGGCGGCGCCCCCGGCGCCGCAAGGTGTAGGCTCCCGACGTCTCCGGACGGAAGGAGCCCCGATTGGAAAGGGACATCATGGGAGAGTTCGACATGTACAGGCAGGCGGGCACCACGCCCAACTTCACCGACATCGCCCGGCGCTACGGCATGAACCGGCACACGGTGGCCAAGTACTGGAAGGCCGGCGGCCAGGTGGAGGACACGCGCAGGTGCCGCCCGAGCGGGCTGGACCGCCACAGGGAGGTCATAGAGGCCACGGCGCAGCTGCCCGGCGCGACCAAGCGCGGCATCTACGAGTACCTGATC
>NZ_JANGBP010000145.1:0-418 GCF_024462535.1 Adlercreutzia sp. DFI.6.23
TATCGTGGGATTGGGCATCTCCTACGCCGTAAAGCAGGAGATTGAAAAAAACTATAAGGCCTTTTCTCGGTGCGAGCACCCCCTCAATAGAGGCGATATCACGCCTTTTGTCATCGCTTTCTCAGAGATATGCGTGAATGCGATGTGCAATCTTCGCGATGCTCTCACAGAAAAGAAAAGCCAGATGGATATGTATTTCCATCGCTCGGCCGTGCTTGTCCCAGAACCGCTGCGCACCCTTGTCGAATCGCTTATCACCGCCACGCTGTTCACCTTTGACGGCGTAACCGCAAAAGAGCTTTGTGAGGCTGAGCGTCTCTCCCGGCAGACGCTTTATAAGCGTCTGTCCGAGCTGAGAAAACTCGGCCTCTTGCAAGAGGAGAATATAGGGCGAAAGGTATTCTACAAACTCAACGAG
>NZ_JANGBP010000146.1:0-418 GCF_024462535.1 Adlercreutzia sp. DFI.6.23
CTCTACGTGCGCCTCGATTGCACGGCCGAGGGCGTCCTTCCCGTGCGGGCCTTGGGCGACGAGTACTTCGTCTTCGACCCGGTGCGCTACACGCTTGTGGGCGACGAGTCGGGGAAGCTCTACCGGCTGGGCCAGCGCGTCGCCGTCACGCTGAAGAGCGCTGACGCGACAACCGCCTCCCTGGAGTTCGTGCTGGCCGGAAGACGCTGAGGGATGGGGTTGTTGAGGGAGCTGCGAGGGGGAAGGGAAATCGAGTATGGTAAGCATTTACATCGCGCTGTATCTGTTTCTCGCTGGCACGGGGGCCGGCGCGTTTCTTATCGGTGCCGTCGTCGATATGGTTCTGCGCTTTCGTCCTCGTGCAGCGGGAGGATGGTTTGCGAGTGTGAGCGCTGTTACCGATGCCGGTATGATCCTC
>NZ_JANGBP010000147.1:0-418 GCF_024462535.1 Adlercreutzia sp. DFI.6.23
CTCGGGCCTCGTTGCGGTATTTCGCGGTGCGCGCCGGGACCGTTGCGGCCCCATGGAGCGCCCAGGTTCATTGAAACGGCCCACCTGAAGGCAACCTGAAAGGAATTGGCTGCTTCAGGCGGTTTTCAGGAAGTCCCCTTATTGTTGGGGCCGGCTCGCGAGGGATCCAGGTTTCGCGGACCGGCGTGAATCAGGATCCGCGGCCAGCGAGGAAGGAGTATCCGTGACCGCCTACAACAGCGTGTTCAAGCGCGTGGAGAAGAAATACCGCATCGACGTGGCCGAGCGTGCGGCTGTGGAAGCGGCGGCGGAGCGCCTCATGGCTGTTGATGATTACGGTCGCACCCGCATCAAAATTTTGTATCTGGACACGCCCGAGCGCGCCATGAACGCCCGTTCGGTGGAAAAGCCGCTCTAT
>NZ_JANGBP010000148.1:0-417 GCF_024462535.1 Adlercreutzia sp. DFI.6.23
GGGGGCACGGCGGCGCTGCTGCCGGCGCCCGCGAGGAAGAGGAGGAAGGGAGAGGCCGTGGACGAGGGGAAGACCCGCCGGGCGAGCCGGCCGGCCCGCCCGATGCCCTGCGAGCAGCCGCCGGGGCTGCCGGAGGAGCTGCCCGACGACCCGGCGGCGCTCAAGGCGATCATCGCCGACCTGGAGCTCAGCAACGCCGCGCTCAGGGAGGTGTTGGCCGTCCTAAAAGCAGGGGCGCCGGCCCTCACCAACGCTGAGGCGGCCGGCTGCGCCTCCAGGCTCGAGGGCGCCTTCGGCGCCGCGGCCGCCTGCGCGGCCCTGGGCCTGGC
Source organism: Adlercreutzia sp. DFI.6.23 (assembly GCF_024462535.1). Taxonomy (NCBI): domain Bacteria; kingdom Bacillati; phylum Actinomycetota; class Coriobacteriia; order Eggerthellales; family Eggerthellaceae; genus Adlercreutzia; species Adlercreutzia sp. DFI.6.23. Next base: position 330 of record NZ_JANGBP010000148.1, read on the forward strand.
CCGCTCCACCTACTACTACCAGCTCGACGCCCTGACCTCGCCCTCCGCGCCGCCGGACGGGACGGCGGGCGAGGTCGAGCGGGCCTTC
>NZ_JANGBP010000149.1:0-417 GCF_024462535.1 Adlercreutzia sp. DFI.6.23
AGGGCCTGGCCGGCGACGAGCTCGTCCACGAGTGGACCGGCGGCATCGCCGGGGACGAGTACCCCATGCCCGACCGCATCCTGCGCGACACCCAAGAGATCGTCAACCGTTACCTGGTGAAGGCCCTGGACGACGGCCACGCGCCCGCGACCCCCTACGACCTGTTCGCCACTGAGGGCGGCACGGCGGCCATGTGCTACCTGTTCTACAGCCTGAAGTGCAACTTCCTCGTGAACCCGGGCGACCGCATCGCGCTCATGACCCCCATTTTCACGCCGTATCTGAACATCCCCACCCTGAAAGACTACGACCTGGACGTCACCTACATCCAGGCGAACACCATCGATGCGGACGGGCTGCACACTTGGCAGTACCCCGACAGCGAGCTGGAGAAACTACGCGACCCGTCCATTAAGC
>NZ_JANGBP010000015.1:0-41201 GCF_024462535.1 Adlercreutzia sp. DFI.6.23
ACTTCCACATCGCAAGAGCATCGCCGTCCATCCGGGCGGTCTCGCGGATGGATGTTCTGTTGCCTGCGATTATAGGGCAACGCGCGCGGCGGCGGATGCGCTACCCACATTCTGCAAAGGAGGATTTAAGCACATTTTCCAACTGTGGAACCGCACCTGCGACCGTTGCGGCTGCTTGCGTCCGGCTACTTCGCGAGGGCGCGGGAAAGCGCTTCGGGGTTCACGCAGGCCTCGGGGGTGCGGCCGCACACGACGTCGATGGCGTTTTGGGTGCAGCGACGCCGCAGCTCGACGGCGGACTCCTCGGACCAATAGGCGGCGTGCGAGGTGAGCACGGTGTGGGGCGCGTGCATGATGGGGGCGTCCGGCGAGACCGGCTCGTGCTCGAACACGTCGATGCCGGCGCCCCAGAGCTTGCCCGCGCAAAGAGCGGCGGCCACGGCGTCGTTGTCGATGACCGCGCCACGGGAGGTGTTCACCACGATGGCGTCGTCCTTCATAAGCTTCAGGTTGTCGGCGTTCAGCAGATGATGGGTGGCCGGCACGAGCGCCGTGTGGAAGCTGACCACGTCGGCGGTCTTCAGCAGGTTCTCGAGGGTCACGTAGGGGAAATCCTCCGGCGTGAGGCGGCCGGGGTGGCCCTTGTGATCCCACACCACGACGTCGAACCCGAGTCCGCGCGCCTTCCGGGCCACCGCGCGTCCAATGTTGCCGTAGCCCACGACGCCGAAGGTGCGCCCGTGCGCCTGGCCCAGAGGACGGCGGCGATGGAAGTCCCAGATGCCGGCGCGCATGTCGGCATCGATCTCATTGATGCGTCGCAGGCACGCGAGCGCAAGAGCGATGGCGTGATCGCTCACCACCTCGGTGCCGTAGCCGGGCACATTACACACGGCGCAGCCGTCGGCCGTGGCCGCCGCGACATCGATGTTGTCCACCCCGGTGCCGGTCTTGCTGACCACCTTCAGCTGGGGGAGCGCCGCAAACACCTCGGCGGTGAAGCGCCCGTAGGAGGTGATGGCCCCATCGGCTCCGCGCAAATGCTCGATGATCTCGGCAGGCGTACGGTTGCGGGCATCGTCGAAGCTCTTGAACTGGATGCCCGCGGCCTCCACCATCTTCCGCTCGAAGTCGCAATCGCCGAAATCGAAGTCCGTCATCACGATGAGTGCCATGAAATACCTCCCGAAGCGCTTGTTCTCTGGGCAAGCGCCATTGTAGCGGTGCGACAGGCGGTTGCGCCTTCGAACCTGAGCCTCTTCACTGAACGGTAATCCCGTCGCGGCCTTCTAGGGGGCATTAAATTGCAGACGCAGGCAAGGTCGGTAAGCAAATGGTGCGGTCGCACAGGCTGGGGTCTATTCCTCCGTCACTTGTCTTGCGCACCGACTCAGAGGGTAAGTGCGACGGTGCTCCGCTAAAGGCTGTCGCACTTCCCGCGACCGAAAAAAGTTGCGGGGGTTGACAATCGTGGTATGATATGGGGCTGTACTTGTACCGCCAACATGTGAGGAAGTTAGTCAATGGATTTGGCCAAGCAGGCAAAGATCGTCGATGGCATTCATGATACCTTGAATGATTTCGTCGGTCAACGATTGAAAGTGCGCGCCAACATGGGCCGCTCGAAGATCGTCGAGAGCGAAGGCGTGCTCACCCAGGTTCACCCGCAGCTGTTCATCATGGAAGTCGACCGCAAGCGCGGTCGCACCGCTCGTCAATCCTATCAGTACGTCGACGTGCTCACTGGTATGGTGGAGCTGTCCCAGAACGGCGAGCCGCTGTTCGCGCCGTTCGTGGATGAGTCCATGGAGCTGGTGGACTACTCGCTGGAAGAACGTGTGGTCTCTTAAAGCACGCGGTTGACAACCGCTTCGAAATCGGGCAAACTACTGCCTTGCGCGAAAGCGCACACCTTCGTGGGGATGTAGCTCAGCTGGGAGAGCATCACGTTCGCAACGTGGGGGTCGTGGGTTCGAATCCCATCATCTCCACCACGGAAATGACGCGGGCCTCGGGAGACCGGGGCCCGCTTTGTTTTGCTGCCTCCGTAGGGGGCGACCTCGGTCGCCCCTTGTCGGGAGCGGTAGTGGGTTGCAGTTGGGAGGGCGGCGCAAGCACCGTCCCTACGAGGGGCGAGCGGAAGGGGATGTCGATGGATGCAACAACGGGCAAGGCGCTGATGCGGGCGCAGTTCAAAGCGGTGCGCGAGGGGCTGTCTGTGGGGGAGCGGCGCGCCATCGATGAGGCGATCGCGCGGAATGTGGCGGCGCTGCCGGAGTTCGCGGCGGCCGATGCGGTGTTCACCTATCTGAGCTTCGGCGCGGAAGTGGATACGCGCGAGCTCATCCAGCGCGCGTGGGAAGCGGGGAAAACCGTGTGCCTGCCGCGCGTTGTTCCGGGCACGCGCGAGATGCGCTGGTATGCAGTGGAATCCCTCGACAGGCTCGTGCGCAGCTCCTTCGGCGTGGAAGAACCCCCTGACGACCCCTCTCGTGAAGTGCGCCCCGCCGTCTTCGCCTGTCCCGTGGCCCTCGTGCCCGGCCTCGCCTTCGACCGCGAAGGCTTCCGTCTGGGCTACGGCGGCGGCTTCTACGACACGTTTCTGCCTGCTTTTCCCGGCGCCTCCATCGGCCTCATCCGCGCCTGCCAGCTGGTCGAGCGGCTCGCCGTGCGAGACGTCCATGATGCACCCGTCAACATCGTTGCGTTAGAGCAAGGCAGTGCATACGTTGCGAACCGGTAGAAAGGGCTGTTCTCGGACGTTGGTCGTAGCACGAGGCACCTTTTTGCCGCAATCGTAGAAGAACTCCGACAAAAAGACGCTTCGTGCTACGGCTGATGGGTCCAAATCAGACAAAAATCCGTAGCACGACATGGGTTTTTGCCAAAACGAAGTAGCACGAGGGGACATAATGTCCAAATCGGTGGTGATGCTTGGCAAAAAGGCGTGTCGTGCTACGGGTGACGGCTGAGACCGCAGCAGCTATCGCCGCCTACCCGAACCACGCGCGGGCCAGGGCGGCGATGCCGGGGCGGATGTCTGCCTCGGCGATGGAGGAGAACCCTACGAGCACGACGCCCTTGGTGGCGCAGGCGGGGTTGGCCCAGTACTTCTTGGTGGGATACACCGCCACATCGGCGGCAGCCGCAGCGGCCACGAGTTCGTCCTGGCTGCGCCCGTCGCGCACGCGCACGAGCAGGTGAAGCCCCGTGCCGCATTCCAGCACGTCCACCTTGTCGCCCATGTACTCGCGCAGCGCCGCCGTGAGCGCGTCGTACTTGCGGCGGTTTCTCGTCTGCACGCGACGGAGGTGGCGATCCCACGAGCCGTCGGTCATGAAGCGCGCGAGCACCTGCTGGTTGAGCCAGGGCACCGGCGAGTACGAGCTGGCGAAGGCCTCGCGCCATCGCTTAAGAAGGGGCGTGGGCAGCACGAGGTAGTTCATCCGCAAAGCGGGCGAGAGCGATTTCGAGAACGTGCCCATGTAGATCACGCGCCCTCGCCCGTCCATGGAGGCCAGCGGTGCCAGCGAGCGCTCCCGGTAGCGGAAGTCGCGGCAGTAATCGTCCTCCAGAATGTAGGCGTCGGCGGCCTCGGCCCACGCGAGCACGCGCTCGCGCACGTCGGTCGGCATGATGCGGCAGGTGGGGAACTGGCTCGAGGGGGTGAGGTAGGCCAGGCGCGCCCCCGAGGACTCGAGGTCGGAGAGGAACACGCGGACGTCGTCGGTCACCCGGCAGGGCCTGATGGCGAAGCGCGCCCGTCCAATGACCGAGCGCACGCCGTCGTAGCCGGGGTCTTCCATGGCCACGGTGTCCCGGGCGGCATCGAAGAGGGTCAGCAGGTTCTGGACGCTGGTCTGCGTGCCGCCCTGCACGACGATTTGCTCGGGGGTGCAATCGATGTCGCGCTGCGTGACCAGCCGCCACGCAATGGCCGCGCGCAGGCTCTCCTCCCCGAACGGGTCGTTGTAGGCGTCGCAGCCGGCGGCTTCCACCGACAGCAGGATGTCGTCGGTGATGGCCCGCCAGGCGGTGGCGGGGAAGGTGCCGGGCTCCAGGTTGCCATAGGTGAAGTCGTAGCGGGCTTTCCGCCGGGAACCTCCCAGCAGCACGGCGCAGGAGGGTGCCGAGGCGTCCGGCTGCAGGTAGGCCACATTCTGCACGACGTATCCGCTACCGGGGCGGCTTGCCACGTAGCCTTCCTGCACGAGCAGATGGTAGGCCTGCTCGACGGTGTTGCGCGCGCAGCCCAAATCGGCCGCCAGGCCCCGGATGGAGGGGAGGCGCGAGCCGGTGGGGTAGGTGCCGCTCTCGATGCCTTCCCGCATCTGGGCCTCCAGCTGGCGGTAGAAGGGGGTGTCGCTGTGCTCGTCCAGATGCATGGGGCCTCCCGGTTGTGAATCGCGCTCCCTCTCCGCGTTGCCATGGTTGGGGGAAGACGGTTCTTTATTTCCTGAGTGAGAAGCTTAGCAAATGTGGAAGCCCCATGAAGGTGTCCCCCTCAGGTTTTTCAACCGTCGCCATGAAATAACGGGCAACTGTCCCTTCGCGATGGGGACAGTTGCCGTCTAGACTGTGCGCCGAAACAATCCGGTTCGAGAGAGGCCGCCGCGGGATCGCCGGCGAGACGGCTGCGGAAAGAGCGCCGCAACACGCCGCCCGTGTGCCGACCGCACGAACAAACAGAGGGGGTTTGGCTATGCGTTTGACGGGAATCGCCGCCTTGGCCGCCGCGGGCGTCTTCGCGGCGAGCGCGGTCGCCTCTGCTGCGCCGTCGCCATTGCCCTTGCTGCGGCCGCCCGGCGCCGGCGCGCCCGAGCACTTCGCCGCGCGCTGCGTGCGTTGCGGCCGCTGTCTTGAGGCGTGCCCCTACCAGGCCATTCATGCGGCCCCTCTGAACGCGGGGCGCGAGGCTTCCACGCCCTTTGTGAACGCGCGGTCCCAGGCCTGCCGCCTGTGCGTGGAATTCCCCTGCGCGGCGGCTTGCCCAACGGGCGCTTTGGACGTGCCTGCCGAGCGCCGCGACGCCGGCATGGGCGTGGCCGTCATCAACGAGGACACCTGCCTGTCGTTTCAGGGCATGCGCTGCGAGGTGTGCTACCGCGCCTGCCCGCTCATCGACGAGGCCATCACCATCGACTACCGGCCCCGCGAGGGCGACGACATCCACGCGGTGTTCGCGCCGCAGGTGGTGCCCGATGGGTGCCCGGGTTGCGGCCTGTGCGAGCAGCGCTGCCCGGTGAGCGACCCCGCGCCCGCCATTGTGGTGGTGCCCACCGGCGCCCAAGAGGAAACCTACGTGGCCCGCCGCAACGGCGCGGCCTAGCAGATACGCGAAGGCGGGGCGTCCGGCGCCCTCGACCGAAAGGGAGGAACAAGATGGAACTGACTCGACGCACCTTCGTTAAGAGCACCGCCGTGGCCCTCGCCTCGGCGGCCGCTGCCGGCACCATGGCCGGCTGCTCGTCGCTCGCCGGCACCGGCGGGGACGCGGCAACCTCGGGCGGCGACTCCGCGAAGACCGTGGGCGTGTGCCGTTTCTGCGGCTGCGGCTGCGGCGTCATCGTGGAGGCCAAGGACGGCAAGGTGATCTCGGTCACGGGCGACCCGGAGAACGGCTCGAGCCGTGGCCTGAACTGCGTGAAGGGCTACTACTTGGCCGGCGCGCTGTACGGCGAGGATCGCCTGACCACCCCGCTCATCCGTGACGACAAGTCCACCAAGGGCACGCCCGACGGCCTGCGCGAGGCCACCTGGGACGAGGCGCTCGATCTGGTGGCGGGCAAGCTCCGCGACACGTGGAAGGCCGACAAGAGCCGCCTGGCGTTCTGGGGAAGCGGCCAGCAGCCCATCGTGGAGGGCTACTGCACGGCGAAGTTCTGGAAGGCGGGCCTGCTCTCCAACAACATCGACCCCAACGCGCGTCTGTGCATGGCCTCGGCCGTCGTGGGCTTCATGAACGTCTTCCAGACCGACGAGCCGGCCGGCTGCTACGCCGACATCGACGAGACCGACGTCTTCGTCACCTGGGGCGCCAACATGGCCGAGGCCCATCCCATGCTGTACTCGCGTCTGACGGCCCGCAAGCTCGCCGACGAGGCCGTGCGCCACTACGACGTGACCACCATGACCACTCGCACCTCGGCCTCGGCCGACAAGGTGCTCACCTTCCGCCCGGGCAGCGACATCGCCATCGCCAACGCCATCGCGAACTACCTCATCGTGAACGACAAGTACGACCACGACTTCGTGGCCGACCACGTGCAGTTCAAGCAGGGCACCGAGAACATCGGCAACGCCACCGACGACGGCTACGACAAGAGCGACATCGGCCAGGCCGTCGACAATGTGGAGCCCATCACTTTCGAAGCCTTCGCCGCGCGTCTGGCCCCCTACACCCTGGAGTACGCCTCCGAGCTTTCCGGCGTGCCGGCCGAGGATATCCAGGAGCTGGCCGAGGTGTTCGCCGACAAGAGCCGCAAGGTGCTCTCGCTTTGGACCATGGGCGTGAACCAGCACAACCGCGGCACCTGGATGAACCACTGCATTTACAACATCCACTTGCTCACCGGTCGCTACGCCCGTCCCGGCGACGGCGCCTTCTCGCTGACCGGCCAGCCCACGGCCTGCGGAACGGCCCGCGAGGTGGGCACCTTCTCGCACCGCCTTCCCGCCGACCTGGTGGTGAAGAACCCGGATCACCGCCGCTACACCGAGGCCATCTGGGACTTGCCCAACGGATACCTGGACGCCATCGAGAAACCCGGCTACCACACGGTGAAGATGTTCCGCGAGCTTTCCAAGGGCGGTATCGATTTCCTCTGGAGCGCCCACAACAACTGGGCCGTGTCGATGCCCAACCTCACTCGCTTCCTCGGACGCGGCGACCTCACGGGCATCAACGACGCCTTCATCTGCGTGTCCGAGGTGTACCCGACGCTGTCCTGCCAGTACGCCGACGTGGTGCTGCCGGCGGCCATGTGGGTCGAGCGCGAGGGCGCCTTCGGCAACGGCGAGCGCCGCACGGCCGTGTTCGAGAAGGCCGTGGACGCCCCGGGCGAGGCCAAGTGGGATCTCTGGATGCTCATGGAAGTGGCCAAGCGCGTGCTGGCCGGCGAGCAGATCGGTGGCGAGGACGCCTTCGACCACCTGTTCGGCGCCTGGTACGACGCCGAGGCCGGCGCTTTCAAGGGTACCGACCGCGAGGTGTGCTCGAGCATCTGGGAGGAGTACCGCACCTTCAGCAACCCGAGCCTGAACCCGGACGCCGAGGCCATCAACGCCGAGGCGAAGCTGAAGATGGAGGCCAAGCAGCTGGCCCCCTACGAGGAGTACATCTACAACCATGGCCTCACCTGGCCCGTGCGCGAGGTGGACGGGAAGTGGCTGCCGACGCTGTGGCGCTTCTGCGACGGCCCCCAGGAGGACGGCTTCGATGAGTACGGCGTGGAAACCTACGGCGAGCACGACAAGGCCGGCGGCGTGAGCTTCTACAAATCCGCCGACAAGAAGCCCTCGGCGGTGTTCCGTCCCTACGAGCCGCCGGCGGAGGAACCCAGCGACGAGTATCCGTTCTGGTTCTGCACGGGCCGTCTGCTGGAGCACTGGCACACCGGATCGATGACCCGCCGCGTGCCCGAGCTCAATCGCGCGCTGCCCGAGGCGCTGCTGGACATGAACCCGGCCGACTGCGAGCGCCTCGGCGTGACCGACGGCGATCGCGTGCGCCTCACCTCGCGTTTCGGCACCTGCGACATCACGGTGTCCACGGCCGGCCGCACCCGTCCGCCCGCGGGCATGGTGTTCGCGCCGTTCTTCGCCGAGGAGACGCTGATCAACCTGGTGGTGCAGGACACCTACTGCCCGCTTTCGAAAGAGCCCGATTTCAAGAAGACCTGCGTTTCCATCGAGAAGATTTAAGGAGGGGTACCCATGCGGACCATGAAGAAGTCGAAGATGATCTGCGCCGCCGTGCTGACCGGCGTGCTGGGGGCCGCGGCGCTGGCCGGGTGCGCCCAAGAGATGGCCGACACCGGTGCCACCTACAATCCCGGGGAGCCGCCGCTCATGACGGCGAGCCACGAGGGCCGCTACGAGAGCCTGGGCGCAGCCGGCTGCTTCGGCTGCCACGGCGGCAGCGACGAGGTGGAGGTGTTCCTGGCGGCCGCCACGCCGCTGCCTGCCGACCACTACGTGGGCGGGGATGCGTCCACCCATGAGATCGACGGCCCTCGCGCCGAGTGCATTACCTGCCATCCGGTGGCCCAGGAGTAGGTCATGGAAGACGAGAAGGTGGTCATCTCCTCGCTGGTGGTGGAGGCGCGGCCGGAATCGGTGGATGCGGTGGCGCGGGCCCTGGCGGCTATGGAGGGGGTGGAGGTGCACGAGGTGAACGGGTACAAGATCGTCGTCACCATCGAGGCTTCCTCCACCGGCGCCTCGCACGAGATTTCGAGCCGGTTCATTCAGATTCCAGGGGTGCTGAACGTGAATCTCGTGTACGTCAACTTTGAGGATGAGACACTCGGGTAGAAAGTCGCCCAAAAGCGGAGCTGCGGGGTACCTTGATTCGCTCAGACAGTCCTCGCTCGGCGAAACAGCCCACTGGGCTGTTTCGTTCGCTGCGGAACTCGCTCGGTCAAGGCACCCCGTATCTCCTTTGATCATTGCCTTGGTTGGGAGGAATGACCTGTGACTCGGTCTATGGGAAAGATAACGGTTGTGCGGCGGGTGGTGCAGGGTTGCATGCTGGTGCTGTTCTGCTTGCCGCCGCTGCTGGCCGGATGGGGGCTGGCGGGGCTGTTCGCGGGCGGCGACGGGGAAGTGACGACGCCGGCTGAAGGCGTGTTCTTCGGCAGCCTGTCCTCCTCGAGCGTTGCCGGCGTGCCGTTGTTCGACCCGTTGGGCGCCGTGGAAGCGATGGCGGCGTCGCGCGGCTTGCTGGCGGCATCGGCGCTTACGGGCGCTCTGCTTATCGTTGTGGTCTACGGGCTCGTGCGCGGGCGCGCCTTTTGCGGCTGGGTGTGCCCGGTGAACCTCGTCGGCGAGGGCGTGGATGCGGCTCGTCGACGGCTCGGCATTGAAGTGCCCGAGCGCACGGTGCCGCGGCGCGCGAAGATCGGCGTGGCGGCGGCAGTGGTGCTGCTGTCGGCCCTCGTGGGCTTCCCGATTTTCGAGCTGATTTCGCCCATCGGCGCGGTGAACAAGGGCCTCGTGTTCGGCGGCTTCGCCGGGGCGGGCACGCTTTTGGCCATCATTATCGCTGAGCTGCTCGTCAGCCGCCGTCTGTGGTGCCGGGCGCTGTGCCCCTTGGGCGGCACCTTCCAAGTGCTCGGGCGCGCGGGGCAGGTGAACGTCGCCATTGATCACGACGCCTGCATCCACTGCGACAAGTGCACCCACGTTTGCCTCGCCGATCCCGAGATCCTCGCGCCGGCGCTGGTGGGGGAGGATACGATCGTGCGCGCCGGCGACTGCATGGCCTGTGGCGCCTGCGTTGACGTGTGTCCTACTTCCGCCCTGCGCTTCCGCTTTGGGCGCCCCCGCCGTTCCCAAAAGGGTACCGAAAGCGGATCGGCGGGAAGTCGCAAAGACGTTGATGTCGCAGTGACGGTTGCAGCCGGGGGAATCGGCTCGCCGGACGTCCCTTCCCGAGAAGAAATGTAAGCAAGGTGTAACCGTCCCCTTCCTCTGCTGTTGCTGTCCCCATGAATATGAGCGAAACTGTCCCTTTTCGGTGGCGGGATTCACGGCGTAAGCTTGGGCTATCGTTGCGGCCGTCCAGGGCGCGGCCGCCCGTGAGACAAGCGATCAAAAGGAGGGACCATGAAACGATCGACGTTCAAGACGGCGGCCGTCGCGGCAGGTACCGTGGCGCTCGTCGCGGCGCTGGCCGCCTGCGCGCCGGCCGCCCAGGAACCGGCGGCGGCACCGTCCGGGGGAGAAAGCGATGCCCCCGCGGCCGCGGCTCCCGCCGAGACCCCCGAGCCCGATTCCTTCGGCGTCGTGGTGGCGGAATCTTGGAAGGACATCTACCCCAACGAGTACCAAACCTATATGGCCAACGAGTCCAACAGCCCCCAGGGCAAGCAGGACTACCTGACCGAGTACCCGGAGTTGGTGACCATGTACGCCGGCTACGGCTTCGCCAAGGGCTACGACGAGGCGGCGGGGCATCCCTACAGCCTGCAGTCCGTGGCCGAGACGCCCCGCGTGAACGAGAACACGCTGGCCAACTGCATCACCTGCAAGACGCCCCAGTACACCGCCATGGTGAACTCCGAGGGCGATTCGGCCTACCAGAAGCCCTTCGCCGAGGTGCTCATGCAGATGACCGAGCCCATCAGCTGCTACAACTGCCATGAGAACGACCCGACGAAGACCACGGTCACCCAGAAGTTCTTCGTGAATTCCATGGGTTCCGATGTGGATAAGGTCTCCACCGATTCCCAGGTGTGCGGCCAGTGCCACAACGAGTACTACTTCGCCCCCGAGACCAAGGCCACCACGAATCCCTACACGGGGCTCGAGGGCATGACCGCCGAGGCCATCCTCGCCTACTACGACGAGATGGGCTTCAAGGATTGGGAGCACACCGAGACTGGCGCGCCCATGCTCAAGGCCCAGCATCCCGAGTTCGAGACCATCTACGGAGGCGCGCAGTCCTCCATGGCCAAGCAGGGCTACACCTGCGCCGACTGCCACATGGCCCCCGCCAAGGCCGAGGATGGCACCGAGTACAGCTCTCACAACCTGGTGAACCCCACCGAGGATCCGGCCATCATGGAGAAGTGCGAGGGCTGCCACGCCGACCTGCCCGGGCAGATCGTCCAGTGGCAGAAGGAGACCACCGACCGCGAGCACGAGCTGGCGGCCAAGCTGGACGCCTACATCAAGACCCTGGCCGAGCAGAAGGACTCCCTGGATGAGGCCACCCTGGAGCAGGCCCGCCAGATTCACCGCCATGCGCAGTTCTACTGGGACTACGTGATGGTGGAGAACTCCGAGGGCGCCCACAACCCGGGCCTTGCCCAGGAGAACCTCGACAAGTGCGAGGACGAGCTGAAGGCCGGCTACGCCCTGCTGAACATGACCTACTAGAAGGCGCGTCGCGCTCCCTCGCCCCTGCGGCGACGGGGCGCACCGCTCGATAATCGTGCCGGACCGCCCTGCCGGCACCCTCCCCGAAGGCGCGCACCCACCCGCGGTGCGCGCCTTCGTCTACGCCGGTCTTTTCTAAGCAAACTCCTTCTTATTGCGAAACTATGGCGATTGCGCTGATCTGCTGGTTTCGGTGGAATTTGAGGCGCGGTTCTGCGTGGCTTGGGCGATACTGGCCGTTGGTAATTTTTCGGGCCTTCGGGGAGGCAGGTCCACACCGCTTTGGTACCTTAGAAACAGGAGGACTATGAACGCGAAGATGAAGAAGAGGATGATCGCCGTCTCCGGCGTCATCGTCATCGTGCTTATCTTGGTGCTCGCATTCGTGGGGGGCAACACCGCCGCCACGACCATGAGCATCGCCGAGGCCGCCGAGAATCCCCAGGCGGGCCAGAAGGTGCAGGTGTCGGGCAACGTGGTGCAGGATTCCTTCTCCACGAGCAATGACGTGCTCACCTTCAAGATTTACGACCCGGAGGGCGACCCCGCCACGCAGCTGGAGGTGCGCTACGACGGCGCTGCCTCGTCCACGTTCGGCAACGACGTGACCGCTATTTGCACGGGCAAGATCAACGATGCGGGCGTGCTGGAGTGCTCCGAGCTGGTGACGAAGTGCCCGTCGAAGTACGAGAACGCCGACAGCGCCCTTACCGTGGAGCAGCTGCTGGGCTATGGCGAGAGCGTCTACGGCAAGGTTGTGAAGGTGGCCGGCTCCGTGGGGGCCGGGTCGCTGAAGGCCGCGGGCCAGGGCGACCGCTTCATTTTGGTGGACACCGAGGCGGGCGATTCGGTGCCAGTCGTGTTCGAGGGCGCCCTGTCCGACGAGGTGGCCGAGGGCTCTACGGTGGTGCTCACCGGCTCGCTCGGCGATGACGGCAAGTTCGCCGCCACCGATGTCGCGCTGGAGGGTTAGCCCATGTCGATGATCGGACTTCTCGGCCTGCTGGTGGCCTTTGCCGGCTGCGTCATCTCGGTGCTTTGCCTGGGCGTGGCCCACATCCTTTACAAGAAGCGCTCCTTCGAACGCTCGGAGACCTTCGCCTGGGGCGGAAGAGTGGCCGCGGTTCTCGTGGCCGCGGCGCTCACGGTGTGCTGTGCTGTGCTCGTGTGGTGCTTCTTCTCGGGCGACAACACCATCCAATACGTGCTGGACAACCGCTCCACCTCGACGGCTCCTGAGGCGTGGCTGTACAAGCTCGCCGGCCTTTGGGCGGGGCGTCAGGGCTCGCTTCTGTTCTGGGCGTGGCTCATCGCCGTGTTCAACGCCGTGCTCGTGTTCGCCACGCGCAAGAACATCCGCCCGCTCGACAACGGCGCGCTTGCCATTTCCTCGCTCGTGCTGACGGCCTTCGTGTCGGTGCTCCTGTTCTCCGAGGGCAACATGCCCTTCATCGCGACCGACGCGCGCTATTTCACCGGCGACGGCACGCTGTCGGCCATGGCGTCGGCCCGCTCCATGAACGCGCTTCTGGAGCATTGGGCCATGGCGATTCATCCGCCGACGCTGTTCATCGGCTACGCGGGCCTCACCATTCCGTTCGCCTACGCCATCTCGGCGCTCATCGTCAACGACGATTCCACGGAATGGGTGAACCGCTCGACGCCCTACCTCATGTTCTCGTGGCTGCTTTTGGGCGTAGGCATTGGGCTGGGCGCCGTGTGGGCCTACGTGGTGCTCGGCTGGGGCGGCTACTGGGGCTGGGATCCGGTGGAGAACGCCAGTTTGCTCCCGTGGCTCGTGGGCGTGGCGCTCATCCACTCGTTCACGGTGTACCGCCAGCGCGGCGCCTTCAAGCGCTGGAGCGTGTTCTGCGCCTGCCTGACGTTCTGCTTCGTGGTGCTGGGCACCTTCATCACCCGTTCGGGCCTGGTGCAGTCGGTGCACGCCTTCGAGGGCGACCCGGTTTCGCTCGTCATGTTCGGCGCGCTCATCATCTGCTCGCTTCTGGCCGGTATCGTGGGCCTTATCGTGCGCCGCAAGAGCTTCGGCGCGACGGATGCGGCCGATGACGACATCGAGTCGATGATGTCGAAGGAAGCGGCCTACTACGTGAATAACCTTATCATGATCGTGTTTGCGGTGCTTCTGGCCTATATGACGGTGTCCTCGGCCCTGCCGAGCTGGCTGCCCTTCGGCGGCCAGTCGCTGTCGGCCGGCACCTACAATGCCATCGCCCGGCCCTTGGGCATCGCCTATCTGGCCGTGCTCGCCATCTGCCCGCTTCTGGGCTGGCGCCGCACCGACAAGAAGGCGTTCTGGCGGAGTGCCCGCGTGCCGGCGCTGTGCGCGCTTGTGCTGTTCGTCGTGCTCATGATCTATTTCGCCACGTACCTTCTGCCCAGCTACCAGGCCATGATCGACATGGGCGGCACCCAGGCCTCGGGCCTGCTCGAGCAGGGCAACCCCATCTACTACAACGGTCTGGCCGTGGTGGGCTTCGCCGTGGCGAGCCTTCTGTTCTTCAACACGCTGTTCATGGCCGTCCGCTCGCTCAAACGGGTCGATGGCGCCAAGCTGCGCCGCCGCCTGGCCCTGTTCGGCGGCTCGGTGGCCCACGCTGCCATGGGCATCATTTTGGTGGGCCTTATCGGCTCGTCCATGTACGTGACCGAGATCACGGGGTATCTGCCTTACGACGAGGAGAGCGATTCGGTTTCCGAGACTTTCGACATCCAGGACTTCCAGCTCACCTACACGGGCAACTCCATCGATGAGCTCGGCAACGGCAACGTGCGCTACGCGCTCACCTTCGACGTGACGAAGGACGGCCAGTTCGTGGGCACGGTGAACCCGGCCGTGCAGCTGGTGAGCGCCACCCAACAGCAGAAGCTGGAGGCGAGCGTCATTGGGTTCCCGCTGGAGGATCTGTTCGTGGTGTACCGCGGCGTGAACGACGAGGGCGATTTCTCCATGGACGTGCGCGTGAATCCGCTCATCTCGTTCGTGTGGGTGGGCTTCGCTCTGCTCATGGTGGGCTGCCTCATCCCGCTGTTCGCCAAGCGCGCGGAGCGCCGTCGCGGCGGCCCAGCCGTGGGCGATGTGCCCGCTGCTGAGCTGGCCGAGGCCGAGCCGAAAGAGCGCGATAAGGCCTCGCGCGACGTTGCGGCTTGCAAGGGCATCGTCGAGGAGACGGTGGACGCGGAGGTGTCGCTTGTGGAAGATGCCGAGGGCGACGCGGCGGCCGATGCGGACGCGGCGGCAGAGGCCGAGGCCGAGACTGATGCCGAGGCTGACGCGAAGGCGGGGGAGTAGTCCCGTGGAAACGGCGCTTTCCGTCGATCATCTGACGAAGTCGTTCGGCGGTCGCAAGGCCGTCGACGACGTGTCGTTCGCGCTGCCTGAGGGCGCGTTCCTGTCGGTCTTCGGCCCCAACGGCGCGGGCAAGACCACGCTTCTGCGCATGCTCGCTACGCTGTCGCGGCCCACGGAGGGCACGATAACGCTCGCGGGCATCGATGTGAAGGAAGAGCCCGAGCGCGTCCGCGAGGCCATCGGGCTCATCTCGCACAACCCGATGCTCTATCCCGATCTCACCGCCGAGGAGAACCTCCTTCTGTACGCGAAGCTCTACGGCGTGTCCGACCCGCAGAAGCGCGTGATAGAGCTTCTGGACGCCGTGGGGCTCAAGCACCGTCGGCTCGATCGGGTGCGCACGTTCTCGCGCGGCATGACCCAGCGCGTCTCCATCGCCCGGGCGCTCGTGAACGACCCGTCGGTGGTGCTGCTCGACGAGCCCTACTCGGGGCTCGACCCCCATGCCATGCACATCTTCGACGAACTGATCGCCTCGGTGCGCGAGGACCGCACGTTCGTCATGGTGAGCCACGACTTGGACAAGGGCCTGGCCCTCGCGAGCCACGTGCTCGTGCTCGCTCGCGGCCGCGTCGTCCACTTCGGCGAGAAGGATCAGATGAGCCCCGACGAGTTCGCCGACCTGTACCGCACCACCGTCGGGATGGGGGTGAGCTAGATGGAACGCGAATCGGAATACCGCGCGGCTGATCGCGGAGGGATGAGTGGCTCCTGCTGCAAAGCTCCCAGCACCTGGACGCAGTACAAGACGTTGCTCGCGAAGGACTTGAAGGCGGAGTTCCGCACCAAGGACATGATCGTGTCCATGGGCATCTACGCCTTCCTCGTCATCGTGGTGTTTGGCGTGGCGCTCTCCTTCGCCCGCCCGGGATCCGAGTTCCTCGAGGTTTCCGGTGGCCTTCTGTGGGCGCTCGTGGTGTTCACCTCGCTTCTGGGTCTGAACCGCTCGTTTTCCAAGGAGACGGAGAACGGGTGTTTGGAGGGCCTGCTTTTAGCCCCGCTCGACCGAGGCGTGATCTTTCTGGCTAAGGCCACGTCGAATTTGGTGTTTTTGGCGTTGGTGGAAGTGATCGCCGTGCCGCTGTACTGGGTGTTCTTCTCCAGTTTCGCGGCGCCGGCCGATACGGGCTGGCTGCTCGTGGTGCCGCTCGTCGTGGGCAGCATCGGTATCGCGGGTATCGGCACCATGCTCTCCACCATCACGGCGGCCACGCGCGGCAAGGACGTCATGCTGGCGCTTTTGTTCGTGCCCGTGATCTTCCCGCTTCTGTACGCCTGCGTGTCGGCCACTACCTGCGCGCTCGTGGGCGGAGATGTGTTCGCCGACGGGTTTTTCACGTCGCTGGCGCTCGGTGCCGGTTACGACGTGATTATGATTCTGGCCAGCTGGGTGCTGTATGACTTTGTCGTCAACTAAAGGAGGACTGAGTGACTGATAAGAAATTGAAGCTGCCTGAGGTGGGGCAGTGGCCCGACAAGCTGGTGGTGCCGGCGCTCATTGCGGGCGCGGTGCTGTCCACGGTCGGCTTCCTCATGGCGTTCTTCTACGTGGCCCCCGTGGGCGGTGCGGCGGTGAACGGCGCCGAGCTCATCGGGGACGTGATGGTGTCCCAGAAGATGCTCCTGTCCCAAAAGATCTTCTACTTCCATATGCCCGTGGCCATCACTTCGTTCCTTGCCCTCGGCTTCGGGTGCTACTATGCGGTGCGGTTCCTCATGACGAAGAACCAGCGGTTCGACACCTGTTCGCGCATTTGCCTGGAAATCGCGCTGCTGTTCGTGGTGCTCACCATGATCACCGGCGAGATGTGGACCCGCTTCGAGTGGGGCGTGTGGTGGAGCTGGGAGCCGCGGCTGACGACGTATCTGATTCTGATGCTCATCGTGATCGCCTATTTCGTGCTGAGAAGCTCCGTGGACGAGCCCGAGCGCCGCGCCACCTTCGCCGCGGTTGTGGCCATCATCGCCACCATCGACGTGCCCATCTGCTTCATGATCACGCGGCTCATTCCCTCGTCCATCCATCCGGTGGTGCTGCGCGAGGGCGGTATGAGCCCCGAGATGGGCCTGTGCGTGGGCCTGTGCGCGCTCGGCATGCTGCTCGTGGGCTTCGTGCTGTACCGTACGCGCTTCAACCAGGTGCGCCTTACCCAGCGCGTTGAAGCGCTCAAAGAGACCGTCGACGACGAACGTTAGCCCTTGTCATCCTGAGCGAGCGAAGCGAGTCGAAGGATCCCGCTTGAGTCGCCAACCAACGAGAAAGGTCGAACATGAATCCCATTCTTGCCGATATCTATTCCACCATCCTGCCCTCCGCCCCCTACATCATCGCGGCTTACGCGCTTCTGTGGGTGGCCCTGCTCGTGTACGTGCTCATGATCTTCCGCGGCACCAAGAAGGCGACCGCGCAGCTCACGCTTCTGGAAGAGGCCGTTGCCGATAAGCAGGCGAAGAGCAAGTAGCGCGCTTTCACTGAACCAGAAAGCATGAAGAAGGCCTCGGTGTCCTTGTTCGGGTACACCGAGGTCTTTTCTTTGCGCTAGAATGGCAAGTCAATGAGATGCCGTGCAGGAAAGGAGGCGACAGGCCATGGCCTATGGTTCGGCACTGAGTGCGGCAGAGGACGCTCCGGGGACGCGCAAGGCCCGTGGCGCCTTCTTCACGCCGCCCGAGTTAGCGCGCTTCGTGGCTCGATGGGCGATTCGCTTTCCGGACGATCACGTGCTCGAGCCCGCTTGCGGGGAAGCCGAGTTTCTTGTCGCCGCCTCTGATTGCCTGCGGTCGCTGGGCTGCAAATCTGCCGTGGCCGAGCGTAACGTCGTCGGCTGCGAAGTGCACGAGGCCAGTGCCGAGAAGGCCGTCGGGCGACTGGGAGCCTTAGGGTGCTCCGCGAATATCGTCGTCTCTGATTTTCTTCGGCTTGCGCCCGATCCATCTTTCGACGTGGTGATCGGCAATCCGCCCTATGTGCGGTTTCAGTCGCTGTCGTCCGATCAGAAAGATGCCATCGGAGCCATCGCTGAGCGCCACGGCGTTGCCGTAAGCTCGCTCTCGTCCCTCTGGATGCCCTTCGTGCTCCACTCAGTTTCCTTCCTGAAGCCCGGAGGACGCCTCGGCTTGGTTCTTCCCGCCGAATTGCTCACGGTGAACTACGCGGCCCCTCTGAGGTCCTTCCTCATGGCGTCGTTTTCGTCGGTGCGTCTGGCAACATTTGACGAGCCGGTTTTTCCCGAGGTGCAAGAAGAGGTCGTCCTTCTTCTGGCCGATGGCTGGAGGGCAGGGTCATGCTCGTCTATTACCTGGCAGCAGTGCGACGATATTGCCGATCTTGCGTCGGGCAAGCTAGCGCTCTACCAGCCCCCTTCGGAAGGCGCGCGCTGGTCGGGGCTTTTCGCCTCGAGTGACTCGCTTTCCTCGCTGGGCCGGCTTACGGGCGCGGGCGAATTCGTCTCTTTGTCCCAATGGGGCACTCTGTCGCTGGGAGCCGTGACGGGCAACAACAGCTTCTTCGTTCTGAATCAGAGCGAATTCGAGCAATGGGGGTTCGCCTCTGACGACGTGCTGCGCCTTTGCCCGCCGGGCTCGAGGCACTTGCGTCGCTTGGCGTATACGGAAAAGGACGAAGGAGCCGCCGCGGAACGGGGTGCAGGGGTCTATCTCTTTCGCCCTGGCGCTGATCCTTCTGAGGCGGCGCAGCGCTACATTGCCTACGGGGAGGAGCTCGGCGTGCAGAATGCCTACAAATGCCGGGTGAGGAGTCCCTGGTGGCGCGTGCCTGTTGGGGGAGTCCCCGATGCGTTTGTCACCTATATGAATGCTTACGGTCCCAGCATCTGTGCCAATGACGCGAAGGTGCGGGTTCTGAATTCCTGCCACAGCTTGTTCTACCATCCCGAGATAAGCGAGGCGGCGCGTTCGCTTCTCCCCATTGCCTCCCTCAACTCCGCTACGATGTTCGGCGCGGAGATAACGGGGAGGGCCTACGGAGGCGGCATGCTGAAGCTGGAGCCGCGCGAGGCCGGCATGCTGGCGGTGCCCTCGCCTGTGTTGGTGGCCTCGTGCGCCGACGATCTTCGGACCGTCGCCCCCTATGTGGAAAAGCTTCTGGAGAAGCGCGACTACGATGGCGCGATCTCGCTGGTGGACGCCGTGCTCATTCCTCGGACTTCCCTGCAGGAGGTGAGCTTCGTGCAGATGAAATCAAGTGCGACGCTCATGCGCCTGCGCCGGAAGAAGCGTGCTAAGTTCAAGAAGGTGGGGTAATGGATTCCTATCAGAAGTTCGAAGACGCCATCGTGGAGCACTGGGAGGCGCAGGGCACCTCGAGCGTGCGTCGGCCCTATTGGTCCGATGCCGGCGAGCCACTTCTGGAAATACCCCTGTTGGAGAAGCTTCTCACGGTGGCGGTGCGGGATGGGAGCAGCGCCCAATCCGGCAGTTTGGCTAAGGCTTTGGACATGTGGGTGGCCGAAGAGCTGCGCGCGGCTGGCTTCGATGCGCAATCGGTGTGGCCTCGGCTCGTGCGGCCGCGGGTTTTGGATCCTTCGGTCCTGCGTTTCATCGGCTCACTGGATGCGCGAACGGCGGAAAAATGCTGCGAGGTCCTTCCTCGCTTTGCCAGCGCCAACGCCAACGTGCTCGGGTCGACCTATTGCAAGCAGGTCGATGTGGGGCTATCCTCTTGGATGACGGGTCCTGAAATCCTCATCTCGACGAAGACCATGAGCTCGGCATTTGGCAAAAATCTCGCCAACCGCTTCGAAGAGGCCTATGGCGATGCGAAGAATCTGAAAGGGCGTCATCCGCTTGCCACGCTCGGCTTTTTCTTCCTTTTGAACTCCTCCATCGTCGATGAACCGCGGAATTTTTCGAAGGCCATTACCATGCTTCAGAAGCTGCGCGTGGAAGACGATGCCTACGATGCAACCTGTCTTATGCTCGTCGATTGGGAGGAGGACGGGCGGCTTGCGATCTCCCCTTTGAACGAGAAAGTGCCTGAAGGGCTGTCGGCCACCTCGTTCTTCCGCGAGATCGTCGATCTGACCTTGTTGCGGGGAGCGCCCGAGAGCCACGAATTGGCACGGGAGAAACGGCGTCTTCTGTAGGGGAGTGCTCTGGAACCGCCTGGTTGGGACATGCGGGCCTGAGCGCAATATAGCCCGTTTAGGTGATACGCCTAGGTGGGCTTTCCCGTATTATAGTGGCAGAGCAAAGCTCGAAACCTTCCTCGGAGCCGCCCTTCCTCCTCCTTCCTTCCAGCGGTACCCGAGCCCTCCGCAAGGCGGCCGCCCAATAGGGTTGGCCGCCTTTTGCTTCCGGCCGCGGTCGTTGGGCTCGCACACGACGATTGCCCCCGTGGGTCAAGAGAACCGTCCCCTTGACCCACTTGAATCAGTTCTGGCTCACGCGGACTCCCGCATGCGCTGGGCGCGATCTGCCCCTATCGCAAGAACCATTTCCACGCGGGAACGACATCGATGGGACCGGCGTCGGTCTCGATACGGTCCTCGTTGAGGCGATTCTGCACGCCGGGGAAGCCACCCTCCGTCAGGTGGCGGTCGAACATCCCTTCCAGGAGTGTTTGCGTCTGGGGCGAGAACGCCGATCCTTCCAAGCGGTCTTCTGTGATGCCTCCGCCGTAAGGGCCGCAATGTTGTCCATGGCTTTCTCCAGATACAAACTTCTAAAAATTTTTGAGAAGTTGGCGCGTAGGCTTCTCAAAAGTTTTTAGAAGCTGTAAACAGGGATGGTATTAAAGAGGAGCCGACCCAGCTGTTCGGACAGTTCGGATTGCCCATTTAAAGCCCCAGCTCCTTCTCTCCCCATTGCTTCAGAGCGAGGAGGATGGGCACGAAGCTTTCGCCTTGCGGGGTGAGGGCGTATTCCACCCGTGGGGGCACCTCGCCGAAATCGGTGCGTGTGAGGAAGCCGTCGGCCACCAGTTCTCTGAGCTGCTTGGAAAGGGTGGACTCGGATATGTTCCCGATGCAGCGCCTGAGCTGCCCGAAATGCCGCACGTCTTTAAGGGCGATATAGAAGAGAATCTCGATCTTCCATTTTCCGCCGATCATGCGCTGGATGGTGGAGACGGACTTGCAGCGCTCCACCTCCTCGCCCCGCCTTCGCCCGCGCGAGCGAACCCCTTCGGGCTGAAGGCGCTGCATTTGCGGAAGATCGCGTCGCTTGTTCGCGCCTACTTCCCGCAATGCAAGAGCATCGGGTGCTTCTCCCGCGTGACCGATGTGGCGGCAAAGACCGACGAGGAGCTCGCCGAGCTCGCGGCGGCTGGGTTCGACGGCCTCACCATCGGCATCGAGACCGGTGACGAGGAGGCCCTTGCGTTCATGGACAAGGGCTACGGGGCCGAGGACATCGCGAAACAGTGTGCACGGCTCGATGCTGCGGGGATCTCCTACGCATTCTTCTACCTGGTGGGTATCTCGGGCGCCGGGCGCGGTTTGGCGGGGGCGCGGGCGACGGCGGATGTCTGCAACCGGACGAACCCCTGGCTCATCGGTGCGAATATGCTCACCATATACCGTAGCTCGGCGCTGTACCGAGAGATCGAAGCTGGACGATGGCATGAGGCGACCGAGGTGGAGAAATATGAGGAGGTGAAGGAGCTGGTCGCCCAGCTGGATATTCCCGTGGAGTTCGCCATGCTGGGGGCGTCCAACCCGGTGATGTTGCACGGTCGGTTGCCCGAGCAGCGCGAGGGGCTCCTTGCGACTCTCGACGCCGTCATCTCAGACATTGGTGAGGAGCGCCTGCGCCGCTACCGTGTCAACTTGCGGCATTTGTAGGCGGTTCGCGAAGAGGTCCTGACGTGGGTGATTCGCGAAAAGGGCGCCGTAGATGCCAGTTGGGGGTCGAAATGGTCGAAAGGCGGCGCGAGAAATCGCGGTTATCCGGCCATTTCTACCCTCAACTGGCATTTTCCGAATCGGGCATTGACCATTTCTGCCCCCAACTGGCATTCACTTCGCGAAAATGAAAAGGAGGGGGATTCACGCGAAAAAGAAGAGGGGGGATCCGCGCCGTTGCGGATCCCCCCTCTGCGGGATGAGCTTGTTTTGGGAAATGGGCTTGCTCGAGCGTCCGCGGCCAGGCTGGTTTCCCTGGCCAGCCACTTAGTCGAATGCCAGCTTAGCCAACCAAATGACTACTGCTCGTCCTTCTCCACGGCGACGTAGACGTAGCCAGGGGTGCCGGTCGCGGGCAGCTCGTTGTAGGCCACCATCTCGGCGATTTCGGCGGCCGTGGCGCTCGCGGGTTCAGTCTCAAGCAGGTAGGCGGTGTCGGCGCGGCGCTCCATGGCCTTCTGGAAGTCCTTGGTGCCCACGAACACCTCCTGCTTGTAGGGGTTCACGCCCAGCTTCTTGCTGCGGTAGACGATGTAGGCCAGGGCAGCCACGTTGGCGGCCAGGGCGATGAGGGACACGACCAGGTTCACCTGCGGGTTGTTCACCGAGTCGGCGGCGAAGACGGAGTCGTTGGCGAACATGGGCACCATCTGGCAGAACATGCACCACATGGAAAGCGTGAAGGCGCGGTTCTGGATCCAGCCGCCCTTGTTCCAAAGCAGGCCGGCGATGGTCGGCGCGAGCAGAAGGGCGATGCCGCAGTACCAGGAGTGGGTGGGCAGGCAGTTGTAGGTGTAGCAGAAGTTCCACAGGTCGTAGGCGATGATGAACACCCAGGTCATGTCGGGCCACAGCATGTCCTGGCGCTTTTTGGAGATATAGATGCCGAACCAGCCGGTCATGCAGGCGATATTAAGCAGGCCGGCGATGCCGTTGAACACGTTGTGCCAACCGCCGTACAGGGTGACGCCCTCGGTGGAAACCCACGTGGTGCCGAAGGCGCGGAAGGCGCTCTCGAAATCGCTCACCACGGCGATGAGGATGTTGATGGCCACGATGACGAAGGGGAAGGCCTTGAACCAATGCGAGCGGCCGATCTTGCCCCAGGAGTACTTCAGCATCATGAAGCCGATGCAGCCGGCGGTGGCGGCGTACACCTTGGCGTAGTGGAACCAGCTGTTCATATCGGTGTGGGTGGGGTTGTTCACGGCCCACTCGGCACCGGACGCCGCACCGATCTCCACGGCCAGGCAGTAGACGGTCATGGCGCCGCAGACGCCGAAGAACATGAAGATGCCGCCGGCCTTGGTGCGGCGGGCGAACTCGTTCAGCAGAATGAGCGCGATGAGCACCATCGCCAGGCCGAGCCATTGGAAGCCGGCGTTCGGGCCGTACACGTCGAATAACATGGTGATCCCTCCTTTAAGGATCGGTGCCTTCCTTGCCGCGAAGCCCGCCGCGGGTGGAGCACAAGAGGCCTCGCTGACCCACTCGCACCGGCTGCGCGGGGCATCAAATTGATGCTGGGAAGTACCATACCTGTGTAGAACTCTTCAGTCAATATCCATAATTTTGCAAGTTGGTAATAATTGACGAAATTGGTAAATGAGTCAATAAAGCATTGATAAACGGGGGAAATACTGCTAAGATTCCCAAAATAAAGTTCATTGAAGAAAGAAAAAGAAAACTTTCACGAAGAAATAATTGGAACGCACAGTCGAATGATAGGAGGGAACATGAAGCGAACAACGACGGCCATCGCCTGCAGCGCGGCCGCCCTCGCCCTGGGGCTTTCCGGTTGCGGGGCGTCCTTCGAGGGATCCGGGTCGAAGGACGCCGCCTCGGCCGAGCAGCTGGCCCTGCGCACCGACGATCCCTGGGCAGCCGAGGTTGCGGCCGATGCGGGGGCGCGGGCCCAAGGCGACTACGCCGACGGGGTGTATGTCGGGCACGGGCGCGGCATGGAGGGCGCCATCACGGTGACGCTGCTTCTGGATGACGGGCGCATCACCTGCCTGGAAACGACCCAAGAAGGGGAGAGCCAGAGCCGCGGCGGCTACGAGGCCATCCGCGACGGGCGGTACGCCGAGATGATCGAGGCGGCCCAGAGTGCCGATATCGACGCCATCGCCGGGGCCACCATTACGACCGCCGGGGTGAAGCAGGCCGTGGCCGACGCGCTCGCCCAGGCGGAGATTGCCGCCGGCGCCGAGACGGCTGGCGGCGCGGCGACGCAGAGCGGCGGAGATGCCGCCGCAGCGAGCGATGCCGACGCCACCGCTGCCCTAACTGGAAAGGAGGCCTAGCCATGGCCGAGAACACCACGGGCGCTGGCGCCCTTTCCCGCCGCGACTTCCTGACCGGCTCGGCCGTGGCCGCCGCCGGGGCTGCCATGCTGGGCCTTGCCGCCGCCGAGCCGGCCGTGGCCGCCGAGGTGCGCAGCGGCAACTGGGCCGCCGACGGCTCCGCGGCCGTGACCGCCGAGCCTTCCGCCGCTACCAACGCCACCGCCGCCGACGGCACCTACCGCGAGCACAACGCCAGTTCGTTCCCCGCCGACGACGCCACGCCCATCCCTCCCCGGGCCGTGCCTGCCAACTGGGACTACGAGTGCGACATCTGCGTGGTGGGCGCCGGCGGCGGTGGCCTGAACGCGGCGGCCCGCGCGGTTCAGCTGGGCGCCGACGTCATCTGCGTGGAGGCCATGGGGCTTCCCGGCGGCAACGCCCAGGAGGCCGGCATGTGCGGCATTTTGGGTGGCTACTCGGGCCAGGAGGAGAAGAAGTTCGCCTTCCCGAGCTATCCCTTCGACCCCAAAGCGCTGACCGATTGGGCCATGGACGAGTACCACTACGCGGCCGACCCGAAGCTCATCTACCGGCTCGCCTGCGAGGGCGGCAAGTCGCTGGACTGGATGGCCGACTGCGGCGTGCACTGGCGTCTGGGCGAGGTGCCGGTGTACGTGGCCCCGAAGCGCTCGACGCTGGACCACCACGTGCTGAAGATGAAGGACGCCACCGACGCCATGTACAACTACGGCTACGCCCACGGCGTCGATTTCCACTTCCAAAGCCCCGCTGTGGCCCTCGTGCAGGACGACGACGGACGCATCGTGGGCGTCGTGGTGAACGAGGACTACGAGACCGAGCGCTACATCCGCGCCGACCGCGCCGTCATCCTCACGGCGGGCGGCTTCTGCAACAACAAGGCGCTCTTGGACAAGTACATCCCCACGGCGGCCATGGGCTGCGCCTCCAGCTACTTGACGGCCGGGGAGCGCGGCGAGTGCTTCCGCATGGGGCTGGGCGTGGGTGCCGACGTGTCCGGGTTCAACAGCTCCGCCTCCTTCGACGGCGGGGTCGACTGGCAGGCCGAGGGCGGCACCTGGGCGCGGTTCCTCTACGACGGCATGACCCAGCTCTCGCGCCAGCCGTGGCTGACTATCGACCGCTGCGGCAACCGCCTGCGCTACATGGACTCCCGTGTGGCCGAGGACGGCGCCAACGCCATCTACGCCTTGGGCGATTTGGCCACCATCCAGATGACCCCGCCGGGCCACCGCTCCTACATCATCTTCGACGCGAACTACGAGGATCACCTGGCGGGATTCGCCCAGGAGCACTGCCGCAAGCTGCTGACCCCCGACCTGGAGCAGATCGAGAAGGTGCCGGAGCACTACCGCGACTGGCACCACGGCGTGCAGGACGCCATCGACGCCGACGTGCTGAAGCGCCGCGACAGTCTGGAGGAGCTCGAGCGCGATTTGGGCCTCGCCGAGGGCGTGCTCACCGAGGCCGTGGCGAAGTGGAACGACGCCTGCGAGCGCGGCGAGGACGACTTTCTGTACCCCATGCCCGCCGAGTGGCTGCACCCAATCGTGGAGCCGCCCTTCTACGGCTGCCGCATCGGCGGCAACCTGTACGGCACGAAGGCGGGGCTGCTCATCAACGACCAGATGCAGGTGGTGGGCACAGACGGCCGCGTGATCCCCGGCCTGTACGCCGGCTGGCACACCGCCGGGGGCGCTTGCGGCGAGAACAGCTACATCGGCGACCCGATTCTGGGATCGCTCATGGGGGACGTGGGGCTCGCCTTCTGCGGCGGGTATCTGTGCGGCACCTCTGCGGTGGAGAACGAGATCAACGGCGGCCAGGCGTAAGGGCGCGAGCGCGCGTACGGATAGGAGTTCGTTATGAAAGATATGAAAGCGATGGCGCGGCCGTTTCTCGCGCTGTATGCCATGGCGCTCGTGATTGCGCTGCTGGGACGCATCGGGCTTGCGGTGGCCGGGGGCACCGGCGTGCTCGCCTTCGACTACATCTCGGCCTCGGGCGTGCCGGTGCTCGATGTGATCTGCTCTATCCTCACGGGCTCGGCCTTCGTGGCCTTCCTGTTCGCGGCTGGCCTCGCGCTTTGCGTGTCGACGGCCGGCGCGGTGCTCTACGGCGCGCTGGCCTCGCGGGCGCAGGGCGATGCGGGCGCTCCCGCGGTGCGCCCGCGCCCGCTGACGGCGTTTCTCTGGGGCTGGGCGACGGCGCTCGTGGCGCTGGCGTGTCTGGTCGTGGTGGTGCTCGGCATCCTGTCGGCGGTGCAGGTGGGATCCATGTCCTCGAAGCTGCCGGGGCTGCCGATCATCGTCGTCGGCGTCATCGGGTTCGCGGCTTTCCTCGGCACGCTTCTGGGGGCGGCCTCCATGGTGGTGTGCGCCTGCGTGGCTCGCTGGCACACAGGGCACAGCCTGGAGCTTTCGCTCATCGCGGCGGTGGCGTTGTGCGGCGCCGTCGTCGCAGCGCTCACGGTCGGCACGTTCTCGGCCCTGAACGCGGCGAGCATCAGCCTGCCGGCGCTGGGCGGCTGGTTCGCGGCGGATGTCGTGGCAAATGTGGCCATGCTCTTCGGTGCGAAGGTCTATGCGGACAAGATGAGCCTCGCCTAGATTTCCCGGAGCAGGTCGTAGGCGGCCTGCTCCTTTGCTTGCCGCTGAGCGTTCAGGTCGGCCACCACCACATGGCCCACGCGCTCGATGGCGTCCCTCTGCTCGGGAGTCAGGCGCACCCACAGCTTGGTGGCAGCCAGCTCGTTCACGGTGGCGCTGATGAGAAATCCCTGGTAAACGCCCTCGTCGGTGAGGGCCACGTACACGGCCTTCTTGTCGTGAGGCGACTTCAGGCGTTTGGCCCAGCCGCGGCCCACGAGGCGATCCACGGCGCGCGCCGCGTTCACCGGCGACATCATCAGCTGCTCTGCCAGGGTTCCGACGCGTTCGGGATGATCCGTCTCGCCGAGGCGTTGGACGATGCGGCACTCGTTGAGCGACGCGCCCGTGGCATCGCGCAGGGTGCGCTCTGTCTCGGCGCGGATGAGCTCGATGGATACGAGCGAGCGCGTGGCAGGGAAACGCTGAGCGCGCCCGGCGTGCAGTGGGGGTTCGATGTGGGCTGCGGCGGCAACCGCCGCTTCCAGAATGGTGCGATACGTGGGATCTTGGGTTGGGAAGGTGGCGTACAAGCTCTCTACCAGGGACTGGTTGACGGCAGCGACGTGCTCGGCGCCGTCGTCGGTGACGGCGAGGAACCGCGTGCGGCCATCGGTCGTGCCAGCCTCGCGGGTCGCGTACCCATGGGCGACGAGGGCGTCGACGGCCTGGGTCACCACATTGGGCTTCATGCCTAGAATCTTTCCGAGCTCCCCCTGGCTTACGGGCGCCGAGGCCTGCATCAGCTTCGTTAAAATGCGGTACTGGGTGATGTTCAGGTCGCTCGCCTGCTCCAACCCGCGGCGCAGGGCCTCATGGGCCATTTCGAAGGCCACGAAGTACGTGGAGTCCAGGTTGAATTTGTTCGCGACCTCGGCCATTACGTCCTTTCGGCTGCCGGAAAGTTAGTTCATCGATGCAACGATTAGTCTAGCGTTCTCCGACGGTTCGAGGAGGCGACGATTTCTCCCCGATACAAAGACTTCATAGCTCGCTCAGCGGGCGTTGGTGATAGTGCCGTCGGGGGCGATGAAGAAGGCCTGCAGAATTTCGGGGTGTCGACGGGCGAGGGCGAGTCCGCGTTCGAGGCCGAGGGCGAGCAGGGTGGTAGAGAAGCCCTCCGCGTCGATGGATTTCTCGCAGATGACGGTGACGCCGGCCACGTCGGTTTCGACGGGGCGCCCCGTGCGCGGATCGAGGATATGGTGGTAGAAGGTGCCGTCGGGCGCGGTGAAGCAGCGCTCGTAGACGCCACTCGTGACGGCCGATCCCGCAACCAGGGGCACGGCGCCGATGAGCTGGGAGGGGTCGCGCGGATCGCGGATGCCCACGCGCCAAGGGTCGCCTGTGGGCTTGGTGCCGCTCACGGCCACGTTGCCGCCGAGGTTCACGATGATGCCCGAGAGCCCGTGGGCCTCCATGGCCGCCACGAGTGCATCGGCGATCCATCCTTTGGCGATGCCGCCGGCGTCCACGGCGGCATCGGGGTCGGCCAGCTGCGCGAAGCAGGCCTTGGGTTCGGGCGCTGCCTCGAACCCGGGCACCGCCTCGGTTGCGGCATCGGCGTCGCTCTCGGCCGCTGTGGCTGCCGGCGTCTTCCGCAATCTGAGCGCGTGCCAGTCGACGTGGCGCACCGCCTCGGCGAGTGCACCGTCATCGGGCACCGTGCCCTCGTGAAAATTCCACAGGCGCACCGCCGAGCCTACGGTGATGTCGAAGGCGCCCTCGCTTTCCGCGCAGTAGGAAAGCGCCCTCTCGAGCAGGTCGTAGGTCAAAGGGTCGATGGCCACGGGCTGGCCGTGCGCGCTGTTTATGCGTGCGATGTCGGAGTGGGGAAGCGTGCGGCTGAACAGGCGCTCGTAGAGGCGGCAGAGCGCCCGGGCCTTCTCGAAGGCCGCTCGGCACGCCGCCGCTTCGCCGTAGGCTTCGATGTCGATGATGGTGTTGAATGCCAGAAAGCGCACGCCCGCCGGCTTGCCCCCGGTGGCATCGCGGGCCTCCAGGTACTGCTCGTCGGGGATGGGGTCGAGAATATGTGCGCAGGTTTCGTCCATGTGCCTAGTATAGTCGACCTCGCGCGCAATGCGGGCGCGAACGGCAGATGCCCGTTTTGAGCAAAATACCCCACTTCTCGTAGCTTTGCGTTGGAAAACTACGGCACCCGCCAGATCTCAGCCAGAGTTTCGCCAGGTCGCGTTTAGCGGTCGGCGCGATAGGGGAGGACGAGACTACGAGAACTATGTCTTTTTGCTCAATCGAGTAGCTTTGGAGTGCGGCAAGGCGACGCAAGGTCCGCCATCGTGCATCTGTAGTATCATGAGCGGCACGCGAACAACGAAGAGAAAGGCGCTCGATGAAGGCACTCATTCCCGCGGCGGGGCTCGGTACCCGCTTTCTGCCGGCCACCAAGGCCCAGCCCAAAGAAATGCTGCTGGTGGTGGATCGTCCGGCCATCCAGTATGTGGTGGAAGAGGGTCTGGCTTCCGGCGCTGATGAGGTCGTGATCGTCAACAGCCGCGAGAAGAAGGCCATTGAGGACCATTTCACGCCGAACCCGGAGCTGGTGGCGCTTCTGCGCGAGCGCGGCAAGGACGCCTATGCCGATGCGGTGGAATATGTCGGCAACCTGCCGGTCAGCTACGTGTATCAGGAGGAGGCGCTGGGGCTGGGACATGCCGTGCGCTGCGCGGCAGAGAAGACGGGCGACGAGCCGTTCTACGTGCTGCTCGGCGATGTGCTCGTGCCGGGCAATGAGATGCTGCCGGCTATGAAGGCGGTCTCCGACGCCCATGGCGGGGCCAGCGTCATCGCGGTCATGCCCGTGCCCGACGACCAGGTGAGCCGCTTCGGCGTCATCGCCGGGGAGGCGGTGGCCGAGAATGTGTGGAAGGTGGACTCGCTGGTGGAAAAGCCGGCGCTAGAGGATGCGCCGTCGAATCTGGCGGTGTTCGGCCGCTACCTGCTCTCGCCCCGCGTGATGGAGCTGCTGGCCGATGTGGAGCCGGGGGTGGGCGGCGAGATTCAGCTCACCGACGCGCTGGACGCGGTGCTTGACGAGGAGGAGATGTATGCGCTTGTGGTGGATCCGGCCGACGGCTTCGACACGGGCACCGTGGAGAGCTGGCTCGAGACGAACAACGTGTTGTTCGGCCGCCGGCAGGGATAGGCGTTCCCGCTGGTGAGGTTTCTTCTAAAATGTGAAGAATTACTTAACGATGAGCCTATGAATCCACAAGTTCACCATGGGTGCATCATAGGGAATTCAAGGGTGGCTGTTATACTGACGTCAGCAAGTGAGACAACCCCCTCCGATCACTTGCCTGCTTTGTCTCTTTAAAGCAGAAAGCGGCTCCGCGAGAGTCGCATCCCCCCTCCTTCTGGCCCGGCGGCCCCCTCCGCCGGGCCGCTTCTTTTTGCGGGCGTAATTGCATCGCAATTACGCCCTGTCGACGCTGCGCGGCGGCGATGCGCCCCATCTTGCCCCTTGTTTCGGGTGCTGCGCGGCACGAAGGCCGCTTGACCCGAAGGCGGGGCAATCTGAGGCGCCTCGCCGCCGCTCGCTGGCTTCCTTGGGCGCACCTCTGAGTGGGTTCACGGTTGCGGGCTCGGCCCTTCGGGCCATCGCTAGCGTTCTTTTATCGGACGAACGACCAAAAACATTTGTTCTATTATTTTGGCGGGCTCCGTGGTACCATTACGGGCTATGGATACTTTGTTTACTGCTATGGAAAATGATCGGAAGCGCGATGTGGCTCCGCTCGCGGTGCGCATGCGGCCGCGCACGCTCGACGAGGTGGTCGGGCAGACGGAGGCCGTGGGCGAGGGCAGCTGGCTGCGCGCGGCCATCGAGAACGACACGTTAAGCTCCGTCATCCTCTTCGGGCCGGCGGGCACGGGCAAGACGTCGCTTGCCCACGTCATCGCTGAATCGACCCGCGCCACCTTCGTGGAGGTGTCGGCTATCGGGGGCACGGTGTCCGACTTGCGCCGGGAAATCGACGCGGCGGAGAAGCGTCTCGTCATGGGGGGCTTGCGCACCATCCTGTTCGTCGATGAGATCCACCGCTTCAACCGCAGCCAGCAGGACGCGTTGCTGCATGCGGTGGAAGACCGGCTCGTGGTGCTCGTGGGCGCCACCACGGAAAACCCTTTTTTCGAAGTGAACTCCGCCCTCATCTCGCGCTCGCGCATCGTGGAGCTGCATTCGCTCGCCGATGATGAGATCGCCGAGTTGGTGGGCCGTGCCGTGGCCGACGATCGGGGGCTTGCCGGCTGCTATGCTCTGGAAGATGAGGCCACTTCTGCCATCGTCACTCTGGCCGGCGGCGACGGCCGCGGGGCGCTCACGACGCTTGAGCTGGCCGCCGGCATGGTGGCTCCGGGCACGCGCGAGGCGCCGGTCGCCATCACCGAGGCCATGGTGCGGGCCGCCACGCCCCATCGGGCGCTGCCCTACGACAAGAACAAGGACATGCACTACGACATCATCTCGGCGTTCATCAAGAGCATGCGGGGCAGCGATCCGGATGCCGCCGTTTACTGGCTCGCCCGCATGATCGACGGGGGAGAGGATCCGAAGTTCATCGCCCGGCGCATGTACATCGCTGCCTCGGAGGATATCGGGAACGCCGACCCCCAGGCCCTGCTCGTGGCCGAGGCCGCCTTCCGGGCTGCCGAGGTCATCGGCTACCCGGAGTGCCGCATCAACCTGGCCCAGGCCGCCATTTACTTGGCGCTGGCGCCGAAGTCCAACAGCGCCGAGGCCGCGATCGATGCGGCGCTGCGCGAAGTGCGCAACGGCCCGGTGCGCAAGGTGCCCGATTACCTGCGCGATCGTCATCGCCCCGGCTCGGAAAACTACGGCGAGTACAAGTACCCCCACAGCTACCCGGCCGGCTGGGTCGATCAGCGCTATCTGCCCGAGGGCCTTGAGCGCGGCTGTTTCTACCAACCCGGCGAGCGCGGCTGGGAGGCTTACCGCACCGACGCCGCTGCCCGCGACCGTCAGGGGAGTTGAGTCGCGGCTCGGGGTGTTGCGTCCGCCGCGGTGCGGGCACTGCGCAGCGAGCCAGGCATCGTGCTGGGGCGACGTTCGGTCGAGGCCGCCCCAGCACGGGCGCTGCCGGCGATGTCGCTCGCGTGTGACACGATGTCAACTTCCGTTTACGGAATGGCTACCATGCGGACGCGTTCCGTGGAGGCCCTGCGCAACTTAATTAGAATGACTCCAGTAATGGTATAGTCAGGTCTTCGGAATTATAAGGAGGCTCATCATGGATTTCGCAGGGATCGTGGACATCGCGCTGCCCGTCGTCTACGTGCTCGTCGGCGCGGTGCTCGTATGGTTCGTCGTGGAATTGGCGCTGACCATCCGCTCGACGCGTTCGACCATCGACGACGCCCATAAGGAGCTCACGCCCACGCTGCAGAACGTGGAGAAGATCACCGCCCAGGTTGATCCCCTCATCGCCCATGTGGATGCCCTGGTAACTGACCAGATCGACCCGCTGCTGACCCGCGTGAACGAGATCGCCGAGGAAGCCAAGCCCGCTGTGGGCCGCGTCGATCCGCTGGTGGAGCGTCTGTCGCTCACGGTGGACGCGGCGAATTTGGAGCTCATGCGCGTCGACCAGATTCTGGAAGACGTGACCCAGATCACCGATTCCGTCTCGAAGGCCGCCGGTGCCGTGGATACCGTGACGAGCGCCCCGATCGATTTGGTGAACTCGCTCACGGGCAAGCTGCGCAGCAAGTTCAAGCCGCGCTACGCCTCCGACGAGTCCGTGAGCTTGGGAGCCGCTGCCGACGCCAGCGCCGCCGCGAAGGCCGGCCGCGCGCCCGAGCGCGGGGCGACCGTCGCCGACGCCGTCTCGGCTATGGGGGACGCCGCCCGCGCCGTCGTCGCCGAGGGCAAAGACCGCCGCGCCGCTGTCAAGGCCGCCAACGCGGCCAGCCAAGAACGTGCCCACGACTTCGAAGACCAGCTCTCCGGTACCGCCGGCACCATCGCCGATGCGGCCGTGGCCAACGCCGACACCGACACGCCGGCCGCGACGGCCCCTGCCGATCCCGCAGCCGCAGCTTCGCCGGCCATCTCGCCCAACGCCGCCGCGGCCCAGGCCAAGCCGGCCCCGATGGGGAACAGCCCCTACACCGTTCAGTAGCTCGCGTCCGAGGAGATTCCCATGAGCACCGACGCGTCTCAATCGCAGGGAGGAGCCGACGCGCCCGCTTCCGTCAACAACCCGCGCAGCGCGGCCGCCGCGGCCACCGCTGCCGCCAATGCCATCTCGCGCACCAAGCAGGCCCGCGCCCGCACGCGCTTCTTCGACCTGTGGGCCGTGGTGGCGGCCATCCTGCTTTTGGCGGCGATCGTCTACCTGCTGAACATCCTGTCGGTGCCCGTGGCCATCCTCATCTGGACCGTCATCATCGTCTTCTGCCTGCGCGGCATTGTGAACGGGCTGGAGAAGCACCACGTCAACCGCGGTTTGGGCACCACGATCGCCTATGTCATCATGGCGCTCGTGCTCGCTCTTATCGGCTTTTTGCTGTTCTCGCCTATGTTCGGCCTGAACGCCCAGTTCAACGACTTGGTCAGCAACATGCCCCATTATGTTGATGCGGTCATCGCTTGGGGCAACGACCTGTATGCCCGCTACGCCCCGATGCTCGAGGACGAAACGGTGAAGAACGTCATCAGCGAGGTGCAGAAGTCGGCCGCATCCTGGGCCTCCTCCATCGCCCAGGGCAGCGCCAACGGCATCGTGGCCTTCTCCACGACGCTGGCCAACGGCCTTATGGCCTTAGGGTTCGCGCTCGTCATCGCTTTCTGGATCCTCATGGAGCTGCCGGCCATGGGCCGCGAGACGCGCCGGCTCATCGGCCCCAAGCACGCCGAGGACGCCGAGTTCTTCCACGCCACCTTCACCCGCGTCATGGGCGGCTACATCAAGGGAACGCTTCTGCAGTGTGCCGTCATCGGCGTGGGCTGCGGTATCCTGTTCCAGGTCGTCGGCGTGCCCAACGCCGCCGTGCTCGGCCTCATCACCGGCGTGATGAACATCATCCCCATCATCGGCCCGTGGCTGGGAGGTGCGCTCGCGGCCATTGCTGCCGTCTTCGTGAGCCCGCTGGTGGCCCTTATCGCCCTGGTCGGCACCGTGGTCATCCAGCAGCTCGTCTACACCTTCGTCTCCCCGAAGATCATGGCGAACTCCGTGGACATCCACCCGGCCCTCACCCTCATTGCCTTGATGGTGGGCTCGGCCCTCGGCGGCGCTATGAGCGGTCTTATGGGGTCGCTCGTGGGCATGCTCGCCTCCATCCCGCTGGTGGCCGTGGCCAAATCGGTGTTCGTCTACTATTTCGAGAAGAAGACCGGCCGGCACCTGGTGGCCGAGGACGGCGTGTTCTTCAAGGGCGTTCCGTCGGACAACGAGGAAGTGAACCCGCTGTCGGACGCCACATCGCCGGGCGTCACCACCGGCTCCATGAAGCCCATCAAGCTGGACGACGCGACGCTGTTCGGCCGCAAGTTGCCGAAGCTGCGCTCGCAGGCCCATGGGAAGGTGACGGCGCGCCATTCCCATGATGACACGTCGTCTTCCAAAAAGTAGCGCGCAAGGAGCGCTATAATCTGCTGCAACTGTTTTCGTTGACCGTAAAGGACGGATAGAACACCTATGCGTTACATGACCACCGCTGAGATTCGCGAGAAGTACCTGAACTACTTCCAGGAGAAGGGCTGCAAGCTCGTGCCCTCCTCCTCGCTCATTCCCGACGATCCGTCGCTTCTTCTGACGAGCGCCGGCATGGTGCAGTTCAAGCCCTACTTCCTGCAGCAGAAGCAGCTGGAGGCGCCCTATATCGGCACCACCTCCGTGCAGAAGTGCGTGCGCACCAACGACATCGACATCATCGGCACCACGGGCCGTCATCTGAGCTTCTTCGAGATGCTCGGCAACTTCTCCTTCGGCGCGTACTTCAAAGAAGAGATGTGCGCCTGGGCCTACGATTTCTCCGTGAACGTGCTGGGGCTGCCGCCGGAGCGCTTGTACTTCACCGTGTTCGAGGACGACGACGAGACCATTGAGATTTGGAAGAACCTGGGCGTGCCCGAGGATCACATCTCGCGCCTCGGCGAGGACGACAACTTCTGGCGCGCCGGCCCCACCGGCCCCTGCGGTCCCTGCTCGGAGATCTACTACGACCAGGGCCCCGAGTTCGGCTGCGGCAGCCCCGACTGCGCGCCGGGCTGCGACTGCGACCGGTTCCTCGAGTACTGGAACTGCGTGTTCACCCAGTACGACGGCCAGGAGGACGGCACCTTGGCGCCCCTTCCCAAGAAGAACATCGACACGGGCATGGGGCTCGAGCGCATGGCCGCCATCATGCAGGGCGTGCAGTCCAACTACGAGACCGACGTGCTGCGCAGCCTGGTGGCCGTGGGCGAGCGTTTGGCCGGCGTGACCTACGGCGAGGATGCCGAGACTGACCTGG
Organism: Adlercreutzia sp. DFI.6.23; assembly: GCF_024462535.1. Classification (NCBI taxonomy): domain Bacteria; kingdom Bacillati; phylum Actinomycetota; class Coriobacteriia; order Eggerthellales; family Eggerthellaceae; genus Adlercreutzia; species Adlercreutzia sp. DFI.6.23. Next base: position 34,817 of record NZ_JANGBP010000015.1, read on the forward strand.
CCCTGCGCATCATCGCCGATCACTCCCGCTCGGTCACCTTCATGATCGCCGACGGCATCCTGCCGGGTAACGAGGGGCGCGGCTACGTGCTGCGCCGCCTGTTGCGCCGCGCCATCATGAAGGCCCAGCTTATCGGCATCGAGGGGCACTTCCTCAACGAGTACGTGGACGAGATCGTGCGGCTCATGGGAGATGTGTACCCCGAGATCGTGGAGAATCGCGAGCTGGAGCGCGGCCTCATCATGGCCGAGGAGGACCGCTTCGGCGCCACGCTGCGCCAGGGCCAGGCCTACCTGGAGGAGGCCCTCGGCAAGCTTGAGGGCGACGTGCTCTCCGGCGAGGAGGCCTTCACCCTGCACGACACCTACGGCTTCCCCGTGGAAGTGACTCAGGAGATCGCGGAAGGTCGCGGCGTGAAAGTGGACATGGAGGCCTTCGAGGCCGCCATGGAGGCCCAGCGCGAGCGTGCCCGCGCCGCCGGCGCAAAGGACGCCGAGGCCGCCTGGTCCACCTACGGCGGCATCTACAGCGATCTTTTGAACGAGCTCGGCCCCACGGAGTTCATCGGCTACGACGCCACCGCCGCCGAGACGCGCGTGCTGGCCGTCGTCGTCGATGGCGAGCGCGTGGGCACCCTGGCGCCGGGGCAGACCGGCGAGGTGGTGCTGGCCGCCACGCCCTTCTACGCCGAGATGGGCGGAGAAGTGGGGGATACGGGCGTCATCGAGAACGGCGAGGGACGCCTTTACGTGCTGGACACGAAGGCTCCCGAGAAGGGCCTGTTCGTGCACGCGGTGCGCGCCGAGGAGGCCGGTCTTGCCGAGGGCGATACCGTTGTGGCCCGCGTGGACGCGAACCGCCGCGCCGCCATCGAGCGCAACCACACCGCCACCCACATCCTGCACGCCGCGCTGCGCCGCGTGCTCGGTGACCACGTGAAGCAGGCTGGCTCCTACGTGGGCCCCGACCGCCTGCGCTTCGACTTCACCCACTTCGAGGCGTGCACGCCCGAGCAGCTGGCCGAGGTGGAGCGCGAGGCCAACGAGCACATCATGAGCGCCACGCCCACCACCATTTACGAGACGTCGCTGGAAGAGGCCCGCGCCGCCGGGGTCACGGGCTTGTTCGGCGAGAAGTACGGCGAGGTCGTGCGCGTGGTGGAGGCGGGCGACCTCTCCCGCGAGCTGTGCGGCGGCTGCCATGTGAACAACACCGCCGAGATCGGCTTTTTGAAGATCACGAGCGAGTCGTCGGTGGGCGCCAACGTGCGCCGCATCGAGGCCGTGACGAGCTACGGCGCGCTCGCCTACGTGAACAAGGTGGAAGCCGAGCTGAAGGAGGCCGCGGCCACGCTGCGCGTGCCGCCCTTCGACGTGTCCGAGCGCGTGGCGGCCGACCAGAAGGCCCTGAAGGAGATGCGCACCAAGGCCAAGCGCGCCAAGGACATGGTGAGCGACGACATGTTCTCGACGCTGCTCTCCCAGGTTCAGCTGGCGCCGGCGGGGTACCCCGTCATCATCGCGCGCACCGAGGTTCGCGACGGCGGCCAGATGCGCAATATGTGGGACGTCGTGCGCAGCCGCATGGACGCGCCCGGCGCCATGGTGGTGGCCGGTGTGAACGACGGCAAGCCCGTGCTCATGGCCGCCGGCACCGATGAGGCGGTAGCGGCGGGCTTCAACGCCGGGGCCATCATCAAGGCCATGGGCCCGGCCATCCAGGGCGGTGGCGGCGGCAAGCCCACCATGGCCCAGGCCGGCGGCAAGAACCCCGACGGCATCGATGAGGCCCTGGAGATCGCCCGCAACATGATCCTGTAGCGGCGCGGAGGGGCGCGACTGCATGAGGGGCGCGGCATTGCCTCGCCCCTCTTTTGCGTTTCGGAACATACAAGCCGTGCATTGCTTGAGAGAATCTCATTGAATGCTGATCGTGTCGGTATAAATGTCGGTATAAATGTCGGTATAACCGCGCCGCTTCCAGATGCGTTGCTCCGACTGATGCTAACGCTGTGATAAAAGCGTTAGCTATAATGAAATGATCTGTGCACCATTCGAAAGGGAACGGAATGAGCAAGCAACAGCTCGCCGCGATAATCTGGGAATCGGCCAACCGCATGCGGGGCAAGGTGGATGCGAGCGAGTACAAGGATTTCATTCTGGGCTTCATCTTCTACAAGTACCTCTCCGAGAAGGAGGAGCAGTTCTTCCTGGGCGAGGGTATGACGGCGTCTGATATGGAGCAGCTGGTGGAAGAGGACGAGGAGACCGTAGGCTATGCTCAGAATCATCTGGGCTATTTCATCTCCTATCAGAACCTGTTCTCCACTTGGATCCAAGCCGGCAATGATTTCGCTGTGTCGCAGGTGTACGAGGCACTCTCGGCCTTCAGCCGCCTTGTGAGCCCCCTTTACAAAAACGTGTTCGACGGCATCTTCATCACGCTACAGACGGGACTGAGCAAGCTCGGCGACAATACAGGGTCGCAGACGAAAGCCGTGCGCGATCTCGTCCATCTCATTCAGACCATCCCCATGAGCACGCACCAAGATTACGATGTGCTGGGCTACATCTACGAGGATCTCATCTCGAAGTTCGCCTCTAACGCCGGCAAGAAAGCTGGCGAATTCTATACACCCCACGAGGTGTCGGTGCTCATGGCGGATATCGTCGCTCATCATTTGCGGAGCCAGGACACGATTCGTATCTACGACCCCACGAGCGGCTCTGGTTCGCTGCTCATCACCATCGGCGATGCGGTGAAGCGTCGCATGGGGGATGCGGACGGCATCGCCTACTACGCCCAGGAGCTCAATCAGTCCACCTACAACCTCACGCGCATGAACCTCGTCATGCGGGGCATCAAGCCGTCTAACATTACGGTGCGCAACGGCGATACTTTGGAAGAAGACTGGCCCTACTTCGACGATTCGGATCCATCGGGCACCTACGACCCGCTCTACGTGGACGCGGTGGTTTCCAATCCGCCCTACTCGCAGCGGTGGGAGCCGGAGGGCAAGGAGAACGACATCCGATTCGCCTATGGCATCGCCCCTCGCTCGAAGGCGGACTACGCGTTTCTGCTGCATGACCTGTATCATCTGAAACCCTCGGGTATCATGTGCATCGTCTTGCCCCATGGCGTCCTGTTCCGAGGGGGAGAAGAGGGAACGATTCGCCGCAACCTCATCGAGAACGACAAGATTGCCGCCATCATCGGTCTTCCTGCTAATATTTTCTTCGGAACGGGCATCCCCACCATCATCATGGTGCTGCGCCAAAAGCGCGACGAGAGCGACGTGCTCATCATCGACGCTTCCAAGGACTTCGAGAAAGTCGGGAAGAATAACCAGCTGCGCTCCTCGGATATCCGCCGCATTGTCGATACGGTTACGGCTCGTCGGACGATCGAGGGCTACTCGCGCCTTGTGGGAAAGGACGAGATACGCGCCAACGATTACAACTTGAATATCCCGCGCTACGTGGATTCCTCTGAGCCTACGGAAACGTGGGACTTGTATGCGTCGATGTTCGGTGGCATTCCGGTTCAGGAAATTGACGCCCTAAGCAAGTATTGGGAGGCGCTTCCCGGCCTTCGTGAGGCGCTGTTTACGGCCAACAATGGCCATTGCGCTCGGATGGCGTGCGAGGACGTAGCCGATGCAATTCAGGGGAATGAGGCGGTCGAAGGCTACGTTGCCCGCTACCACGCAGAGTTCTCTGGGTTGCGCCGTCAGCTCGTGGCGACGCTCATCGGCAACTGGCAGCGGGTGGACGCACCGAGCGCGGAGGCTGCGGTGGCCGATGAGGTGTTCAAGCTCGTGGAACCGTTTACTCTGGTTGATAAATATGACGCTTATCAGGCGCTTGATGATGCTTGGGGCGTTATTGCCGCCGATTTGGAAATGCTGCAAACGGAAGGTTTCGACGCTGCGAGGAAGGTCGATCCGGAATACGTCATCAAGAAGAAGAGCGGCAAAGACGTTGAGGTGCAGGACGGATGGAAGGGCCATATCCTGCCGTTCTCTCTTGTACAAGACGCGCTCTTGAGTGTGGAAGCCGAGCAGTTGCGTGATTTGCAGGATGAGATGAGCCACTTGAATGGCGAGTGCGAGAGCTTGCAAGAGGAGCTGCCCTGCGAGGACGCCGAAGAGGGCGATGCCGACGATTCGTGCGATTTGACCGAGGAGGAAATCGCGGCGAAGCGGAATGAGCTCGCGGCCCTCCAGAAGAAGCTAAAGAGCTTGAAGAAGGATGCCAAAGCTCAGGAGTCGGCCCTCGAAGAGAAGACCCGCGAGACCATTGAGGCGCTGACCGACGAGCAGGTGTACGAGCTGCTCGAGGCCAAATGGGTAGAGCCCCTCATGGATGATCTGAACGCGCTGCCGCAAGTGTCTATTGAGGGTCTTATCAAGAAAGTGAACGCGCTGGAAGAGAAATACAAAGACACCTATGCCGATGTGGCAGAGCAGATCAGCGAAGCCGAAAGAGAGCTGGATGCAATGCTCGGCCAGCTTGTGGGTGACGAGTTCGACATGCTCGGCATCGCGGAACTGCGTAAGCTTTTGGGCGGTGAGTAACATGGAGGAACAGCGTAAGTCCGAAAACGCCCTCGTCCCCGCCCTCCGCCTCGAAGGATTCAGTGACCCTTGGGAACAGCGTAAGGCTGGAGATCGACTCGTTGTTTTGCGCGGTGGCTCTCCGAGACCAATTGAAAGCTACATCACAAGTGATCCCTCGGGTGTGAACTGGATCAAGATCGGTGACGTCGAACCGGGTTCAATGTACATAACGAGAACAAGTGAGCGAATACGTAGAGAAGGAATGTCGAAATCGCGCGAGGTATTCGCGGGAGACCTTCTGCTATCAAACTCAATGAGCTTCGGCCGTCCCTATATTCTGCAGGTCAATGGCTGTATTCATGATGGATGGCTGCTCATCCGAGATGCAGAAGGAAGATTCGACACGATATTCCTCCAACAGATGCTTTCGACACCCTCAATGGCAAGACAGTACAAAGCTCTGGCGGCAGGAGGAGTCGTCAACAATCTAAATAGCGAGTTGGTCCAATCCGCAACGATTGCGTTTCCGGGTAAGGCCGAGCAAATAAAAATCGGCGCCCTATTCCAGAAGCTGGACTCGCTCATCGCCCTTCATCAGCGTGAGCGGAGCGGCTGCTAAATTAGGCTGGAGATTGAGCGCATCACGAGGTCGACATCCTGGTTCTCTAGCTCTTGGATGATGTGCAGGTAGGTCTTCTGGGTGGTATTCATGCTGGCGTGTCCGAGACGCTTGGCGACGCTGGCGATGGAGACGCCAGCGAACAGGAGCAGCGATGCGTGGGTGTGGCGCAGTCCATGCACGGAGATGACGGGCACGCCGGCGCGCTTGCAGTGGCGCTCCAGCACGCTATTCGCCGTGGAGTTGTAGACTTTTCCTTCCACGAAAATCGGCTCATCGTGGGGAAACCTTTTGGTGAGTTCGGAAAACTGGATGACCAGCTGCCAATCGAGCTGCACCTTGCGCACGGAAGATCGGTTTTTCGTTGGGACGAAGCCAGTTCCCGTCTTGTAGTCCCAGGTCTTGTTGACCGAGACGACTTGGCGGCTGAACTCGAAGTCGTCGGGTGTCAGCGCAATGGCCTCGGAGAACCGCAGCCCCGTTTTCGCAATGAGGAGGATGAGCCAGTCCCAGCTCACCTCGGGCCCCAGGTCGAGGTCGTTCAGAAGCCGGTGCAGCTCGAATTGGTTGAGGTACTTCTGCTTCTTGGCGCGCGGGGATTTGCCCTTAATGATGGCCTTGCGCGTTGGGTCGCGCTCTACCAGACCCTCATCGACAGCATCGAGGACGGCGCCCTTCAGCTGATGGTGGAAATCCATTGTCGTCTGCCGTTCGTGGCTGACGGCATACTCGTTCAGCAGCTTCTGATAGGTGATGCGGTTGAGTTCCGCGAGGGTCAGCAGGGGAATGAGCCGTTGCAGCCAAGCGCAGGTGAGCCGGTACTTGCTGAGCGTGACATCGCGCACGGCCCCTTCCTTATACATGGCCACCCACTGCTGGTAATAGTCGCAGAACGTGTCGTTGGGCGTGAGTTCGTTGAGCATTGCTGGGTTCCTTTCTGCGTTTTTGGTTCGTTTGAGGGCTCACGCTGATGAAGGTTCCCTAAGAATACGGCGATGAGACAAGTTGTTTGTCGCCGACAGAGGTTGTTTCTGCACGAGATCGCGAGTTATAAGCGTCTCGGGGGTGCGGACAGTTGCTTGGACAGCGGCCTACGCCGCCAGCCCCAACCGCCTCCTGCGGTTGTCTATCGTATCGTAGACGGTCCTGCCGCCCTCCCGGAAGGCCTTTAGACGGACGGTCGAGTAGGCGGCCATCCACCCGTC